>NZ_SADP02001106.1:0-295 GCF_004010375.2 Mesorhizobium sp. M2E.F.Ca.ET.209.01.1.1 | reverse complement strand
GCCACCGAAGGCAGCTGGGCGCAGCACCTGGCGTCACCGCTGGGCCTGTTCCTGCTGCAGCTGCTGGTGCTGCTGCTGGTGGCCAAGGGCGCGGGGGCGCTGCTCAAGCGTCTGGGGCAGCCGGCGGTGATCGGCGAGATGGCGGCCGGCCTGATGATGGGGGCGCTGGTGCTCGGCAGCCTGCTGCCGCAGCTGCAGGGTGCGCTGTTCCCGGCCAGTTCGCTGGGCCCGCTGGGCATGCTCAGCCAGCTGGGCGTGCTGATGTTCCTGCTGGTGGCCGGTGCCGAGCTGGACC
>NZ_SADP02001105.1:0-295 GCF_004010375.2 Mesorhizobium sp. M2E.F.Ca.ET.209.01.1.1 | reverse complement strand
CGGCGAGCAACTGGCAACGCCATTCGACAAGACGCGGCCCGCCAACGACCCGGAACTCATGCTGCTCGGCCAGCTCGAAGTCAGCAAGGACATGATCAGGAAGTATGAGCATGGCGACGGTGTCACCGGCCCCTATGGCCACATGCTGGATGTGAAATCGAAGGACAAGCTGGTCTATGTCAAGAAATAAGCTCCTGCTCGTTCTACTCGGCTCCGGGCTGCTTTCAGGCTGCGCGGCCGACTATCTCAACAATTACGACACGATGACATTGGCATCGGGGGATTCGCTGAAAGC
>NZ_SADP02001104.1:0-295 GCF_004010375.2 Mesorhizobium sp. M2E.F.Ca.ET.209.01.1.1 | reverse complement strand
CGCCCTCATCGGCACCGCCACGTTGACCGTTACCGCTCCGCTGTCGATCACCAATGTCGCGAGCACCTGCCTGGTTGCTGGCAGTGTCGACAGCACCGCATCGGCAACCTTCGGAGCGGTCACGGTGACGGGCGCCGGCCCCGGCATCGCCATCGCCAACACTGCCGGTTCAGTCACCTTCGGCACGACCCAGGTCACGCTGGGCTCCGCCGCCAACGTGGCCGGCATCAACTTCTCATTCACCAATGCCGATGTCAGCGTCGGCACGACCACCGTGACGATGGGCGCCGGCGCC
>NZ_SADP02000108.1:0-543 GCF_004010375.2 Mesorhizobium sp. M2E.F.Ca.ET.209.01.1.1 | reverse complement strand
ACGCCAAGCCCGTCGGGCACCCGATGGGGCCTCCGGCCGAAATGCGGGCGAGCCCGCCGAAGATCATCATGAAGGGCGAAGGCGTGTCGGTGACCGATGCCGAGGGCCGCACCGTGCTCGACGCCGTCGGCGGCTTGTGGAACGTCAACCTCGGCTACAGCTGCGATCCGATCAAGCAGGCGATGGTAGCGCAGCTCGATGCGCTCCCCTATTATTCCGGTTTTCGCGGCACATCGACCGGACCGTCGATGGAGCTCGCCTATGAGCTCACCGAATGGTTCGCGCCGGAAGGCATGTTGCGTGCCTTCTTCACCTCGGGCGGTTCGGACTCGGTCGAGACGGCGCTGCGGCTCGCGCGGCAGTACTGGAAGATCCGCGGCCAGGGCGACCGCACGAAATTCCTGGCGCTGAAGAAGGGCTATCACGGCACGCATTTCGGCGGCGCGTCCGTCAACGGCAATGCCAACTTCCGCCGCAACTACGAGCCGCTGCTGCCCGGGGCCTTCCACACGCCGGCGCCCATTACCTATAGCAACCCGTTCG
>NZ_SADP02001103.1:0-295 GCF_004010375.2 Mesorhizobium sp. M2E.F.Ca.ET.209.01.1.1 | reverse complement strand
CCCGCAGAGCTTCATTCCCGCCGCCGAGCGCTACGGCCTGATGCCGTCGATCGACCGTTGGGTGGTGCGCAATACATTCCGCATCCTGGCGGCGCGGCAAGCCGATCAGCGCATGCCGCCGATTGCCACATG
This sequence comes from Mesorhizobium sp. M2E.F.Ca.ET.209.01.1.1, assembly GCF_004010375.2. Taxonomy (NCBI): domain Bacteria; kingdom Pseudomonadati; phylum Pseudomonadota; class Alphaproteobacteria; order Hyphomicrobiales; family Phyllobacteriaceae; genus Mesorhizobium; species Mesorhizobium sp. M2E.F.Ca.ET.209.01.1.1. The sequence continues at coordinate 163 of NZ_SADP02001103.1, read as the reverse complement.
CGCCATCAATCTTTCCGGAGCGACGTTCGGCGACGAGACGTTTCTCGGCTTCCTGCGCGAGCAGTTCCTCGTCCATGGCATTTCGCCGGCCATGATCTGCCTGGAGATCACCGAAACCAGCGCCATCGCCAATCTTACCAGTGCCATGCGCTTCATGGCCGAC
>NZ_SADP02001102.1:0-295 GCF_004010375.2 Mesorhizobium sp. M2E.F.Ca.ET.209.01.1.1 | reverse complement strand
CGCCCGCCTCGCCTCGAAGCGCGTCGGCCAGCCTTTGACGATCGCCCAGATCGTCTCGTCAGGCTGCTCGCGGATCCGCTTCGCGACCTGAGCGCCGGCGATGCGCTCCAGCGCCTCGATCTGCTCGCCGACGGTGACGGCGACGCCAGGCATGGTGAGGTTGCGGCGTGGTCCGACCTTATCGCCGTCGATCTCGGCCGCATGGATTAGGAAGCCCACCGCCGAGCGCGGGCTGGCATGGGTGTGCAGAACCGAGCGCGGCACCGGCAGGACCGCCTCCTGCCCGGCGAGCGGC
>NZ_SADP02001101.1:0-295 GCF_004010375.2 Mesorhizobium sp. M2E.F.Ca.ET.209.01.1.1 | reverse complement strand
TGCCGGGAAATGTCGCAGGGGCAAGTAGGGAGAAGCACCTACCAGGAGGAAGAGAAGGAGAGGCCCTACTCCATCCCACCCGGCACCTGCGGAACGTCTTCGGGCGGCTCGAGGATATCGATCAGCTTCGTCACCCTGGCGCTGGGCATCGCACGGCCCTCGTTGATCAGCGCCTCGTCGGCGCCGATCCAGGCGAAAGCCTCGCGCAGCTCCTCGAGGCTGGCGCCGGTGAGCGCGATGTCGGCGATCACAGCCTCGTCGACCGGGCCAAGCACGGAAATGATCTCGTTGCGGG
>NZ_SADP02001100.1:0-295 GCF_004010375.2 Mesorhizobium sp. M2E.F.Ca.ET.209.01.1.1 | reverse complement strand
ATCCCGGTTGCGGTGGAACGAAAGGAGCAAAACTGGGTAACGTGCGCACCGGCATTTGCGTCGAGTGCATTAGGTCCCTCATTTGCGGTTCGCCAACGCCGATTCCCAAGGATTCTGCGCACCGAAGAGCCCTTCTCGCGGTAGCTTGTTGCCGCCCAGCGGCAAGGGAAGGTGGCCCAGACGCATCCCGCAGTGTCGTCCGCCCCTAGCGAACCAAATTTGATTATAGTAAAACGATTTTTCGTCTCAGAACGATCTTTTCGGCCGCAAGGCAAAGCGGAGCAAATAATGAAAA
>NZ_SADP02001099.1:0-295 GCF_004010375.2 Mesorhizobium sp. M2E.F.Ca.ET.209.01.1.1 | reverse complement strand
CGTCCGTACATCGTCTTCTCGACCCACAGATGGTAGGCCTCGATGACTTTTCGCTCCTCGTCGGCGACCAGATCGACGGTGAGAGCGTGTTTTGCCTTGAATTTGTCGTGTTTCTTTACGCTATCCGGTGACAGCCCGATCACCACGGCGCCGGCCTTCTCGAACTCCGGTTTCAACTGCGAGAAGTCGATCGCCTCATGGGTGCAACTCGTGGTGTCGTCCTGCGGATAGAAGTACAGTACAACGGGCTTGCCCCGGAGCGCGGCCAGGCTGAGAGAGCGGCCGCCGTCACGCG
>NZ_SADP02001098.1:0-295 GCF_004010375.2 Mesorhizobium sp. M2E.F.Ca.ET.209.01.1.1 | reverse complement strand
GCCGCGCATCGCCTCACGCTGCACCTCGATCAGCGTTTTCGCCGGCGCTTCCAGCCCGGCGCCGACAAAGGCCATCATCGCATGGGCGTCGTTGAAGGCGTAGTTGCCGGCGGCGGCTTTCGGGATCCAGTTGGCGGCGAGCGCCGCCCAGCGGTCGCCGACATCGACGCCGCCGAGATGGAGACGCCACAGGATCGCCGAGGCGTCGACCATATTGAGCGCCAATGTCGAGCGTTTTCCATAGATCGGCCCGTCATAGAGCCGGAGCACCTCGCCGGTTTCGCCAAGATCGTAG
>NZ_SADP02001097.1:0-295 GCF_004010375.2 Mesorhizobium sp. M2E.F.Ca.ET.209.01.1.1 | reverse complement strand
AACGCATAGCAAGGTGGAGGATATCGCACTTGGGAAGATTGCAGGGAAAAATGACAGCTGTTCGATTTCTCCTCTGGGCAAAAATATTCTCTGCATGCAGGGACTGGCAGATGGCACCGACCAGGCGTTTATTTTTTCGACCGACGGCACTCCGGGCCAGCAGTGGCTACAGCATCATCGGCCCGGGCATGGCGACATGGCGGTCGATGTCGATGGCAACGAGATTTACGTCGGGATCAGCAAATCCGATCCAGACAGGTTTCAGGTGATCAAGCGCCGGTTGTCTGACGGCAAA
>NZ_SADP02001096.1:0-295 GCF_004010375.2 Mesorhizobium sp. M2E.F.Ca.ET.209.01.1.1 | reverse complement strand
ATACGGTCGAGCTTCCGCAAAAGTTTCAAAAAAAATCGATTGTGGCGAAAAAAATTGAAAAGCATGGCTGCCATGCAATTGCTGCACTGCACAATCGTAACAAATCACCTATATGCTGGCCGTGTGGAGGGCAAATAAGGGGCCTGGGAAATGGGGTTCTTCACCGAAATGTTCGCGCGGCCGCGCCCGCAGGAACAGCAGCGTTACCGCGCTGCGCTCGCGCTTCTGAATGCGATGAGCAACGCCGACCGCGCCGATATCGGCATCAAGCCGGCCGATTTTCCGCGCATCGCAC
>NZ_SADP02001095.1:0-295 GCF_004010375.2 Mesorhizobium sp. M2E.F.Ca.ET.209.01.1.1 | reverse complement strand
GCTCAGGCGACCCATGCCGAACAGCCGCCAACGCAAGGCCTGCGAGGTCACCAGCAACTCGCCAGCGACCCTATTGAGGCGGTCAACCAGAGCTTTTTCGGTCAGATGCGTCCAATCGCCGAACCGGTCCAGAACGGCCGACGGCATCAACAAAGCGGACGCAAAATTATCGGCCAGTTGCTCGACGCGGTTGCGCCTTATCGGCCTTGCCTCCTCGATGTGCTCGGGCGGCATCTTCTCCCACGTCAGGATGTGGAAGAGCTCATGGGCAAGATCGAAATGCCGTCGGCCGGCA
>NZ_SADP02001094.1:0-295 GCF_004010375.2 Mesorhizobium sp. M2E.F.Ca.ET.209.01.1.1 | reverse complement strand
CCCGCACTCGTAGTTCGGCGCCCCGCTATGAAGGCCACGGCTATCATCAGCCTTCTGCGCGCGGCCCTTGGCAGCCGGTAGTGCGCTTCACCGTTTCACGGAAACGGCGAAACGCACTATCTCCTTGTTTTTACGCAATTCGGGCGGAAAACCGCTCACACTGGAATTGCTCTAGCGTTTGATTTTGCGGCCAGCCATTCAGGGCCTCCTGTCGCGCCGCGCCTTCGTTTCAGCTGCCGGCGAGCGATTAACCCTTCATTTACTGTGCAAAATTCTCTCCCTGCCACTGGGCGCC
>NZ_SADP02000010.1:0-263083 GCF_004010375.2 Mesorhizobium sp. M2E.F.Ca.ET.209.01.1.1 | reverse complement strand
GGTGCGGGGTCTGCTTCGAACAGCCCCGTGCAACTGTTCAGGTTGATGGTTCACCGGTGGGAAGGGACCGGGCCATGCCACGGCCTGTCCGAAAGGACGACCAGGATCCACTCGGTCTCCTTCCCACTTCAACCATACACCGAAACCAACACACAGGATCCTAGGGTCTTCGCGACGAAGTTCGGAGGGTTCCGCCAATCCCGAACGTACGGTATTGTACAGACGTAAGCGTGAGCCACCACCACGCAAACAAAAACGGCCGCCATCGCTGGCGGCCGCTGTTCTGACAGTGATCAAGCCCCGATCAGCGCATCACATAGACAATGCGCCTCGTGCCCGGATCGACCAGCGCCGGCTGGTTGTTCACATAGACGTAGCGATACCGGTAATCCGGGATTTCGCGCAGCTCGACGGTGTCGGGCAACGTGGCGCCGGTCACCACTTCGCCTTCGAGATAGACTGGATCGACCCGGTGCGTGGTGACATAGGTGCCGACCTCGGCCGGCGGTCTGCCGATGGATTCGATGGCGTCATCGTTGGAGACGATGGTGCCGGTGTAGCTGCCTGTGGTGTAGAGATCATCGGTCGGCGGGGAGACGACGGCGATCTCGGCATTGGCCGGGCGGCGGGTCACGACGACACGGCTGCCGCCGAAATCGCCCGTCACATAGTCGGAATAGACCCAGCCTTTGCCGTCAGCCTCGGCAATCGTGCACCATTTGCTGCCTTGGATACAGCCATTGAGCGTGGTCGACTGGCCGGCGGCGAGTACGCCGATGACCGGATATTGCGGACCGGGGCCAGCGCGGACGTTCAAGTCTGTCACCGCCTTGACGGGGGTATCGGCGAAAGCGACGCCCGAGATCGTGAGCAGCGCACCGGCAAGGGTCGGAAGCAATAGGCGTTTCATGGTTTTCTCTCCGTTTTCAACGCTCCCTGGATCAGGATGAAGTCTCCTTGAAACGTCATCCTGATCCAGCTCCTTTGTTGGAGCATGATCTTTTCCGAAAACCGGTTTCCACTTTTCAGCATCATGCTCTGAGGCTCGGAAACGAAACAAAGGCTTATGCGTTCCGGCTAAATGCTTTTCGCGTGCTCACGAATTGTTCCAGGCCTTTTTCGGCTGGCCTGTCAAAAGATCGTGCACGAAGGCGAGCTTGCGCGCCGCCACATCGGAAATCACGAAGGGGTAGAGGTCTGGCAGACCCATGCAGCGGTTAATCGAGTTGGACGCCTCCGACAACACCAGCCAGCGGGCCAGGATCTTTTCAAATGGTTCCGGAGCCAGGTCGGGATCGGCGGGCGCCGGCTGCAGGCGGCCGCCGGTGTCGCCGCGGGGTATGGCATCGGCATCCACGGTCTCCAGACGGCCAAGCGGAAAATTCAGGGCGTGAACCATCTCCAGCGTGTCGGTTATGTGGAGATGATGCGCCCAGGTCTCTGCCCAGTCCTCCCAGGGATGGGATGCGGCATAGGCGGAGATGTGGCGCTGCTGCCAATCCGGCGGGGCGCCGTTGGCGTAGTATGCTTTCAGGGCCTGCTCGTAATCGGCCTGCTCGTCGCCGAAGAGGGCGCGGAAGGCTGAAAGGCGAGCGGGGTCGTCGCGGATCAGCCGATCCCAGTAGTAGTGGCCGAGCTCGTGGCGGAAATGGCCAAGCAGGGTGCGATAATTCTCCCCCATCTCGGCGCGCCGCCTTTCGCGCTCGGCGGAATCGGCCTCGGCCACATTGAGCGTTATCAGGCCGTTGTCATGGCCGGTCAGGATGCGCTCGCCACCCGGACCGGCGCCGATCGGGTCGGCGAGAAAGTCGAAGGCCAGGCCGGTTTCGTCATTCGCATCCGCCTTGGGCGCGACTGGCAGGCCAAAGGCGAGCAGAGAGTAGACGGCCCGCTTCTTCGCCGCCTCGACCCGTATCCAGCGCCGACGGTTGCCATCGATGGAAAGGTCGGGAATGACCTGGTTGAGAGCGCAGGCGCGGCAGAACGCCCGCCCGTTCTCGGCGCGCCAGTTGCACGCGCATTCATCGGCATTGCCACATGCAAGGACGCCGCCTTCGCCGCTGAGCACGAACTTCGCCTGCTCTGGGTCGTAGAGCACCAGACTGGAACAGTTCAGACACTGGGCATTCTCGAAATAGAGGCGATGGCCGCAATTGGGACAGTCGAACAGCTTCATGCGTGATCAACCTGCAGGGTCAGAACGTGGAGGTGGACTCGGGCTCTAACGCCGGCAGACATCCGGCGTTCCACCGCTATTTCGCCCGCTCTTTGCTGCGACAAGCTTTCGAACCGGCGCCAATGATCATGACGTGAACCTCTTTCATGAGGCAAGCCCGCCACACCTGACGGCCGATCGCAGCGGATTGCCTTTCTTTCGCCGGTGTCGGGTGCCACGTCCCCAGGGCGGGCGGTGACAACCCGGCGTTTCGCTGGCAAATTCGCAACCGGGACGTGATTCAGGCAACTAGGAGAAGGACATGGCATTTTTTGCCAAGGGAAGGATTTTCGCGGCGGCGGTGGTGGCGACGCTGGCGCTGGCGGCGGGCGCCGAAGCGGCTCCGAGCTGTGGCAAGAACGGCGCCGGCTTTGACGCCTGGAAACAGGATTTTGCCGGCGAGGCCAGAGCCGAGGGTGTCGGTCAGAGGGGCCTGTCCGCGCTGGCGGGCGCCACCTACGCCACCAGGACGATCGCCGCCGACCGGGCGATCCACAAGGCATTCAGCGGCTCGGTGGAAAGCTTCATGCAGCGCCGTGGCGCATCGGCGATCATCTCCCGGGGCCGCGCGCTGAAGAAAGCAAACGCGGCTATGTTCGCCAATATCGAGCGCACCTATGGCGTGCCGCCGGGCGTGCTGCTCGCCATATGGGGCATGGAAACCGGCTTCGGCGCGTCCATGGGGAACCAGAACACGGTTTCGGCGATCGTGACGTTGGCCTATGACTGCCGCCGCCCGGATTATTTCAGGCCGCATGCCATCGCCGCGCTGAAGCTTGTCGATCGCGGCGCGCTCAGCGCCTCCTCCGTCGGCGCCATGCATGGCGAGATCGGCCACACCCAGTTCCTGCCCGGAAACGTGCTGAAATACGGCGTGGGCAGCGGAAACCTGCGCGACCGCAACACGGCGCTGGCGTCCACCGCCAATTTCCTCAAGGGTCATGGCTGGCAGGCCGGCGCGAGCTACGAGGCCAATATGGGCGCGATCGCCGGCTGGAACTCGGCAAGCGTCTATCAGCAGGCCATCGCCCGCATCGCCGAGGCGATTGACGCCGACTGATTGAATTTACGCCTATTCCAACGAAAAGCCCGGTTCGAGCCGGGCTTTTTGCGATTGGACAAGGGTCAAAACCAACGACCGGAACGACCAGGTCCGATCTCATCAAGTCTCAATCATTCGCGTAGCCGCTCAATGCACATTTCCGGGAAGCGGGAATCTGGAAGGTACCGGTAGTGCCGTTGCAGGTACGGAATTTGGAGTTCCGCGGCGCTGGAGCAGCCACCTTTGCCTTACCCTCGATCACTGTCGGGACTCCGGCAGATTGCGAGTAGCTGCCGCCCAAAGGGCATCTCTCGGAAGCGGAAACCTCGAAGGAGCCGCTGAAAACACTTGAGCAGGTACGGAATCTAGGGTTCCGCGGCGGCGGTGTGGCCGCAGCCGCCGCCTTTGACTTGCCCTTGATGACCAACCAGATTTCGGTCGGTTGGTCGAGCTGCAGCCTGTTTATGTCGGAGTAGCTGATCCGCCCGCCGCGTACCCCCTCGGCTATGCGCTGGCAGAACAGGGTCGGCATGCGCTCTTGCGAGACGCCCATGAAAGAGGCGATTTCGTGCTTGAACGTGATGCTCCATAAATGGACAGCGGAGATGCACCCGTCCAAATTAGCCTCAGGCGCCTGCTTCGCGCCTGCTTGCGAGGACCCGCACGTCATCAAGGTCAGTGCCGCCGCAACCAGAAGAGAAATACTATTTTTCACTGTCAAAACTCCCCGCATCCCGCTCTCGAACTTAATTAGAGCGGCGGAAAGGTCAAACGATAATTTCTCTGAAGTGGTCTGGACTCTTCTTATATTAGATCTGTGAAATAAAAACCCGGCGTTTCCGCCGGGTCGTTTGATCGCTGCCGTATCGGCGAAATATCAGCCCTTGCGATTCCTTGCCGCCAGCGTCCTGAGCCTCAATCCGTTCAGCCGGATAAAGCCTTCGGCGTCCTTCTGGTCGTAGGCGCCGCGGTCGTCTTCGAAGGTGACCAGCGCATCCGAGTAAAGCGTCTTCTTCGACTTGCGGCCGGTGACGATGACATTGCCCTTGTAGAGCTTCAGCCGCACCGTGCCTTCGACGTCTTCCTGGCTCTTGTCGATCATGGCCTGCAGCATGACGCGCTCGGGCGAGAACCAGAAGCCGTTATAGATGAGCTCGGCATAGCGCGGCATGAACTCGTCCTTGAGGTGCGCGGCGCCCCGGTCGAGCGTGATCGACTCGATCGCCCGGTGGGCGGCGATCAGGATGCTGCCGCCGGGGGTCTCGTAGACGCCGCGCGACTTCATGCCGACGAAACGGTTCTCGACGAGGTCGAGGCGGCCGATGCCGTTGTCGCGGCCGAGGTCGTTGAGCGCCGCCAGCATCGTGGCCGGCGACAGCTTCTTGCCGTTGAGCGCGACCGGATCGCCCTTCAGGAACTCGATCTCGATCTCGGTGACGACATCGGGCGCGTCCATCGGCGAGACGGTGCGCTGATGCACGAATTCCGGCGGCTCGCTCCACGGATCCTCCAGCACCTTTCCCTCGGAGGAGGAGTGCAGAAGGTTGGCGTCGACCGAGAAGGGGGCGTCGCCGCGCTTGTCCTTCGGCACCGGGATCTGGTGCTGCTCGGCGAAGTTCAAAAGATCGGTGCGTGACTTGAATGACCAGTCGCGCCACGGCGCGATGACCTTGATATCGGGGTTCAGCGCATAGGCGGAAAGCTCGAAGCGGACCTGGTCGTTGCCCTTGCCGGTGGCGCCATGCGCGATCGCGTCGGCGCCGGTTTCCCTGGCGATCTCGACCAGATGCTTGGAGATCAGCGGCCGGGCGATCGAGGTGCCAAGCAGATAGGTGCCTTCATAAACGGCGTTGGCGCGGAACATCGGGAAGACGAAGTCGGCAACGAACTCCTCGCGCACATCGACGATGCGGATGTCCTTGATGCCCATCATCTCGGCCTTGCGGCGCGCCGGCTCCAGCTCGCCACCCTGGCCGAGATCGGCCGTGAAGGTGACGACCTCGGCGCCGAGCTCGGTCTGCAGCCATTTCAGGATGATGGAGGTGTCGAGGCCGCCGGAATAGGCGAGCACGACTTTCTTGACGTTCTTGATCTTGGACATTTTGGCGGTTCCGCAGGGAAAAGTTTCGCGGGCGAGGTATCACGGCCGTTCCGGGCGGCGCAAGAGACGAAGGGGCGCAGGGCCATGGCGCAGGCTGGGCCAGATGTTTGCCCGGACAGACGCTGGCGCGGTGGAAAGCGCCGCGTTATAGGGCTGCGCGATCCCACCCGAGCCGACCAATGTCCTTCATCCCCGACGCTTCAACCCTCATCCAGTTCGCCATCGCCACCATCATCCTGGCGATCACGCCGGGGCCGGACATGACGCTGTTCGTCTCGCGCACGCTGAGCCAGGGCCGCGCCACCGGCTTCGCTTCCTTGGCCGGCGCGCTCTGCGGCACGCTGATCCACACCACGCTGGTGGTGGTCGGCATCTCGGCGCTGATCGTGGCTTCGCCGATGGCCTTCTTCGTGCTCAAGATTTTCGGCGCCGGCTATCTGGTGTTCCTGGCCTTTCAGGCGGTCACGAAGGGGTCGGCGTTCTCTCCGCAGAAGAGCACGGGACCGCAGGTCTCGCTGTTCCGCAGCTGGGTGGCAGGGCTCGGCATCAACCTGCTCAACCCGAAGATCATTCTGTTCTTCATGACCTTCCTGCCGCAATTCGTCTCCGCGCATGATCCCAACGCGTCGGGAAAACTGTTCTTCCTCGGCGTGATGTTCGTCGTGCTTTCGACCCCGGTGACGGTACCGATGGTGCTGGCGGCGGAGAAGTTCTCGGCGGCGATGAAGGCCAGTCCGCGCATCACGCGCGTCTTCGACTATCTGTTCGGTGGCGTGTTCTCGGCCTTCGCGCTCAAGATCCTGACCGCGCAGGCGAAGTAGCTGTCGCTCAGCGCTTGCGGCAGTCGGCTAGGCCTCAGCGATATAACTTCACCGCATGCCGGGCCAGAGCGATCGTCGCGGAGACGGCGATGAGCGCGCAGACGCCCGGCCATCCCCAATGGCCGTAGATCTTGACGCCGATCCACGAGCCGGCGCTGCCGCCGAGGAAAACGCACGTCATATAGGCCGTGTTGAGCCTGCTGCGGGCGTCGGGCCGGATGGCGAAGACACGCGCCTGGTTGGCGGTTTGACCGCTTTGCACGGCGATATCGAGAAGCAGCATGCCCGCTGTGAGCGCCAGCAGGCCTGTTATTCCTCCAAGCGCGCCGCCGAGCAGGACGATCGCTGCCGCGATGCCGGTGAAAAAGGCGAGCGGGCTGACGAAATCGGGACCCTTGCGGTCGATCAGCCGGCCGACGATCGGCGTGCAGAACACGCTGGCCGCGCCGACCAGCGCGATCAGTCCGACCGCCTGGCCGCCGAGATGGTATAACGATCCGCCGAGCAGCAGGGCCAGGCTTGTCCAGGCGGCGGTGAAGCCGCCGAACATGAGCGCCTGGTAAAGGCAGGAGCGGCGCAGCTCCGGCTCGTCGCGGAAGAGAATGAAGGCTGCCGCGACCAGCGAAGGATAACGCTGCGACGATGTCGGCGCCGTCTTCGGCAGCACCAGACCGAGCAGAACGGCGAACACGAACAGCGCCGCCGCGGCGACGAAATAGGGTCCGCGCCAGCCGAGATGCTCACCGAGAAAGCCGCCGAAAGTGCGGGCCAAAAGAATGCCGGCCAGCAATCCGCTGAGCAGCGTGCCGGTGACCGCCCCGCGCCGCTCCGGCGGCACCAGCCCGGCCGCCATCGGCAGCAGGATCTGCGGCACTACGGTGGTGATGCCCGTCGCCATGCTTGCGAGCGCCAGCACCGGCAGCGTCGGCGCCTGGCTGGCGATCAGAAGCGCGGCGGCCGTCAGCGTCAGCAAGGTTGCGACAAGCGGACGATGCGGCAGCCGGTCGCCCAGCGGCACCAGCAGCAGAAGGCCGAGCGCATAGCCAAGTTGGGCGGTGGTGACGACCAGGGCCGCCGCGTCGGCGGAAACGCTGAGATCGGACGCAATCAGCAGCGTTATCGCCTGCGGGAAGTAAATGGTGGCAACGCTAACGCCGCAGGCAACAGACAGGATGAACAGCAGGCCGGCACCGAGGCCGGAAGGACTGCGCTCGGCCGGTTGATCGAGCCGTTCGGTCACGGCGGCGGCCGAGCCGCCATTCATTTCGCCTTCCGCCATGGCCCTGCTCCTGTCGATACGGTTCTGTCAGAGCAATTCCCGGAAAGGTGTGAGCGGTTAAGTTCGGCGTCTGCGCCGTAACCTTCCGCCCGGAATTGCGTAAAAACAAAGGGATAGAGCGGTTCGCCTTTTCCATGGAACAGTGAAACGCTCCGGCGTGGCGGGCGAACTCGATACGCGCAGCCCGTTCAACCGGGTGGGTTTTGGCATGATCTGCCGCGGAACGGTCCGCAATTTTTCGTCATCGGTTCAGGATTCCGCGTCGGGCAACGGCTCGCGGCGCCAGCTTCCGGCCCAGCGGCCGGCGAAGAGCCAGTAGAAGATGCCGCCGACCATGCCGGAACCGATCAGCGCCAGCCTCACGCTGTTGTCGGTGACGTCGAAGTCGCTATCGCCAATCCTGTGCGCGAAGCCGAGGAAGACGACGGCGACGACCGCGCCGCCCAGCGCGTAAAACAGCCAGTCGCGCCGGCCGAGCACCTCGGCAACCAAAATGACGACCGCCGCCGGCATGAAGGCGAAATAGGCGACGAACAGCGCCACGAAGGGAACCGAGAAATAAAGCGCCGGCGCGATCGTCGGATGCCCGGGCTCCAGCGCATAGCCGAAATGGCCGAGGAAAAGCGCGTTGAGGAAGGCGCTCGCCGCCAGCGAGCCGACGATATAGCCGAACAGGATGACGGCGAAGCGGACGAGATAGGCGATGATGCGCCTCATTGCGGAGTTCGCTTCGCTGGGTTCGGCCGCCGCATCGTCAATGGCCAAGGCGCTGTTCAGGTGGCGGATAGGAGTCTAGCGCGCCAGGTGCCTGAGAAACGCCCAGCGACGGCCCAGTAAACGGTTCCTCCCAACAGCCCGACGACCAAAAGCTCGAGCTTAAGTGGCACCGAGCCCGAGTAGCCAAAAGGGTTAAGCAATGCGGTAACTCCGCCGGCGAGAGCGAAAAAATACCATCGCTTCAGCGCATATGCTTCGGCCAAAACGACCACCATGGCCCACGGAAGAGCAAGCGCGGCAACGACCATGGCAACTACAAGAAAGCCCCACGCTCCATTTGAGCCGTACACGAATTCGGCACCGAAGATGGAATTCAGGATAGTCATGACGATGATGGTGGTAGCACACACTGCAGCAGCAAATCCGAGAAGGATCCTGCCAATGTGCCGTACCAACGTCACGCCTCGCCGTGCCCCGCGATCATCATCGCTTCGAGCGCCAGCCGGTCCACTTTCCGCATGCGCTCGGATTCCGACTTGAGCTGGCCGCAGGCGGCGAGGATGTCGCGGCCGCGCGGCGTGCGGATCGGCGAGGCATAGCCGGCATTGTTTATGTAGTCGGCAAACTTCTCGATCGTCTCCCAGTCCGAGCACTGGTAGTTGGTGCCGGGCCAGGGGTTGAATGGGATCAGGTTGATCTTGGCGGGAATGCCCTTCAAGAGCTTCACCAGCGCCTTGGCGTCGTCGAGGGAATCGTTGACGTCCTTCAGCATCACATATTCGAAGGTGATGCGCTTGGCGTTGGAGAGGCCGGGATAGGCCTTGCAGGCGGCGATCAGCTCCTTGAGCGGGAATTTCTTGTTGATCGGCACCAGCAGGTCGCGCAAATCGTCATTGGTGGCGTGTAGCGAGATCGCCAGCATGACGCCGATCTCCTCGCCGGTGCGGGCGATCTCGGGCACCACGCCGGAGGTCGACAGCGTGATGCGGCGCTTCGACAGGGAAAGGCCGTCGCCGTCGGAGGCGATCAGCAGCGCCTTCTTCACCGCCTCGAAATTGTAGAGCGGCTCGCCCATGCCCATCATGACGATGTTGGACACCTTGCGGCCCTCGGCCGGCACGATGGCGCCGTCCGGCGTGTCGCGGTCGGGGAAGTCGCCGAGGCGGTCGCGCGCGGTGAGCAGCTGCGCCAGAATCTCTTCGGTGGTGAGGTTGCGCACCAGCTTCTGCGTGCCGGTGTGGCAGAAGGAGCAGGTCAGCGTGCAGCCGACCTGCGAGGAGATGCAGAGCGTGCCGCGGCCTTCCTCGGGGATGTAGACGGTCTCGATCTCGACCGGGCGTCCGGCGCCGCGCGGTGGAAAGCGGAACAGCCATTTGCGCGTGCCGTCGGAAGAAATCTGCTCCTCAACGATCTCCGGCCGGGCGACGGTGAAATGCTTGTCGAGCTCGGCGCGCAGGTCCTTGGAGATGTTGAACATATGCGCGAAGTCGGAGACGCCGCGCACATACATCCAGTGCCAGAGCTGCTGGGCGCGCATTTTTGCCTGGCGCTCGGGCACGATGCCGGCGCCGACAAGGGCTTCGCCGAGTTCGGCCCGGGTCAGGCCGATCAGCGACGGCTTCTCGGCCGGTGCTGCGCGGCGCAAGGCGTCACGGGCGCCTTCGGCGGTAAGATCAAGCGAAACGGTCATGGTGGCGCCAATATAAGCGATTTGCGGCCGATTTCAGCATCGGCCGGACAGGAAGCGCGGCGCATAGCACAGCTTGGCGGCGGAGTCATGCGGCTGGCCTTCCTCCCCCTTGTGGGGGAAGGTCGCCGCGACGCGGCCGGCTGCCGCCATGAAACCCGATCACATATTCGTGTTGGCGTAACCATTCGCGCTGCGTCGGCGAACCGGAAGTGGGCGACCATGCCCCTCAACAATGGGAGTTGTTCAGATGCACTCGATCAAGTTCGCACTCATTGCCGGCCTCGCCGGTCTTTGCGCCTCGCAGGCCTTCGCCGAAGACACGATGGGCGCCATGACGATGATGAAGGGTGGCCAGGTCACCGCGATCATGCCGGACGGTCACATGGGCACCATGATGCCGGACGCCAAGATGAGCGCCGAAATGATGAAGATGGCCAAACCGATCAAGCATTGCATGATGATGATCACCGACGCCAAGGGCAAGGCCTATATGATCGACACCACGACCAAGAAGGCCCAGACCGAATGTGAAAAAATGGCGATGTGACGTCGCCGATCCTACTTGCCGCCTCCCGCCGGCCGGTACGCCGGCGGGCCATCCGATCAAATCTCCCCGATCACATCTGCTTGAGCGCCGTTCCTGGACGTTGCCGGCATAGCGTCAGGCTCGCCCTCGCGGGTTGATCGGCTCCGTCATTGTGCTAGGCCGGGCCTACCACCAAGAGGCTCGTCATGGCCGGCATATCCCGAAAGTACCGTTTGCTGCGGCGTTCCCACGCCATGTGGGTGTCGCGGCGCGTCTGGCAGCCGCGCCTGGTCTTCTGGGCCGGTGCCATCTCGATCGGCCTGATCAGCGTCCTGTTCGCCCTGCTTGCCGACCGGGCGCAAGCCCTGTTCCATGTCATGACGGGGACCGAGGACGGCTGGCGTTTCTATCTGCCCCTGGTCATGACACCGCTTGGGTTCGTGCTCTGCGCCTGGCTGGCGCATTCCTTCTTTCCGGGATCGCAAGGCAGCGGCATTCCGCAGGCGATCGCGGCGCGGCATCTGCGCGACGAGGACGACCGCAGCCGCATCCTGTCGCTCAGGCTGGTGGTGGGCAAGATCGCGCTCACCGTCGTCGGCCTCGCCTGCGGCGCCTCGATCGGCCGCGAGGGCCCGACTGTGCAGGTCGGCGCCTCGCTGATGCTGCAGGCGGCGCGCTGGGGCGGCATGGCGCAGGCGCGCGGGCTGATCCTGGCCGGCTCCGCAGCCGGCATCGCCGCCGCCTTCAACACACCGCTCGCCGGCATCGTCTTCGCCATCGAGGAGATGGGCCGCGCCTATGAGGCGCGCACCAACGGGCTGGTGCTGACGGCGGTGATCCTGGCCGGCCTCGCCTCGCTCGGGCTGCTCGGCAACTACACCTATTTCGGCGTCGCCAGGGACACGGTGGCGTTTGCCACGGACTGGCCGCTGGTGCTGGCCTGCGGCATCATCGGCGGCGGTGTCGGCGCGCTGTTCTCGCTCTTGGCGCTGAAGGTCATGCGCCGCATCCGGCGCTGGAACGCGCTGCAGCCGCTGCCGCGAGCCCTGGTCGTGGCGGCCATCTGCGGGCTCGCCGTGGCGATGATCGGCATCGCGTCCGGCGGGCTGACCTTCGGCACCGGCTATGCGCAGGCGCGCGGCGCGATCGAAGGCACGCCGCTGCCGGCCTTCTTCTTCGTGGAAAAATTCGCCGCCGGCCTGCTATCGATGGTGTCGGGCATTCCGGGCGGCCTCTTCGCGCCGTCGCTGGCGGTGGGCGCGGGGCTGGGCAGCACGCTCGGCCTGGTCTTTGGGACGGCCACCGGCACGGCGGCGCTACTCGGCATGGCCGGCTATTTCGCCGGCGTCGTGCAGGCGCCGATGACGGCCTTCGTCATCATCCTCGAAATGACCGGCAACCACGACAATGTCATCGCGCTGATGTGCGCGGCGATGCTGGGTTACGGCACGGCGCGGCTCATCTCCAACGAACCGCTCTACCACGCGCTGTCGCGCGTCTTCATCGCCGAGGCGATCCGGCGGCGCAGGGCGGAGGTTCCCGCGCAGGGCTGATGCGCAGGCCCAGTTTGAAAAGTCAGCGGGCTTTCGCTTTGGCTTGAGGCAGGCGAACTTCACTGTGGCGCCACTGGGAGAGGTCTCCCTGGCTTTCGATATCACCTCGCGCATCGAGAGCTTCTATTTGCTCAGCGATCTTATCCCAGGAGACCTGCTCTCCTTCTTTGCGAAGCGCTTCGTCGGTCTTAGCGATGACCATGGCGGTTTTCTGCCAACGGTCCATCACCATTTGCATGATGGCGTGGTCGATGCTGCTGTCCGTCGCCAACGGGCCTCAGCCTATTTGCACTTGGCGATCGAGGCCAGCGCGGCCGAGATGCCCTTCAGCGAAAAGACGTAGGAGGTGGGGTTGCCGCGGCCCGACTTCGCCTGCACCTTCATGTCGGTGCCGGTCTTCATGGCGGCGATCAGCACCGGCTCCTCGGCAGCGTTCTCGACCCAGGCCGACTTGCCGCGGGTGAACATCGAGAAGGTCTTCTTGTCGATGGTGACGGTGGCCTTCGAGCCTTCCTGGAAATTGTAGCCGGCGATGAACTGCGGCTCGTAGGACACCTGCTGCCCCGGACGCTGGCTGACGAAGAAGAACATGTCGCCATGGTCGAGCGACGGCGGCTGCTTGTCGGTCGGCACGGTCAGCACATAGCAGACCTTGCCGGCCTGCGACTGATAGCTGTAGGTGCCCCAGGCGTTGTGCTGGCCGATCTTGGTCGCCTGCTGCGCCAGCGCCGGCGCGGCAAAGGCGGCCACCAGGACCAGGCTGGAAACTGTAGCAATCAATCCGCGCATCGTTCTTTCCGTATTCCAAATGGTGCGGAGGCGGGCCGCCTGGCGTCCTGCCGTCGCTTCATTTTGATTTAATCAGGGTTACCAAACGGTGAATTGTCCTCGAAGAAAAGGAGCTCACCCCAGGAAACCGCCACTTTCGCGCTGCCGCCTGTGGTTGTCAGCGCGTTGTCCCGGCGCGGAGTTGGAGGCCACGAAAACGGCAAGAGTTTGTCTTTTCGCACGCACTGATTTTCGGTCGTGAAGCGAGCGGGGTTCAGCTCCGATCAGCCAGCGCGTCCCTGGCGGCCTGCCTGTGGGCAGGCGTGATATGCGCGCTGACGGCTGCGATCGCGGCGGTGAGCACGGCAAGGTCGTCGGTATAGCCGAGGCCGACGACGAAATCGGGAATGAAATCGAACGGCAGGACGAAATAGCCGAGCGCGCCGAGCAGGGTGGCCTTGGCGCGCAGCGGCGTGTCCTTGTCCATGGCGCAATAATAGGCGGCGACCACTTCGTCCATGAACGGAATCTGCCGCGCCGCCTTCTTGGCGGTGCGCCAGAACTTCTCACGGACCTCGCCTTCGCCGGCAAGCTTGCCGCCGAAGCCGAAGAAATCGAAACCGGAACCTTGCGTCATCAATCGCTCCTTGGCGGCGCGCAACCCATGCGTGCCGATCCGCCGCGAAAGATGTGGGGGAAGCGACATGGCGCTGCAAGAGTTGGCAGGGTTTGGACTCAGAAAATCGGACTCCCGTGAGATCGGTCGTGATCCTTCGCGCCCCCCTCTGGCCTGCCGGCCATCTCCCCCACAAGGGGGGAGGTCAGACGTCACGCCGACTTTCGCCAATCGCCATTTCAAGGCATCTCCACCAACGCTACGGAGTCGAGGCGGCCTCCCGACGACCTACCCGAAATACCGGTTCATCCGCTTGGCAAGCTCGATGTCGAGCGCCGTCACGCCGCCGGCGTCATGGGTGTTCAGCGTCACGTCTACGGTCTTGTAGACATTGGACCAATCCGGATGATGGTCCATCTTTTCCGCGGCCAGTGCCACGCGCGTCATGAAGGCGAAGGCCTCGGAAAAATTCTTGAAGACGAAGCTGCGCTTGATCGAGGCGCCGTCGGCGGCGAGCGACCAGCCGCCGAGCTCGGCCAGAGCGGCGGCGATCGCCTCCTTGCTGAGTTTTTCTCTCGTCATGATGACTTCCCGTGCTATCTCGAATTTGGCCCTCACCATAATGCAAGTCGCCCAAAGCTGCTTTGCGTTTTGGGCTTCCAAATGCACAAACGGCGCATATCGCATGAGCATAAAGCCCATAAATTCCGTTCTGTTCGTCTGTCTCGGCAACATCTGCCGCTCGCCGCTGGCCGAGGGCGTGTTTCGCACCGTCTGGGCCGAGCGCGGCCGGGGCCGCGTTATGCTGCTCGATTCGGCCGGGACCGGCGGCTGGCATGCCGGCCAAGAGCCGGACCGGCGCTCGATCGCGGTTGCCGCAAGGCATGGCGTCGACATTTCGGGGCAGAGGGCGCGCAAGGTGCTGCCGGAGGATTTTGCGCGCTTCGACCTGATCCTCGGCATGGACCGGGCCAATGCGCGCGACCTCAAGGCGCTGGCGCCGTCGGCCGCGCGAGACCGGATTCATCTTTATCTGGACTTCGCCACGGGAAAGGCCGCGGACGTGCCGGATCCCTATTATGACGGCGCCGAGGCCTTCGCCGCGGTCTACCGCATGATCCGCGAGGCGTCGGAGGCGCTGGCGAAGCGGCTCGAGGCCAGCGTTTCGCCGACCAGCGGCCAGGCTTCCTCGACGATGTAGGGGCCGCCGCCGACCGAATCGCGCGACGACATCAGGACGAAGCGGCCGACGCGGAAGGGAAGTGCGGCGAAATTGCCGCGCGCCGAAAGATATTGCGCGACATCGAGCGGGCTCGCATTGCGCAGGCGCGCCAGCGTCACATGCGGCGAGAATTTGCGTGGATCCGCCGGCAGGCCGAGCCGCTGGCAGATGCGGTCGATTTCCCCCTGCAGCGCGACAAGGTCCGGCGAGGCGGACACGCCGGCCCACACCGCATGCGGTTTCTTGCCGCCGAAGGCGCCGACGCCGGAGAGCGTCATCTGGAAAGAGGGGCGGTCAACCCTGTCGAGGGCGTTGGCGATCTCGTCGGCGACATGACCTTCGACATCGCCGATGAAGCGCAGCGTCAGATGGTAGTTTTCGACATCGATCCAGCGCGCTCCGGGCAGCCCGCCCCGGAGCAGGGACAAGGAGAGAGCGGCATCACGCGGAATTTCGAGGGCGGTGAAAAGACGTGGCATGTGAAGCCTCCTGTCCTCGAATCGAAACTCTCGGCCCTAGCGAATCATCGATGCAGGCGCGGGGCAAGCGGTTTGTTGTCCACAAAGTTTCCCCAGCGGAAAGCGTGACTTTTCGGTCTCACGACGCACCGCCATTGTCCGCGATGGCCTTCTCGACCACCGGGAGGATGCGGTCGACCATGATGTCGACCCCCTTCGGATTGGGATGCAGGCCGTCTTCCAGCTGCAGATCGGCGTGGCCGGCGACGCCGTCGAGGAAGAACGGATAGAGCGGAACGCCGTATTTTTCGGCGAGCCGCGGATAGATGGCGTCGAACGTCTTCTGGTAGTCGGCGCCGAGATTGGGCGCGGCACGCATGCCGGCGAGCAGCACCGCGATCTTGCGCTCTCTCAGCTTGCCAAGCATGGCGTCGAGGTTCTTCTCGGCGATGTCGGGTGAAAGGCCGCGCAGCATGTCGTTGGCGCCGAGCTCGAGGATAACCAGCCTTGTGCCGTCCGGCACCGACCAGTCGAGCCGCGCCAGCCCGCCGCTCGAGGTGTCGCCCGACACGCCGGCATTGGCCACGGTGACATCAAGGCCCTTCGCCTTCAAGGCTGCCTGCAGCCTGTCGGTGAAACCCTGGCCAGGGCCAAGGCTGTAGCCCGCCATCAGGCTGTCGCCGAAGCCGACGATGGTGAAGGTGGCGGCGCGCGCCGACGAAATGGCGCCGCAAAGGCCAAGGAAAAGGATGAGGGCTGCGAAAACAACGGGGGCTGCGGCAAAACGATGTTTGAATGCCATGCGGCGAGCCCCATATGACCGAAACAACCCAAGCAAGGAGACACGGGCCGTCTCCTTTTTCCACATATAGGGCGCTTTTATTGTGACAGAAGCCGTCATCGCGCTGAGGGACGTATCGCTGACGCTCGGCGAGGGCGCGTCCTCCGTCCATGTGCTGAAGGGCGTGAGCCTCGACGTGGTGGCCGGGCAAGCCACAGGCATTGTCGGCCCTTCGGGTTCCGGCAAGTCCACGCTGCTGATGGTTTTGGCCGGCCTGGAGCGGGTCGATTCGGGCACGGTCCGGATCGCCGGCGAGCTGATCAACGGCAAAAGCGAGGACCAGATTGCTTCGTTTCGGGGGCGAAACATCGGCATCGTGTTCCAGTCCTTCCATCTCATCCCCAACATGACGGCGCTGGAGAATGTCGCGGTGCCGCTCGAGCTCGCCGGCCATGCCGATCCGTTCGGGGTGGCCGCGCGCGAGCTCGCGGCGGTCGGCCTGAGCGATCGTGTGACGCATTATCCGGGCGAGCTTTCCGGCGGCGAGCAGCAGCGCGTGGCGATCGCCCGGGCGCTGGCGCCGTCGCCGCGCATCCTCATCGCCGACGAGCCGACCGGCAATCTCGACCAGGCGACGGGCAAGCAGATCGCCGATCTTCTCTTCGCCAAGGCGGCCGAACGCGGCATGACGCTGGTGCTGGTCACGCATGATCCGGCGCTCGCCGCGCGCTGCGCGCGCCAGGTCTCGATGCGCTCCGGGCGGATCGAGGACGCGCCGAAAGCCGTGAAGGTACCCGCCTGATGCGGACATTGAAGCTCGCCATCCGCTTCTCGCTGCGCGAGATGCGCGGAGGCTTGTCCGGCTTCATGATCTTTCTCGCCTGCATCGCGCTCGGCGTCGCGGCGATCGGCGGCGTCAATTCGGTGGCGCAGGCGATCAGCGCCGGCGTCGCCAACCAGGGCCAGACGCTGCTTGGCGGCGATCTGCGTTTCCAGGTCAACCAGCGCAACGCTTCGGATGCCGAGCTTGGCTTCATCCGGAGCCTCGGCGCGGTTTCGCTCAATTCCGGCATGCGCTCGATGGCGCGGCTGGAGGACGGCTCCGACCAGGCGTTGGTCGAGGCCAAGGCGGTCGACGACGCCTATCCGCTCTACGGCGCGCTGGGGACCGATCCGGCGCTGCCGAAGGAGCAATTGTTCGGCGAAAGGTCCGGCGTGTTCGGCGCCGCCGCGCCCGACCTGTTGTTCGAGCGGCTCAACCTGTATATCGGCGACCGGCTGAAGCTCGGCAGCGCCGTTTTCGAGTTGCGAGCCAGGCTGGTCAGCGAGCCGGATGCGGTCTCCGACGGTTTCGGCTTCGCGCCGCGGCTGATGATGTCGCGCGAGGGCCTCGCCGCATCCGGCCTGGTGCAGCCCGGCAGCCTGGTCGAGAACGCCTATAAGGTGCGGCTGCCCGACGGGACGTCCGAGACGCGGATCAAGGATATCCAGGCTCAAGCCGCGAAGGATTTCCCGCAAGCCGGCTGGTCGATCCGCACGCGCAGCAACGCCGCGCCCGCGCTGTCGGCCAATATCGAGCGTTTCTCGCAATTCCTGACCCTGGTCGGGCTGACGGCGCTGGTGGTCGGCGGCGTCGGCGTGGCGAACGCCGTGCGCGCCTATCTCGACGGCAAGCGCGGCGTCATCGCTACCTTCAAGAGCCTCGGCGCCTCGGGCGGCTTCGTCTTCACCGTCTATCTGGTGCAGATCCTTTTGATTGCGGGCCTCGGCATCGTGCTTGGGCTGATCCTCGGCGCCGCGATGCCGTTCGTGGCGAGCGCCCTCCTGCAATCCGTCATCCCGGTGCCGGCGCAAGGCGGCTTTTATCCCGGCGCGCTCGCCATGGCGGCGCTGTTCGGCCTGCTGGTGACGCTGGCTTTCGCGCTTCTGCCGCTCGGCCGCGCCCGCGACGTGCCGGCAACCGCGCTGTTCCGCGAAATGGGCTTCGAGAGCCGCGGCCTGCCGCGCCTGCCCTATACGGGCGCGGCGCTCGCGATCGTCGTTGCGCTGGCGACACTAGCGATCCTTACGGCCAACGACTATCGCATCGCCTCGATCTTCGTCGGCGCCACCGTCTTCGCCTTTCTGGTGCTGCGGCTGGTGGCGGTGCTGGTGCAATGGGCCGCAAAAAAGAGCCCGCGCGTGCGCTCGGTCTCATTGAGGCTGGCGCTCGGCAACATCCACCGGCCCGGCGCGCTGACGCCTTCGGTGGTGCTGTCGCTCGGGCTCGGGCTGACGCTTCTGGTGACGCTGGCGCTGATCGACGGGAATCTCAGGCAGCAGATCTCCGGCAGCCTGCCTGAGCGGGCGCCGAACTTCTTCTTCGTCGACATCCAGAGCAGCGATGTCGACGCCTTCGCCAGCCTTGTCGGCAAGGAGTCGCCTCGTGGAACGCTGGTCAAGGTGCCGATGCTGCGCGGCCGCATCATGGCGCTCAACGGCGTCGACGTCGACAAGGTGAAGATCCCGGCCGACGGCGCCTGGGTACTGCGCGGCGACCGCGGCCTGACCTATGACGCCAGGCAGCCGGAGAACGCGACGCTGACCGAAGGCGCATGGTGGCCGCAGGACTATTCCGGCGAGCCGCTGGTGTCGTTCTCGGCCGAGGAGGGCAAGGCGATCGGGCTGAAGCTAGGCGACACCGTCACCGTCAATGTGCTGGGACGCAACGTCACGGCGAAGATCGCCAGTTTCCGCCAGGTGCAATGGGAGACGATGGGCATCAACTTCGTCATGGTGTTCTCGCCCAATAGCTTTGCCGGGGCGCCGCATGGCTGGCTGGCGACGCTGACCGACAAGCAAGCCACCACGACCGACGACGCGAGGCTGCTCAACGCCGTCACCCGCGCCTTTCCGGCGGTGACCACGGTGCGCGTCAAGGATGCGCTCGACATCGTCAACCGGCTGGTCGCGCAACTGGGCACGGCCATCCGCGCTGCTGCCGGCGTGGCGCTGATCGCCTCGGTGCTGGTGCTCTCAGGCGCCTTGGCCGCCGGCAACCGGGCGCGCATCCATGACGCCGTGGTGCTGAAGACGCTCGGCGCGACAAGGCGGACGCTGATCGCCGCCTTCTCGCTGGAATATGTGCTGATCGGCCTTGCGACGGCGCTGTTCGCGCTTGCCGCCGGCGGCATCGCCGCCTGGTTCGTGGTCGCGCATATCATGACGCTGCCGTCGCATTTCATGCCGGAGGTGGCGGTGGCGACGATCCTGGTTTCGCTGACGGTCACCGTCGGCATCGGCCTTGCCGGCACCTGGCGGGTACTCGGCCACAAGGCGGCGCCGGTGCTGCGCAACCTCTGACCGAGCGCGGCTCCAAGTGCCCGCCCGATTAAATCTTTGTAAGAATGCCCGGCGGAAGGCCCAAAAACCGGCCTTTCGCATTCTCACAAAGCGTTACGGCCCGTTACCGTCTTGTTCTTGACGTCAAGAACCATCATATTTCGCGGCAGGCATGCTGGAGCCCCGCCAGCGGCGCCTGGTCCAGGGATCAATCCGAGCGGACCTGTCACCGGACGGGGCAGAAGCAACAGAGGATTTCCAATGGCTGATCCCATTCGCAACTACCAGACGTCCGCCGCCCCCGGCGCGCGCGTCGATATCGATCAGGGCCTGCGCGCCTATATGATCAAAGTCTACAACCTCATGGGGCTTGGCCTGCTCATTACCGGCCTTGCCGCCTGGGGCGCCTTCCATCTCGCCGTCACCGGCGACGGCCAGTTGACCGGTTTCGGCCAGCTCATCTATGCCAGCGCCTTCCGCTGGGTCGTCATCCTGGCGCCGCTCGCCGCGGTGATGTTCCTGTCGTTCCGCATTCAGTCGATGAGCGTGGCGGCGGCGCAGACCACGTTCTGGGTCTATGCCGGCCTTGTCGGCCTGTCGCTGTCGACGATCTTCCTCGTCTACACCGGCACCAGCATCACCCAGACCTTCTTCGCCACGGCCGCAGCCTTCGGCGGTCTGTCGCTCTACGGCTACACGACCAGGCGCGACCTGTCGGCGTTCGGCTCGTTCCTGATCATGGGCGTGATCGGCCTGCTGATCGCGATGCTGATCAACATCTTCCTGCAGTCGTCGGCGCTCGCCTTCGCCATCTCGGCGATCGGCGTGCTGATCTTCGCCGGCCTCACGGCCTACGACACGCAGAAGATCAAGGAGATGTATTTCGAGGGTGACGTCGCCGACGTCGCCGGCCGCAAGGCGATTATGGGCGCGCTGCGCCTTTATCTCGACTTCATCAACCTGTTCATGTTCCTGCTGCAGTTCATGGGCGACCGCCGCTAAGGGCGGTTCCCCGGTCTCGCTGGACCATAGAGTTGCGAAAGGGCGGCCCAACGGCCGCCCTTTCCTTTTGCGCATGCCTCTGCTGTTATCGAGGCAGGAAAATAAACCGCATAGATCATGAGCGATATTGCGATCAGGGCCGCCACCGTGGCCGACCTCGACCGGATCACCGAAATCTATGCCGATGCGGTCGTCCACGGTACGGCAAGTTATGAGCTGGAGCCGCCCAGCCGCGCCGAAATGGGCGATCGATTCGACAATCTCACGGCGGGCGGCTTTCCCTATCTCGTGGCGGAAAAGGACGGCGCCGTGCTCGGCTATGCCTATGCCGGACCGTTCCGGCCGCGCCCCGCCTACCGATTCGTCATCGAGGATTCGGTCTACGTCGCGCCCGAGGCCAAGGGGCAGGGCGTGGGCTCGCTGCTGATGCGGGCGCTGATCGAAACGGCACGCGCGGCGGGCTTCCGCCAGATCATCGCGGTGATCGGCGACGGCCATGCCGACAGCGCCTCGGTGCGGCTGCACGAGAAGCTCGGCTTCCGTCATTCCGGGCGCCTGGAAGGATCCGGCTACAAGCACGGACGCTGGCTGGACACGGTGTTCATGCAGCTGTCGCTGAATGGCGGTGCCGAGCTGCCGCCGGATCCGGATTCGCTGCCGGAGCGGCGGTTCCGCGGCGGGGCGGGGAACTGAGGAACTGGAGAACTGAGGAACTGAAGAAAGACAGAGGGCGCGCCAAGCGCCCTTTTTTCTCAGTTCTTCAGTTCTTCAATTCTCCAGTTCCTCTTCAGGCCTCAACCACCTTCAGCTTGGCATCGAACACGCCGAGCACGCGGCCGAGTTCCTGGCCGCGCTTGAGGATGCGGCCGCCGGCAGCGATGACGGCGAATGCGCCTTGCCGACGCGCCAGCTTGGGGTCCTTGACGATCTGGAACAGCGGCACCTCGCTCGCCCGGCGGAAGACGGAAAAGACAGCGCGATCAGTAAGATGGTCGATGGCATAGTCGCGCCATTCGTTGGCCGCCACCATGCGTCCGTAAAGCCTCAAGATCTGGTCGAGCTCGCGCCGGTCGAATCGCACCGGCTGGTCGAGGCGTGCGTTGCGCGCCTCGTGCAACGGGATCAATATTCCGGATGCTTCCCCATCCTCCGTCCCGCTGCTGTGATCGGTCATGCCTCGATCCTTCGATTGAATCATGCGCCGGCCAAGGTTCGCGCTTTCAGGATCGAATTGCAAGGGCCAGCCAGGCATGCGCACGGTCGCGCGGTTTCCCAAACGTCCAGTCACGTTTGCGAAACACATGTTGGAATTGGTGATGCCCCGCCACAATCTCGCCACAAATAATCCGCGCTCATGCCCCAATGTCCGACGAGTTTACCGGCGTTGCCTGAGACGGTTCGGTCCGGCACCGGCTCGTAAACCCCAAGCCCCCCGCCCACGGGTCAGCGTCGGATCGAACCAACCTCGGTTTTTCCTTGGAAAAATCAGGTGCGACGATCCCAAAACCTGAATGACCGGCGTCAGAAGCAAGCTGACGCCGGTTTTTTATTTCCCTTCTCCCCTTGTCTGCGGCATGCACACATTTCCGAGCATCTGGTCTTTGGCGATAGCGTGCATGGCAGCTTGGCGCGTGCATCGTCTTATGCGGCGCTGGTCGACCCCCACTCCGTCTCGGCTTCGCCGAGCCACCTCTCCCTCGATCGACGGGGTAGAGGAAGGCGCCAAGCTTTTTGCCGTCAGCGCTCGTCCAGCAACGCTCCCTTCCTTTCCCTCCGGAGGGGGGAAAGGTGGCGCTGCGAAGCAGCGACGGATTGGGGGAACCACTTGGCAATCAAGCCGAGGCCCGATCAGTCACGCCGATCAAGGCATGCCGGCTATCCGAACTCCTAAAGATTGCCCTGCCTTGTGGTGAGAAACAGTCCGCGCTAGCGGACGAGAAGCCAATTGCTAGAAGGCGGGAGCTAAAGCCGATCGGGCTTGTGGATGAAGGCGGCGCCGAGTATCGGGCCGGGCATGCCGTCCTTGCCGACCGACTGCAGCAGCACGGCGCAACCGCCCTTCTTGGTGATCTCGGTCATCGGCAATTCGTAACGCTGCGCCTTGCCGTGCCACATGCCGGCGGTCTGGATGTCGGAAACGGCGTTCCAGTAGGTCAGGTTGCGGCCGCTGTTCTCGCCCTGGCCGATCTTCACCATCTGCGGCGGGTCGAAATAGACGATCACCACATGGGCGTCCGCCGGACCGCCGCCGGCTTCGCCCGCGTCGATCATGACGCGGTCGCTGGTGCGACTCACCTTGATGGCGACCCGCATGCCCTCGCCGGTCCTGTCCATGCGGGCCAAGGCGCCGTCGACATCCTTGCGGCTGGCGCCGTTGACATGGCTGCGGCCGTTGATGACGGCTTGCGGCGTATAGACCGAACGGTTGCCGAAGGCGCGCATGTAGTCATACTGGCGCTCGGTGTTCTCCTTGGTGCTCAGCGTGTCCTGCCAGCCGAGATAGTCCCAGTAATTGACGTGGTAGGCGAGCGCGACGATGTTGTCCTTGCCGGCGAGCTCGGCGAAGAGCTCGTCGGCCGGCGGACAGGAACTGCAGCCCTGGCTGGTGAACAATTCGACCACGCCCAAGGGTCTGTCGGTTTGGGGCCTGTCGGTCGCGGCCTTCTCAGGCTCGGCTGCGAAGGCCCCGCCGCCCAACGCCGTAAAGGCCAGCGCCACTGCCGCAAGCCGCAATCGTCCTCGAAATGCCATGACTTTTCCAATTCCCGCCGGTGACGCCGGCCTTGTTCTGATTGCTAAAATATGTGGCAGAAGCGCCAGTCAACGGGAAGTCACGTTGCGGTGAAATTTTGCTGTTGCAACCGCAGGTAAGGGGGCAATAGGAGAAGCCCTTGCATTTCACGGCGCGGTTCGATTCGGGAGCAGCATCCTCACCATGTGGCAAACTCTCCTGACCCCCGTCGATCTCTATTGCGAACGCACCGGTCCAGGACTTTGGGCCGAGCCGGCTAATGCTTTGAGCAACCTGGCTTTTATTGCCGCGGGACTGTGGGGCGTCCGGCAGGTGCGGCGATACAGAACCGGCACCTTTGCCGAAGTGCTGGCCTGGTGGGTGGTGGCGATCGGCATCGGCTCGACCGTGTTCCACACCTTCGCCAGCAAAGGCACGATCTGGGCCGACATCCTGCCGATCGCCGGCTTCACGCTGGCCTACACGCTGTTCAACCTGCGCCGTTTCCTCGGCATGTCATGGAGCAAGGCGATCCTGGTCTTCGTCGCCTTCTATGTCGTGGCCGGGCTGATCACCTTTGCCGTGCCGGACTGGCTGCGCATGGCCTCCAACGGCACCACCAGCTATCTGCCGCCCTTCCTGGCGCTCGCCTTCTTCGGGGCGTGGGCGGCGGCCATCGGCAACCGGGCCGGCTGGTACAATCTGGCGGGATCGGCGATCTTCGTCGCCTCTGTCATTTGCCGCGTGATCGACCCGCTGGTCTGCGCCAGCTTCCCGCTCGGCACGCATTTCCTGTGGCACGCCCTCAACGGGCTGATGCTGGCGGTATTGTTGGCGGCGACGGCGAGGTTTGGGAAGATGGGAGTTAGTGAGTAGTGAGTAGTGAGTAGCGATGCTTGCTCCCCTACTCACTACTCCCTATTTTACGCGGCCAGATCGCGCAGCACGTACTGCAGGATGCCGCCGTTCTTGAAGTAGTCGAGCTCGTCCAGCGTATCGATGCGGCAGATGATCGGCACATTCTTCACCGTGCCGTCGCCATAGGTCACCTTGGCGACCATCTTCTGGCGCGGCTTGATCGCGTCCAGCCCGTCGATCTCGACCAGCTCGTCGCCCTTGAGGTTCAGCGAAGCCCATGAGGTGCCCTCCTCGAAGACGAAGGGGATGACGCCCATGCCGACCAGGTTCGAGCGGTGGATGCGCTCGAAGGACTGGGCGATGACCGCGCGGACACCGAGGAGGTTCGTCCCCTTGGCCGCCCAGTCGCGCGACGAGCCGTTGCCGTATTCGACGCCGGCGAAGATCACCAGCGGCACGCCGTCCTTCTTGTACTCCATCGCCGCGTCGTAGATCGACATCTCCTCCTTGGAAGGATAGTGGATCGTGTAGCCGCCCTCGCGGCCGTTCTCGCCCAGCATGTGGTTGCGGATGCGGATGTTGGCGAAGGTGCCGCGCATCATCACTTCGTGGTTGCCGCGCCGCGTGCCGTACTGGTTGAAATCGGCGACGCCGACGCCGTGCTCGGTGAGGTACTTGCCTGCCGGCGAAGCGGCCTTGATCGAACCCGCCGGCGAGATGTGGTCGGTGGTGATCTTGTCGCCGAAGAGGCCGAGCACGCGCGCGCCCTTGATGTCGCCGACCTTGCCGAAGGCGCGGCCCATGCCGGCGAAATAGGGCGGATTCTGCACATAGGTCGAGTGGTCGTCCCAGGCATAGGTCTGGCCTTCCGGCGCCTTGACCTTCTGCCAGTAGGCGTCGCCCTTGAAGACGTCGGCATATTTGCGGGCGAAAAGCTCGCGGGTGACGTTCTTCTCGATGAACTCCTGGATCTCGGCCGAGGTCGGCCAGATGTCCCTGAGATAGACAGGCTTGCCGTCGCTGCCCTCGCCGAGCGGTTCGGTGGTCAGGTCCTTGGTCACCGTGCCGGCCAGCGCATGCGCCACCACCAGCGGCGGCGAGGCGAGGTAGTTGGCCTGCACATCCGGCGAGACGCGGCCTTCGAAGTTGCGGTTGCCGGACAAGACCGCGGCGGCGATCAGGCCCTTATCGTTGATGGTCTTGGAGATCGGCGCCGGCAGCGGGCCGGAATTGCCGATGCAGGTGGTACAGCCGAAGCCGACCAGATTGAAGCCGATCTGGTCGAGCTCCTTCTGCAGGCCGGACTTTTCCAGATACTCGGCCACCACCTGGCTGCCGGGGGCGAGCGAGGTTTTCACCCACGGCTTCTGCTTCAGGCCGACGCGGTTGGCATTGCGGGCCAAAAGGCCGGCGCCGATCAGCACGCTCGGGTTGGAGGTGTTGGTGCAGGACGTGATGGCGGCGATGACGACGTCGCCATGACCAAGATCATGGCCGGTGCCCTCGACCGCATAACGCTTCGAGATCTCGGCGGCCTTCTTGTATTCGGTCTCCATCGCCTTGGCGAAGCCGGCCGGAACGTCCTGCAGGGCGACGCGGCCTTCGGGGCGCTTCGGCCCGGCCATCGACGGCACGACGTCGCCGAGATCGAGCTCGAGCAGATCGGTGAAGACCGGATCGGCCGAGCCGGCATCGCGCCACATGCCTTGCGCCTTGGAATAGGCCTCGACCAGCGCGATGCGGCCTTCCTCGCGGCCGGACATGGTGAGGTAGCGGATGGTTTCCGAGTCGACCGGAAAGAAGCCGCAGGTCGCGCCATATTCCGGCGCCATGTTGCCGATGGTGGCGCGGTCGGCCAGCGTCATGTTGGAGAGGCCGGGGCCGAAGAACTCGACGAATTTGCCGACGACGCCCTTCTTGCGCAGCATCTGGGTGACGGTGAGCACGAGGTCGGTGGCGGTGACGCCTTCCTTGAGCTTGCCGGTGAGGCGGAAGCCGATGACCTCCGGCAGAAGCATGGAGACCGGCTGGCCGAGCATCGCGGCTTCGGCCTCGATGCCGCCGACGCCCCAGCCGAGCACGCCGAGGCCATTGATCATGGTGGTGTGCGAATCGGTGCCGACGCAGGTGTCCGGATAGGCGACGGTCTCGCCGTCCTCACTGTTGGTCCACACGACCTGTCCCAGATATTCGAGATTGACCTGATGGCAGATGCCGGTGCCGGGCGGCACGACGCGGAAGTTGCGGAAGGCCTGCTGGCCCCATTTCAGGAACTTGTAGCGCTCCTCGTTGCGCTCATATTCGAGCTCGACATTGCGGGCGAAAGCCATCGGCGTGCCGAACTCGTCGACGATGACGGAGTGGTCGATGACGAGGTCGACCGGCACCAGCGGATTGATCTTTTCAGGATCGCCGCCAAGCGCCTTGATGCCGTCGCGCATGGCCGCGAGGTCCACCACGGCCGGCACGCCTGTGAAATCCTGCATCAGCACGCGTGCAGGGCGATAGGCGATCTCGACGCCGGCGGTGCCCTTGTCGGCCAGCCAGGCGGCGACCGCCTGGATCGATTCCTTGGTGACCGAGCGGCCATCCTCGTTGCGCAGCAGGTTTTCCAGCAGCACCTTCATCGAATAGGGCAGCTTGGCGATGCCGGTGAGGCCGTTCTTCTCGGCCTCAACGAGGTCGAAATAAACATAGTCCGCGCCACCTGCGGTCAGGGTGCGGCGGCAATTGAAACTGTCGAGGGATTTCGTCACGGCGATCCGTCCTTGTCTGTTCAGCCTGAAAGGGAACGGACGCCGTTGGCATGCAATCACGCGCAAAGGTGCGGGTACGGCCATTTCCGCTGTCCGCTCCCAAGCAACCCGAGCCGTTCAAGGCGGCGCGTGCGCTGGTTCGGCGCTAATCCTGATCCCGCGCCGACCGCTGGCACGGATGATCCGCATATAGAGAATTTCCTGGAATAGTTCTAGACAGTCGAAAGACGAATTTGCGTGAGCCGGCGACGGCCGCGGAACGGTGCTTTCGGGACGGGCAAGAATGCGGCTGATCGCCGAAAATTTGGGCGGCGAGCGCGGCGGCGAGGCGGTTTTCTCCAATATCGGCTTTGCGCTCGGCCAGGGCGAAGCGCTCATCGTCACCGGCCCGAACGGCTCGGGCAAATCGACGCTGCTGAGAATCGTCGCCGGTCTGCTGCCGGTTGCCCGGGGCAAGGTGCTTGTCGAAGGCGGCGGCGAAGCTTTCCCGACGGTCGCCTCCGCCTCGCATTATCTCGGTCATCTCAACGCGATGAAGACGGCGCTCAGTGTCGAGGAGAATCTCGGCTTCTGGCGGGCTTTCCAGGGCGAACCGGCGTTGAGCGTCGACGAGGCGCTGGAGACGGTGGCGCTCGGCGGCCTCGGGCATCTGCCCTTCGGCTATCTGTCGACCGGGCAAAGGCGACGGGTGTCGATCGCCAAGCTTCTGGTCAGCAGGCGGCCGATCTGGCTGCTGGACGAGCCGACGGCGGGGCTGGACAAGGCCTCTGAGGAACGATTTGCGGGGCTGATGCGGGGGCATCTCGAGGATGGAGGGATTGTGGTGGCGGCGACGCATCTGCCGCTGGGGCTGGAGGGGGCGCGCGAGCTGCAAATGAGGGTAGCCGGTTGATGTTTGCGCCAAGCCCCCCTCTCTGCCCTGCCGGGCATCTCCCCCTCAAGGGGGGAGATCGGCAGTTCGGGCGCCCCGCCAACCTCTCTACGTTGAAGATTGGCGAAGGCCGCGGTGACATCCATTCTCCCCCCTTGAGGGGGAGATGGCCGGCAGGCCAGAGAGGGGGGCCTGGGCGCAGGCATCTCAAACCATGCTAGCCCTCTTCCTCCGCGACATCCGCCTCTCCATTCGCGCCGGCGGCGGGGCGCTGGTCGGCGTCATCTTCTTCCTCGCCGTCATCGTCACCATCCCGTTCGGCGTCGGACCCGACCTCAACCTTCTGTCGCGCATCGGCCCTGCAATTCTGTGGATCGCGGCCCTGCTTGCCTGCCTGCTCGGCCTCGACCGGCTGTTCCAGGCCGACCGCGAGGACGGCTCGCTCGACCTCCTGGTGCTCAACGGCGACCGTCATATGCTGGCGCTGACGGTGCTGACGAAATGCCTCGCGCATTGGACCGGCAGCGTGCTGCCGCTGGTGGTTGCCGCACCCTTGCTCGGTCTGTTCATGAACATGGAGCCGCTGGGCATCGGCGCCACGGCGCTGACGCTTCTCATCGGCACGCCGGCCATCACCTTCATCGGCGCCGCGGGTGCGGCGGTGGCGGTGGCGCTGCCGCGCGGCGGGCTGCTGATTTCTGTACTGGTGCTGCCGCTTACAATCCCGGTGCTGATCTTCGGCGTTTCGGCAAGCTATGGCGCCGTCGCTGATCCGGCGCCGTTCCTGCAGCCCTTCCTCATTCTTGCCGCGCTGACGCTGTTTCTTGCCGTGGTCGGGCCCCTGGCTGCGGCGCTCGCATTGCGGCATGGGACGGATTAGGGTCTGTTGAGATTCAGGTGAGGCCGGCCTGCAAATGGCGGCTTCCTGCGCTTCCGGTGCTCACGTACCTGAAGTACGCTCCGCTCCGGTTCTCGGAATCCACCATTTTCGGCTCGGCCTGACCTGAATCTCAACAGACCCGGGGGCGACGAAGACGTTTCCTCACTGCGGCACCGCGGCGAATTGCGGACCGGCTGGTGCGAGGTTATGGAAAGCTATGATCGGAACGGTTGACATGGCCAGGAGCAGGGAGCGGTCGCGGTGAGCGCGCACGCCCTCTTCGTCACCGCCGCCTATGCCATCACGGCGATCGTGCTGGCCGTGCTGATCGGCTGGATCCTGCTCGACCAGCGGGCGCGCAAGCGCGAGCTCGCGGCGCTGGAAGCAGCCGGTGTGCGCAGGCGTTCCGACAAATCCGGGGCGGCAAAATCGTGAGTAACGAAACCGAAGCTCCGGCGCCGCGCCGCCGCCTGTTCGTACTTTTGCCGCTTCTGGTATTTTTGGGGCTGACGGGGTTGTTCCTGTCGCAGCTTCTGTCGGGCCGCGACACTTCCGAAATCCCCTCGGCGCTGATCGGCCTGCCGGCGCCGCAGACCAGCCTGCCGCCGCTGGAAGGGATGGACCTGCCGGGGCTCGAGTCCAAAAGCTTTGCCGGCAGGGTGACGCTGGTCAATGTGTTCGCGTCCTGGTGCGCGCCGTGCCGCGAAGAACATCCGGTGCTGCTCGGCCTGTCGCAGGACAAGCGCTTCACGCTTGCGGCGCTGAATTACAAGGACCAGCCGGAGAATGCCCGCCGCTTCCTCGGCGAACTCGGCAATCCGTACCAGGCGATCGGCGTCGATCCGGCCGGACGTGCGGCGATCGACTGGGGCGTCTATGGCGTGCCGGAGACCTTCGTCATCGGCAAGGACGGCAAGATCGCCTACAAGCATGTCGGGCCGCTGACGCCTGAGTCTGCTCGCGACCTGCTGTTGCCGCAGATCGATAAAGCGCTGGCGGCGCCGGGTTGACATGGCGCTGGGCTGAGGCCCTTTAACGTCGTCATTCTAGGGCGAAGCAAGGAGCGAAGCGACGCAGCGCAGACCCTAGAATCCATTCCGTGACGCTGATCGTAGAACACCGCGGTCCAGAATTGGCGCTTGTTGGCGCGTGTGTCTGCACCGCGGCGGCGCTCGCAAGTCACGGCATGGATCCTCGGGTCAAGCCCGAGGATGACGAGGCGTGGCAGCTCAGCCGTAAATCTGCTTGCGGATCTGGTAGAGCATTTCCGACCGGTCGGCGCGCAGATCGGCGAGATCGCGGCCGGACAGGTTCTCGATTTCGGCGACGAGGCGGTTGTACTGGCGGCGCTTGGCGATGCTGGCGCGAGCGCGGGAGACAAGATTGTCGAACATGACAGGGTTCCTTTCATGCCGCACTGGTGCGGCCGGTTGTTCCTCCCTGACGATTGCGAGCATGACATAGGAATGGTGCGTTGCAAAAGAAAGATGTTGCAATGCACCATTGCAACCAGCGCATAGCCGGTTAACCGCGGGCTAACGGGTCCCTGCATCCTGCATGGCGGCCTGTGGCGCGCGCTTCACGCGTTTCTCATCCGTTTTGTCATACAAATTACAGGCCTGCCGTCTTGCCAGAATGGCTGCGGGCTGGCTTGATCCGCCCGTCACCTGATGCCGGGAGGAAACGCATGGCGGCCGCTGACTATTACGAAATTCTCGATCCGCGCTTCGCGCGCCTGTTCAACGGCAGCGCGCAGGTGGAAAAGCTGTTCACCGGATGCCGCTGGGCGGAAGGACCGGCCTGGTTCGCGGCCGGCCGCTATGTCGTCTGGTCCGACATCCCGAACAACCGCATGCTGCGCTATGACGAGACCGACGGCAGCGTCAGCGTGTTCCGGCAGCCGTCCGGCAATTCCAACGGCAACACGGTCGACCGGCAGGGCCGGCTGGTGACCTGCGAGCATTCCGGCCGCCGCGTCAGCCGCACCGAATTCGACGGCTCGGTCACCACCATCGTCGACAAATGGAAAGGCAAGCGGCTGAACTCGCCCAACGACGTGGTGGTGCGTTCCGACGGCTCGATCTGGTTCACCGATCCGAGCTACGGCATCGACACCGACTATGAGGGTGACAAGGCCGAGAGCGAGATCGGCAACTGCAACGTCTATCGCGTCGATCCGGACACGGGCGATATCGAGGCCGTCATCACCGACATGGTGCGGCCCAACGGGCTCGCCTTCTCACTGGACGAAAGCCTGCTCTATGTCGCCGACACCGGCCGCACGCATGGCGAGAAGAACCCCGCGCATATACGTGTCTTCAATGTCGGCAAGCACGGCAAGAAGGTTTCCGGCGGCAAGGTGTTCGCCGACTGCACCGCCGGCCTGTTCGACGGCTTCCGGCTCGATGCCGACGGCCGCATCTGGACAAGTGCTGCCGACGGCATCCATTGCTACGATCCGGACGGCACGCTGATCGGCAAGGTCAAGGTGCCGGAAGTGACCGCCAACTGCGTGTTCGGCGGCAACAAGCTCAACTGCCTCTACATCGCCGGCACCACCTCGCTCTATGTGGTGCGGCTGATGGTGAACGGGGCGAAGACATATTGAAGCTCTTCAAGGCGCTTCTCTGGCCCTTGCTGGCCTTCTTGCGCATCCCCGCAGCGCCGGCTGCGCTGCGGTTCCCGCAACCACCGCCATCCGCTTTGCCGGAGCGAATTGCGAAACCGTCGCCTGACGTCAACCGGCAGAACCCAAGGGGAGGACATCATGCCATTCGTCAACATCCGCATCGTCAAGGAAGTGATCGCCGCCGATCCGGCCGGCAAGAAGGCTGACATCGCCAGGAAAGTGACGTCGGCCATCATGGACGCCACCGGGCTTGGCAACAACGATGTCTGGGTGGTGTTCGAGGAGGTCAATGCCCGCGACTGGTATGTCGGCAAGACCGATGTCGAAACCCTACGGAAGGGGTAGTGGTGTCGCAGGTTCGAGTGCCTGCGCGGTCCTTTGGGCGAAGGCGGGGTATGGGCGCTCCCCCTCCGTTCGTCATCCTCGGGCTTGACCCGAGGATCCATTCCGTGACTTCGACGTTGAGTGCAACGGCGCAGAATTCTGTAATCGTTGCAACGCCTTAGGGTCACGGCATGGATTCTAGGGTCTGCGCGCGTCGCTTCGCTCCTTGCTCCGCCCTAGAATGACGAGGCCATGTTGGCGCCTATAAACCTTGCAAAACCCTGCACCGCCTCACGCATTGCCTGCCGGTTCGCATCCTCCGCCAGGATAGCCTCCATTTCCGCCGGCTTCTTGCCCAGCAGCGCGATCTCCAGCGCCCTTTCTTCGTACAGCGCAAACGACATCGTCCGCATCACCTCGGCGAGCGCTTCCCGCGCGTAGAGCGAGCGGGGCGAGGCGTGGACCAGCATCGCCGGCTTGCCCACCGCGGCGTCGCGCGACACCAGCCAGTCCAGAGCGTTCTTCATGCCGCCGGGCACGCCATGCGCATATTCCGGGCAGGAGACGATGACGCCGTCGGCGCGGGTGATCATCTCGATCAGGCCCGCCGCTTCCGGCGGCGTGCGCTCGCCTTCGTCGTCGGGATTGAAGATCGGCAGCCGGCCGAGTCCGTCATAGACCTGGACGCGACAGTCGTCGGGGGCATTGGCGGCCAGTGCCGCCAGCAGGGCCGAGTTGGTCGAGGCGGCGCGCAGGCTGCCCGATATGGCGATGATCTCGATCAAGGGGAGGGCCGGACGAAAGAGCGAGTCGTCCTGGAAGTCTACCACATGGTCTGCCGGTAATCGTCGTCCAGCTCACGGTCGATCTCGCCGGCGCTTTCTGACAGCGCCAGCTGGTCGCGGATGATCTGGCCGAGCGTCGGCAAGGTGGCGCGGTCGTACCAGGTCTCCGGCTTCCAGAGGTCGGAGCGCATGAAGGCCTTGGCGCAGTGCATGTAGGCGGCCTTGACCGTCACCACGATCACACTCTGCGGTTCCTTGCCGTCGACGGCAAGGCGTTCGCGCAAGATAGGGTCGACGGTGATGCGGGCATCGCCATTGACGCGCAGCGTCTCGTTCATGCCGGGGATGAGGAAGAGCAGCCCGACCGACGGATTGCGGATGATGTTTTCCAGCGTGTCCAGACGGTTGTTGCCGGGGCGGTCGGGGATGGCGATGGTGTTGTTGTCGAGGATGGCGGTGAAGCCGGGCTTGTCGCCCTTGGGTGTGACGTCGGCATTGCCGGCGCCGTCGGAGGAACCGATCAGCACGAAGGGACTCTTGCCGATAAAGGAGCGGCAATGGCCGTCGAGGGCTTTGAGTTCCTTGCGGATCGAGCCGTCAGTCGGCCGGGGCGTCTTGTAGATCGTCCTCAGCTCGTCATGCGTGGTGAGGAATTCCATGTCGCCCCCCTTCTTATTCTGGCGCAATTCCGGACGGAAAACCGCGTCACACTTCTCCTGGAATTGCTTTAGTTCCCGGCCTTCTCTTCCTTGGGCTTTTCCTCGAGCGAATGACGCATGATCAGCGGCATCTGGCTGAAGGTGAATAGCAAGGTGATCGGGATCGTGCCCCAGAACTTAAAGTAAACCCAAGTCGCCTCGGAGAAGTTACGCCAAACGACCTCGTTGAGCACGGCCAGGAACAGGAAGAACAACCCCCAGCGGAAGCTGAGCTTGCGCCAGCCCTCGGCATCGAGCTGGAAGGCGGTGTCGAAGACATAGCCGAGCAGCGACCGGCCGAAAGCGAGCCCTCCGAGCAGGGCGATGCCGAACAGCGAATTGATGATGGTTGGCTTCATGAAGGCGAAGGTCTTGTCCTGCAGATAGAGCGCCAAGGCGCCGAATCCGAACACGACGGCCCCGGAGACCAGCGGCATCAGCGGCAGGCTGCGCATCAGCAGCCAGGAGACGATGAGCGAAATCGCGGTCGCGACCATGAAGAAGGCGGTGGCGATCAGAATCGGATCGCCGAGATGGGTCAGCACCGGGAATTTCTGGGCCAGCCATTCGCCGCGGATGTTGACGAAAAAGAACACCAGGCCTGGCCCCAGTTCGAGCAGGAACTTCAAGCCGGGGTTGATCGGCTTGCGGCGTGGATCGGACGGGTCGCGTTCGATGATGTTCATAAAAACCCTTCTTGCGCATGATCTGGCCGAAAAGCAGGCGGCCTTCCAAGATCACGCCATTGTTCACGCCACGCCGGCGATCGCCCTGGCGAATTCGCTGGCGGAAAATGGTTCGAGGTCGTCGACCTGCTCGCCGACACCGATGAAATAGACAGGCAGCCGGTGCCTGGCGGCGATCGCCACCAGAATACCGCCGCGCGCCGTGCCGTCCAGCTTGGTCATCACCAGGCCGTTGACGCCGGCGACGTTGCGGAAGATCTCGACCTGGTTCAGCGCATTTTGGCCGGTGGTGGCGTCGACCGTCTGCAGCACCGTGTGCGGCGCTTCCGGATCGAGCTTTCCGAGCACGCGCACGATCTTCTCCAGCTCCGCCATCAGCTCCGTCTTGTTCTGAAGCCGGCCTGCCGTGTCTATGATCAAAACGTCGGAGCCGGCCTCCTTCGCCTTTTCGAAGGCGTCGTAGGCGAGGCCCGCCGCGTCGGCGCCGAGCTTGGTGGCGATGACGGGCGATTTCGTCCGCTCGCCCCAGATTTTCAGCTGCTCGATCGCGGCGGCGCGGAACGTGTCGCCGGCCGCCAGCATCACCTTTAGGCCGCCATCGGTGAGCTTGGCGGCAAGCTTGCCGATGGTGGTGGTCTTGCCGGTGCCGTTGACGCCGACGACCAGGATGACATGCGGCTTATGGCTGAGATCGAGCTCGAGCGGTTTTGCCACCGGCATCAGCACCTTCTCCACCTCGGCCGCCATCACGGCGCGGACCTCAGAGTCGGAGACGTCGCGGCCGTAGCGGCTGGAAGCGAGCGAATCGGTGACGCGCAGCGCCGTTTCCAGCCCAAGATCGGCGCGGATCAGCACGTCCTCCAGGTCCTGCAGCGTGTCGTCGTCCAGCTTGCGCTTGGTGAAGACGCCGGCGATGTTGCCGGTGAGCTCGCGCGAGGAGCGGGCCAGCCCGTCGCGCATGCGCTGGAACCACGAGCGTCGCGGCGCCGGCTCCGGCGCTTTCACCGGCTCGGCCTTCTGCTCGACCTTTTTGGCGACTGTAACCTTGCCGGCGGAGGGCGATGGCGGCGGTGCCCCTACCTCCCCCTCGATGGGGGAGGTCCCGAGCACAGCTCGGGGATGGGGGTGACTAGCGCCAGCGTCGGCGCTGTCACCCCGCCCCGCCACTTCGTGGCGACCCTCCCCATCAAGGGGAGGGTGGGGCGTTGGCGCGGCTTCGGGTTCAGGCGCGATCTCGGCGTGGATCGGTTGCGGCTCGACGGGCACCGGCTGTCGAATGGGAGGCGCGATTTCCGCGTCGGCCTCGGCGGTTGGCTCGACGGAAGGCGGCGCGGCTGGCGGAACCTCGATGGGCGCCGGCGTTTCAGCCGGAACCTCGCTCGGCGGCGTCGGCACTTCGACCGGCGCCGGCTCGGGCCGCGGTTCCGGACGCGAAGGCTCGATGTCCGGCTGAGCCGGCTCAGGGACGGGCACTTCCTGCGGCGCGGGTTCAGGCGCCGGTGCCGGCGCGGGCAAGGGCTCGGGCTGTGCCGGCGGCACTTCCTCGGGCGACGGCGGCTCGGGCTTCTCGGGCGCCGGTTGCGGCTCTTCCTCTGGCTCAGGCTGCGGCAGCGGTTCCGGCTCGGCGGGGATAATGGGCTCCGGCGCAGGCGGGATGCCCGGCGCAGGCTCGGGCTTCGGCTCTTCAGGGGGCGGTTGTGGCGCGGCCCCTACCTCTCCCTCGATGGGGGAGGTCCCGAGCGCAGCTCGGGGGTGGGGGTGACTGCCGCCAGCGTCGGCGCCGTCACCTCGCCCCGCCACTTCGTGGCGACCCTCCCCATCGAGGGGAGGGTAGGGCGTTGCCTGATCGGCCTCCGGCTTCAGCGCGTCCAGCTGATCCCATTTGATCGGCGGCAGCGGGGCCGCCTCGTCGACGCGCTCCTCGACGACCTCTTTCTTGCCGAACGAAAATATCTTCTTGAAAAAACCAGCCATGCGTCTCGCAGTTTCTCAGGCGGCTTGCGCGGCAAGCGGGGCCGCAATCAGTCGGGCGCCGTCATGGCCGGTGATGATGGCTTCGACGATCTCGCCGGGCGCGCCGGCGTCGATCGCGGCCAGGGTAAAACCCTCGGTGCGGCCGAGCCCGTCACGCTCGATCAGGATCGACTGCCGCGTGCCGGGGAGCGAGGTCAGATGACGGTGATAGGCGGCCTCGCCGGCGGCGCGCAGCCTCGCGGCGCGCGCCTTCACCACCTCGCGGCGGACCTGCGGCATGCGCGCGGCGGGCGTGCCTTCGCGCGGGCTGAACGGAAAGACGTGGAGATGCGTCAGGCCGCATTCCTCGACGATTTTCTCCGAGTTCTCGAACATCGCCTCGGTTTCGGTCGGGAAGCCGGCGATAATGTCGGCGCCGAAGACGATGCCGGGCCGCAGCTTGCGCACGTCCTCGCAGAAGCGGATCGACTGGTCACGCAGATGGCGCCGCTTCATGCGCTTCAGGATCATGTCGTCGCCCGATTGCAGCGACAGATGCAGATGCGGCATCAGCCTCTGTTCAGTAGCGATGGCATCGAGCAGGTCGTCGTCGGCCTCGATGGAATCGATCGAGGAGAGCCTGAGCCGCTTAACATCCGGTACCTGGCGCAGAATGGTCTTCACCAGCTTTCCAAGCTTCGGGCTGCCCGGCAGGTCGGCGCCGAAGCTGGTCATGTCTACGCCGGAAAGCACGATCTCGGCATAGCCGTTGCCGGCAAGGCGTTTCACCTGCTCGACCACGGCGCCCATCGGCACCGAGCGCGAATTGCCGCGTCCGTAAGGGATGATACAGAAGGTGCAGCGATGGTCGCAGCCATTCTGCACCTGCACGAAGGCGCGCGCGCGGCCTTCGATGGCGTCGACCATGTGGCCTGCCGTCTCGCGCACCGAAAAGATGTCGTTGACGCGCGCCTTCTCGGTGTCGTTGACGCCGAAATCGGGCAGCGCGCGATATGAGTTCGCCCTGAGCTTCTCCTCATTGCCAAGCACGAGGTCGACCTCGTCCATGGCGGCGAAATTCTGCGGCTCGGTCTGCGCCGCGCAGCCGGTGACGATGATGCGGGCTGAAGGGTTTTCACGCCGCGCCTTGCGGATCGCCTGCTTGGCCTGGCGCACCGCTTCGGCCGTGACCGCGCAGGTGTTGAA
The DNA here is from genome assembly GCF_004010375.2 of Mesorhizobium sp. M2E.F.Ca.ET.209.01.1.1. Taxonomy (NCBI): domain Bacteria; kingdom Pseudomonadati; phylum Pseudomonadota; class Alphaproteobacteria; order Hyphomicrobiales; family Phyllobacteriaceae; genus Mesorhizobium; species Mesorhizobium sp. M2E.F.Ca.ET.209.01.1.1. The sequence goes on along the minus strand of NZ_SADP02000010.1, from coordinate 226,594 downwards.
GATCACGGCGCCGCCCTGGAGTGCGCCGAGGCCGGCGCTCTCCGCCTCGCGGCGCATCACTTCCGATTCATAGGTGTTGAGGCGGCAGCCGAAGGTGACGACGTCGATGCCCTTGCCGGTGGGGGCTTGGGTCACGCCTTTTTCAAAGGCGGACATCAGGCGGCGCTTTCGGTGTCGCGGGCCCAGGCGCCGGTCGAGGGATCGAAGCTGCCGGAAAATTCCCATTCGGCCGCGCCGGTCAGGATGACGTGGTCGTCGTCGCGCCATTCGACATGCAGCTCGCCGCCGCCGGGCGTCATCAGCGTCACACTGCGGCCGGTGCGCTTGGTGCGGGCGGCGGCAACCACGGCGGCGCAGGCTGCCGAGCCGCAAGCCTTGGTCAGACCGGCGCCGCGCTCCCAGGTGCGGATGATCATCGTTTCAGGCGACGTCACCTGGGCAATGGTGATGTTGGCGCGCTCGGGAAAGATCGGATGGTTCTCGAGCAGCGGGCCGAAACGGTCGAGCTCGTAGGACCAGACGTCGTTGTCGACCCAGAAGATGGCATGCGGGTTGCCCATCGACACCGCCGAGGGCGAATGCAGCACCGGCGCGTCGATCGGGCCGATCTGGAGCTCGATCATGCGGGTGTCGCGGAACTCTTCCGCCAACGGGATCTCCTGCCAGCCGAAACGCGGCTTGCCCATGTCGACGGAGATTGTGCCGTCGGCATGCTCCTGCGCATTCAGGATGCCCGCGCGGGTCTCGAAGGTGAAGCTCTTCTGGCCGGTCTCGGCGGCCAGAGCCTGGACGACGCAGCGTGTGCCGTTGCCGCAGGCCTGCGCCCCGGATCCGTCCGAGTTCAGGATGTCGATGTAATAAGCGGTGCCCGGCTTGCGCGCATCGTGGATCGCCATGATCTGGTCGAACTTGGTCGCCGCGTCGGCGTTCAGCGCGATCGCCGCCGCCGGCGTGACCCTGTCGGCACGGCCGCGCATATCGGCAACGATGATCTCGTTGCCGATGCCGTTCATCTTGGCGAAGGGGGCCGTGCCTGCCATCTAACCGGTCATTCCAATCCGTTTGGCCGCTATATGGCGGAAACGGGCGAGAATTACCAGTGCGACCCGTGTGGCGACAACGCCCCGCGACGACCTGGCGGTCGCGCCTATGTTACCGCAAAGACGCCGAGCACGAGCAGCAGGAAGAGGATCAGCACGATGCCGATCAGCACCCGCGCGCCCATGGCAGCGGCACCGGCCAAGGCCGGCATGCCGAGCAGGCTGGCGGCGGCGGCAATGATGAGAAGAATGATGATCCACCTGATCATGGGAAGCTCCGGCGAAATTGCGTCGTGAAACCCAACGCGTTTCGCCGGTTTGTGTTCCTTGTCAGATGGGCGGTATGTCCCAGACTTCACCAGGACGCATGGCGCGGAAACGCTCCGGCGGCAGGCCGTGCGCCTCGAGCGCCTCGGCCAGCTTCTGCGCCGGCTCCTCGACCGGCTCGTCGGTGAGGTGGAATGTGCCCCAGTGGCAGCCTGCGGCGTGAGCCGCATTGCACAGTTTCATGCCGAGAACGGCCTCCTCCGGATTCTGGTGCTGCGGCGCCATGAACCAGCGCGGCTCATAGGCGCCGATCGGCAGGATAGCGAGGCGAAAGCCGCCATGCTTTTTTGCCATCAGCCGGTAGTTGATGCCGTCATGGAAGCCGGTATCGCCGGCGAAATAGATGTTGCCGCCCACCGTTTCGATGACGAAGCCAGCCCAAAGCGCCATGCGGCGGTCGCGCCCGCCGCGCGCCGACCAATGATGCGCCGGCTCGACATGAATGGCGGCCGCCCCGGCGTCGATCCTGTCGCCCCAATCATGCACGCTGAGCCGCATGCCGGGCACGGCGCGGCGGATGATGGCATCGTTGCCGAGCGGCGTGATGACGCGTGCGTCGTGGCTCTCCTTCAGCCGCCTCAGCGTGGCGAGGTCGAGATGGTCGTAGTGGTTGTGGCTGACAAGGACCAGGTCAATCGGCGGCAGGTCGGCAAAAGCGATCCCTGGCGCATTGACCCTTCTGGGGCCGGCGAAGGCGAAGGGTGAGGCGCGCTCCGACCAGACCGGATCGGTCAGGATGTTCAGCCCGGCCGTCTGGATGAGAAGCGAGGCATGGCCGACCATGGTGACCCGAAGCGCGCCAACATCCAGCAGCCCGTCCGGTTTTGCTGGCGGATGGGGGCTCGGAACGGCGGCAGGCCATTTCGCCCGTCCGCCGCTGAATTGCCATCTAAGGAGATCGCTGAAGCGCCCCGGCGGCTTGCCGCCGGGGTTGAAGAACAAGGCGCCGTCGAAATGATCGCTGCGCGGGCCGTTGTAGTAGCGATTGGCGGTTCTTTTTCTCGCGGCCATTCTCACTCCGCCGGCTCGGTCCCCTCCTGAGATAAGGAGACCCCTGCCTGGCGCAAGCATTTTGCTGGCGAATGCCAATCGTCGGAACCCGGTTCATCTAGGATCGGGAGCGAGGGGGCGACCGTCATGGTCATGAAGCGAACCAGGACACCGTGGATGAAGGCCGAGGATTTCGGCCGCTCGCTGCCGCTTGGGGTCGGCGTCAACCTGCTGGTCACCGACATGGCGGCGATGGAGGCTTTCTGCCGCGACGTGATCGGCGCCCGCATTATCTATGCCGACGAGGATTTCGCGGCGATCGAGCTTTTGGGCTCGATCTTCATGCTCCATGCCGACCATTCCTATCTCGACAATCCGATGACCGGGGTCACTTCGGGCGCCGAGACACGCGGCGCCGGCATAGAGCTGCGCCTTTACGGCGCCGATCCGGATGCGGTCGAGAAAAAGGCGGCGGCGCTCGGCCACATCGTGCTGGCCGGCTCCATCGACAAGCCGCATGGCCTGCGCGAATGCTACATCGTCGGCCCGGACGGCTATGTGTTCGTGCCAAGCGCCCGGATTTAATACCGATATCTCAACGGCTTAGGCGAATTCCCCGGGGCGGCTTTCCCGCGCCGTCCGCTTGCTGCGATAAATTTGCAACATCCGGCTCGAAAACCCTATTTTAACCATATCGGGTTGAAATTCTGCCACCTTCGCCATCTTGGTGGAGCGGAGATTACGCGGATGGCTCCCCCCGGCCGGATCCGACGGAGGTTTTGATGAATTTTTCGATGACCCGCCCCTTTTCGCGGAGCGGCCTCATGGCCATCTCGCTGGCCGCGCTGGTTGCGAGCGGCTGCTCGACCTCGCGCTTCTCGTCGATGGACGACCAGCAGCCGGCGCCGCTGACGCCGGCGCCGTCCGGCACGGTGACGCAGAATCAGCTGCCGCCGCCGGCCGCTCCCGGCACCACCGATCCGTCTCAATTCCCGACCGCGCCGAAGAACACCCAGGTCGCTTCGCTGCCGCCGGACGGCACCGCGCCCGCCGGCGCCACCGATCTCACCGCGGCCAGCGTCGCCGGCGTGTGGAACGTCAATGTCTCCGGGCAGAGCTGCAAGGTGGCGACGCCGCAGACCAAGTTCGGCGCCGGCTACCGCGCCGGTCCGCTGCACTGTCCGGCGCCGATCGACGGCATCAAGTCGTGGAATGTCGCCGGCAAGCAGCTGACGCTCTACGACGAAAATGGCGGCACGCTGGCCAGGCTCTACTCGTCAGGCGGCGAAAAGTTCGACGGCCAGACTTCCAATGGGCAGCCCATCTCGCTTACAAGATAGGCTATGCTGATATTCAGGTGAGGCCGGCCTGCGAATGGCGGCTTCCTGCGCTTCCGGTGCTCACGTACGAAAAGTACGCTCCGCTCCGGTTCTCGGAAGCCACCCTTCTCGGCTCGACCTGACCTGAATCTCAACATAGCCCGGCGCCTCCTTGGATCATTCTGCTCAAAGCAAATGACGTGAACCCATGCATCTGCGCGACGGCCTCCAGACCCATGCGACCGTCAGGCAGCGCTACGACCATCTCGTCCAGAGCGGCGCGGTCGAGCGCGATCCGGCGCAGGAGCGCATCGTCGCCGCGCTCGACCGGTTGATCGACGAGATCTCGGCCAAAAGACTGGCGCAGAAATCGAGCGCGCTGGGCTGGCTGTTCGCGGCCAAGCGGCAGCCGCGCACCCCGGTGAAAGGGCTCTACATCCATGGCAGCGTCGGTCGCGGCAAGACCATGCTGATGGACATGTTCTTCGAGCTCTTGCCGGTCCGCCGCAAGCGCCGCGTGCATTTCAACGATTTCATGGCCGATGTGCAGGACCGGATCCAAAAACACCGGCAGGCGCGCAAGGAAGGCACGGTCAAGGAGGACGACCCGATCCCGCCGGTCGCCCGGGCGCTCGCCGAGGAAGCCTGGGTGCTGTGCTTCGACGAATTCTCGGTCACCGACATCGCCGACGCGATGATCCTGTCGCGCCTGTTCTCGGCGCTGTTTGCCAATGGCGTGGTGCTGGTCGCCACCTCCAATGTCGCGCCGGAGAACCTCTATCGCGACGGGCTGAACCGCCAGCTCTTCCTGCCGTTCATCTCGTTGCTCGAGCGCAATGCCCATGTGATGACGCTCGATGCCGACAAGGACTACCGGCAGGAAAAGCTCAACCGGCAGCCGGTTTACGTGACGCCTGACGACGCCACGGCCGAGCGCGCGCTGGACGAGGCCTGGAAGGCGATGACGCATGGCCAGCCGACCGGCGAGGTCATTCTGACGCTCAAGGGCCGCCATCTGGTCGTGCCGCGCGCGGCCGGCGACGCGGCGCGCTTTTCCTTTGCCGACCTCTGCGAAAAGCCGCTCGGCGCGCGCGATTATCTGGCGATCGCCGACCGGTTTTCGACGATCTTCATCGACCATGTGCCGGTGCTGGGCGAAGGCAAGCGCAACGAAGCCAAGCGCTTCATCCTTTTGATCGACACGCTCTACGACCATCGCATGCGGCTGGTGATGAGCGCCGCTGCGGCGCCGGAAGGGCTCTACACGGCCAAACGCGGCACGGAAGTGTTCGAATTCGAGCGCACCGCCTCGCGCCTTGTCGAGATGCAGAGCCGCGACTGGCTGGAGGATTGGGCGGGGCGGCGGAAGGATGAGGCACGGCCTGCGGAGGCAAGGCTGGCGCAGGGGTAGAGCCGGCCTTCGCATCAAGAACCGCGAGCAGCGATCCTTCGCGCGCCCTCTGTCCTGCCGGACATCTCCCCCACAAGGGGGGAGATTGGCAGCTTCGGCGCCGCCCTCATTCCTGCAACGTTCGAGATTGGCGAAAGCTTGCGTGACGTCGATCTCCCCCTTGTGGGGGAGATGGCCGGCAGGCCAGGGGGCGCTGTCCCGCCAGCGTTGAACAATGCCGCGCTTAAGTCACAAGGGCGTCATCGCCGGGATGAAGCCTTCTGATTTCGACCTTCACTGTGTAAATTCTCCTCAGTCGGCTCACAAACTTTGACGTTTACGTAATTCCCAAAGCATCTAACCGATTGAAAACACTGGCTTCAAAATAATCGTTTGAATTTTTCCTTGGCCGGCGCTATTCGATGCGGCCAAATCCCGCGGCTTCCCGCATTCTTTCGGCCTCCCGGCCCCGTCACGACCTCGTCACAGACAAAGGGAAAACATCCTCACATGGCACGCAACAAGATAGCGCTCATCGGCTCGGGCATGATCGGCGGCACGCTCGCCCATATGATCGGCCTCAAGGATCTCGGCGACGTGGTGCTGTTCGATATCGCCGAGGGCATTCCGCAGGGCAAGGGTCTCGACATCGCGCAGTCGTCGCCGGTCGACGGCTTCGACTCCCGGCTCACCGGCGTCAACGACTATGCCGGCATCGAGGGCGCGGATGTCTGCATCGTGACCGCTGGCGTGCCGCGCAAGCCGGGCATGAGCCGCGACGATCTTCTGGGCATCAACCTCAAGGTCATGGAACAGGTCGGCGCCGGCCTGAAGAAATATGCGCCGAAGGCCTTTGTCATCTGCATCACCAACCCGCTCGACGCGATGGTCTGGGCGCTGCAGAAGTTCTCAGGCCTGCCGACCAGCCATGTCGTCGGCATGGCCGGCGTGCTCGACAGCGCCCGCTTCCGCTATTTCCTGGCCGAGGAGTTCAAAGTCTCGGTCGAGGACGTCACCGCTTTCGTGCTCGGCGGCCATGGCGACTCGATGGTACCGATGATCCGCTATTCCACGGTTGCCGGCATCCCGCTGCCCGACCTCGTCAAGATGGGCTGGACCTCGAAGGAGAAGCTCGACCAGATCGTGCAGCGCACCCGAGACGGCGGCGCTGAGATCGTCGGCCTGCTGAAGACCGGTTCGGCCTATTACGCGCCGGCGGCCTCGGCGATCGCCATGGCCGAATCCTACCTCAAGGACAAGAAGCGCGTGCTGCCCTGCGCCGCGCATCTGTCCGGACAGTATGGCGTCAAGGGAACCTATGTCGGCGTTCCCGTGGTGATCGGCGCCGGCGGCGTCGAGCGCGTCATCGAGATCGACCTGTCGAAGGCCGAGCAGAAGATGTTCGACAATTCGGTCGCGGCCGTCCAGGGCCTGACCGAGGCCTGCACCAAGATCGCCCCGCATCTCGCCGGCAAATAATCGTCCTCCCGGAGATCAAGCGCATGAACATCCATGAGTATCAGGCCAAGGCGCTGCTGAAGACGTTCGGCGCGCCGGTGGCAAGCGGCGTTCCGGTGTTCAAGGCAAGCGAGGCGGAAGCCGCCGCCAAGGCGCTGCCCGGCCCGCTTTATGTCGTGAAAAGCCAGATCCATGCCGGCGGTCGCGGCAAGGGCAAGTTCAAGGAGCTCGGCCCCGACGCCAAGGGCGGCGTGCGGCTGGCGAAGTCGGCGGCCGAAGTGGTCGCCAACACCAACGAGATGCTCGGCCACACGCTGGTCACCAAGCAGACCGGTCCGGCCGGCAAGCAGGTCAACCGCCTTTATATCGAGGACGGCGCCGACATCGAGCGCGAGCTCTATCTTTCGATCCTGGTCGACCGCTCCGTCGGCCGCATCGCCTTCGTCGTCTCGACCGAAGGCGGCATGGACATCGAGACGGTCGCGCATGACACGCCGGAAAAGATCGTCACCGTCGCCATCGATCCGGAAAAGGGCGTCACGGCCGATGACGTGAAGACGCTCAACGCGGCGCTGAAGCTCGACGGCGATGCGGCGAAGGACGGCGCCTCGCTGTTCCCGATCCTCTACAAGGCCTTTGTCGAGAAGGACATGAGCCTGCTCGAGGTCAACCCGCTGATCGTCATGAAGGACGGCCATCTGCGCGTGCTCGACGCCAAAGTGTCGTTCGACAACAACGCATTGTTCCGCCACCCCGACGTGATGGAACTGCGCGACACCACGGAAGAGGACGAGAAGGAGATCGAGGCGTCGAAATACGACCTCGCCTATGTCGCGCTCGACGGCAATATCGGCTGCATGGTCAACGGCGCCGGCCTTGCCATGGCGACGATGGACATCATTAAGCTCTATGGCGCTGAGCCGGCTAACTTCCTCGATGTCGGCGGCGGCGCCTCGAAGGAAAAGGTCACGGCGGCGTTCAAGATCATCACCAAGGATCCGGCGGTCGAGGGCATCCTGATCAACATCTTCGGCGGCATCATGAAATGCGATGTCATCGCCGAGGGGGTGATCGCGGCTGTCAAGGAAGTGGGCCTCAAGGTGCCGCTGGTCGTGCGTCTGGAAGGCACCAATGCCGAGCTCGGCAAGAAGATCATCAACGACAGCGGCTTGAATGTCGTCTCGGCCGATGACTTGGATGATGCGGCCAAGAAGATCGTCAAGGCGGTGAAGGGCTGAGCGGATGCCTCCGCGCAAGATAAACCTGGTCGAGGCGGCGGATCAGAAGATCGCCAAGGTCTTCGATCCGCACATCGCCGGCGACGTCAATGACAGCCAGGCCAAGGTCGCCAAGTTCGGCGAGGTTTTCGACTGGCACGCGCATGACAATGAGGACGAGGCTTTCCTCGTGCTGCGCGGCAGGATCGCCATCGATTTCCGCGACGGGCCGGTCGAGCTCGGCGAGGGCGATTTCATCGTCGTGCCGCGCGGCGTCGAGCACCGGCCGCGCTCGCTGACCAAGGAGCCCGTGGTACTGATGTTCGAGCCGGCGACGACCTTGAACACCGGCAATGCCCGGAGTGACCTCACCGTCACCGACCTGAAGCGGCTCTGAGCCATGAACGCGTTCTCCTCCTTGTCGGATGGTCACCAACGCCTGCAGGCGCTGGTCGGCGCATGGCGCGGCGAGGAAGAGGTCGCGGCGACGCAATGGACCGATGCCGGCACGGCGACTTCGGAAGTTCAGGCCGAGGCTGAGTTCGGCGGCCTGTTCGTGATGCAGCGCTACCGCCAGCGCCGCGACGGCACGGTTTCGTTCGGCGCGCATAATGTGTTCGGCTTCGACCAGCAGAACAGCGTCGTCACCATGCATCAGTTCGACTCGATGGGGTTCGTGCCGGCATCACCCGCCACCGGCCTCTGGAACGGCAGCGAGCTCATGCTCGAACGCTCGTCGCCGCGCGGCGCCGCCCGCGTGACGTATGGTTTTGACGGCACCGACGCCTACCGCATGAAACTTGAGTTCAGACCCGCAGGCAGCGATGCCTGGCAAGACATGGTGAGCGGCCTCTACCGGCGCGTCTCGCCTTCCACGATCAACGGTTTTTAGAAAAGGGCCGCCATGTCCATTCTCATCGACAAGAATACCAAGGTGCTGGTGCAGGGTCTGACCGGCAAGACCGGCACATTCCACACCGAGCAGGCGCTGGCCTATCACGGCACCAAGATGGTGGGCGGCATCCATCCGAAGAAGGGCGGCGAGACCTGGACCGGCTCGAAGGGCGAAAGCCTGCCGATCTTCGCCACCGTCGCCGAAGGCAAGGCCAAGACCGGCGCCAACGCCTCGGTCATCTATGTGCCGCCGGCGGGCGCCGGCGAGGCGATCATCGAGGCGATCGAGGCCGAGATCCCGCTGATCGTCTGTATCACCGAGGGCATCCCGGTGATGGACATGGTCAAGGTCAAGGCGCGGCTCGACCGCTCGACCTCGCGGCTGATCGGCCCGAATTGCCCGGGCGTACTGACGCCGGACGAGTGCAAGATCGGCATCATGCCCGGCAACATCTTCCGCAAGGGCTCGGTCGGCGTTGTTTCCCGCTCGGGAACACTTACCTATGAGGCAGTCTTCCAGACCACCAATGTCGGGCTCGGCCAGACCACGGCGGTTGGCATCGGCGGCGACCCAGTCAAGGGCACCGAGTTCATCGATGTGCTGGAGATGTTCCTCGCCGACGACGAGACCAAGTCGATCATCATGATCGGCGAGATCGGCGGCTCGGCCGAGGAAGACGCCGCGCAGTTCCTCAAGGACGAAGCCAAGCGCGGCCGCAAGAAACCCATGGCGGGCTTCATCGCCGGGCGTACCGCGCCGGCCGGCCGCACCATGGGCCATGCGGGCGCGGTGATCTCGGGCGGCAAGGGCGGCGCGGAAGACAAGATCGCGGCCATGGAATCGGCCGGCATCAAGGTTTCGCCGTCGCCAGCAAGGCTTGGCACGACGCTGGTCGAGGCGATCAAGGGTTAAGTGAGTAGCGAATAGTGAATAGCGAATAGGGAAACAAAGTAACGCAGCGACTGGGTCACCCTACTCGCTATTCGCTACTCCCTATTCGCTCTGAAAAGGAGACGGAGCCAGGCTCCGCAGACGAAAAATGGCAAGACAAGATCAGGCCAACGACCAATTCTCGCTCACCTCGTTCCTCTATGGCGGCAATGCCGACTATATCGACGCGCTCTACGCGGCCTATGAGGACAATCCGGCTTCGGTCGATCCGGAATGGCAGGATTTCTTCGCTGCGCTGAAGGACGACGCGGGCGATGTGCGCAAGAACGCCAAGGGCGCCTCCTGGGCGAAGCCCTCCTGGCCGATGACGGCCAATGGCGAGCTGGTCTCGGCGCTCGACGGCAATTGGGGCCTGGTCGAAAAGACGATCGAAAAGAAGGTCAAGGAAAAGGCGGTCGTCAACGGCGCCGTGCTTTCCGACGCCGACGTGCATCAGGCGACGCGCGATTCGGTCCGCGCCATCATGATGATCCGCGCCTACCGCATGCGCGGCCATCTGCACGCCAATCTCGATCCGCTCGGCATCGCCAAGCCGCTGGAGGACTATAACGAGCTATCGCCGGAGAATTACGGCTTCAGCGAGGCCGATTACGACCGGCCGATCTTCCTCGACAATGTGCTGGGCCTCGAATTCGGCACGATACGGCAGATGCTGGACATCCTGACCCGCACCTATTGCTCGACGCTGGGCGTCGAGTTCATGCACATTTCCGATCCGGAAGAGAAGGCGTGGATCCAGGCGCGCATCGAAGGCGCCGACAAGGAGATCACCTTCACCGCAACCGGCAAGAAGGCGATCCTGTCGAAGCTGATCGAGGCCGAGGGCTTCGAGCAGTATATCGACGTCAAGTACAAGGGCACCAAGCGCTTCGGCCTCGACGGCGGCGAGTCGCTGATCCCGGCGCTGGAGCAGATCGTCAAGCGCGGCGGCCAGCTCGGTCTCAAGGAAATCGTGCTCGGCATGGCGCATCGCGGCCGCCTCAACGTGCTTTCCCAGGTGATGGCGAAGCCGCACCGCGCCATCTTCCACGAATTCAAGGGCGGCTCGGCCGCGCCTGACGAAGTCGAAGGTTCGGGCGACGTGAAGTACCATCTCGGCGCCTCGTCGGACCGCGAGTTCGACGGCAACAAGGTGCATCTGTCGCTGACGGCCAACCCCTCGCATCTGGAAATCGTCGATCCGGTGGTGATGGGCAAGGCGCGCGCCAAGCAGGACCAGTTCGCCGGCCGCGAGCGTGGCGAGGTCGTGCCGCTGTCGGAGCGCGCCAAGGTGATGCCGCTGCTGCTGCATGGCGACGCGGCCTTCGCCGGCCAGGGCGTGATCGCCGAGATCCTCGGCCTGTCCGGCCTGCGCGGCCATCGCGTCGCCGGCACGCTGCACGTCATCATCAACAACCAGATCGGCTTCACCACCAATCCGCGCTTCTCGCGCTCCTCGCCCTATCCGTCGGATGTGGCCAAGATGATCGAGGCGCCGATCTTCCACGTCAATGGCGACGACCCGGAGGCGGTGGTGCATGCCGCCAAGGTCGCGACCGAGTTCCGCATGAAGTTCCACAAGCCGGTGGTGGTGGACATGTTCTGCTACCGCCGCTTCGGCCACAATGAGGGCGACGAGCCGGCCTTCACCCAGCCGATCATGTACCGCAACATCCGCACCCACAAGACGGTGGTGCAGATCTATGCCGACCGGCTGATCGCGGAAGGCCACGTCACCCAGGCCGAGGTCGACAAGATGCGGGCCGACTGGCGCGCGCATCTGGAAGCCGAATGGGAAGTCGGCCAGTCCTACAAGCCAAACAAGGCCGACTGGCTGGACGGCGCGTGGTCCGGCCTGCGCACCGCCGACAACCAGGATGAACAACGGCGCGGCAAGACCGCTGTGCCGGTGCGCACGCTGAAGGAGATCGGCAAGAAGCTGACCGAGGTGCCGAAGGATTTCGAGGCGCACAAGACGATCCTGCGCTTCCTCGAGAACCGCCGCCAGGCGATCGAGTCCGGCGAAGGTATCGACTGGTCGACGGCCGAGGCGCTCGCCTTCGGCGCGATCCTGCTCGACGGCAATCCGATCCGGCTCTCCGGTCAGGATTCGGAGCGCGGCACCTTCTCGCAGCGCCATTCGGTGCTTTACGACCAGCGCGACGAGACCCGCTACATCCCGCTCAACAATCTGTCGGCGGCGCAGGCCGGCTATGAAGTCATCAACTCGATGCTGTCGGAAGAGGCGGTGCTCGGCTTCGAATATGGCTACAGCCTGGCCGAGCCCAAGGCGCTGACGCTCTGGGAAGCGCAGTTCGGCGACTTCGCCAACGGCGCCCAAGTGGTGTTCGACCAGTTCATCTCCAGCGGCGAGCGCAAGTGGTTGCGCATGTCGGGCCTCGTCTGCCTGTTGCCGCATGGCTATGAGGGCCAGGGGCCGGAGCATTCGTCGGCCAGGTTGGAGCGCTTCCTGCAGCTCTGCGCGGAAGACAACATGCAGGTCGCCAACGTCACCACGCCGGCCAACTATTTCCACATCCTGCGCCGGCAGCTGAAGCGCGACTTCCGCAAGCCGCTGATCCTGATGACGCCGAAGTCGCTGCTGCGCCACAAGCGGGCGGTGTCGACGCTGCCGGAAATGTCGGGCGAGAGCTCGTTCCATCGCCTGCTGTGGGACGATGCGCAGCTCCTGGCCGACCAGCCGATAAAGCTGGTCAAGGACTCCAAGATCCGCCGCGTCGTGCTGTGCTCAGGCAAGGTCTATTACGACCTCTACGAGGAGCGCGAGAAGCGCGGCATCAATGACATCTATCTGCTGCGCGTCGAACAGCTCTATCCGTTCCCGGCCAAGGCGCTGATCACCGAACTGTCGCGCTTCCGCAATGCCGAGATGGTGTGGTGCCAGGAGGAGCCCAAGAACATGGGCGCCTGGTCGTTCATCGACCCCTATCTCGAATGGGTGCTGGCGCATATCGACGCCAAGCATCAGCGGGTGCGCTACACCGGGCGGCCGGCTTCGGCCTCGCCGGCAACCGGCCTGATGTCGAAGCATCTCAGCCAGCTGGCGGCGCTGCTCGACGACGCTCTCGGCGAATAATCTGACGAAACAGACCTCAAGAAGACAAGAGAACGGACAGGCACAATGGCTACCGAAATCCGCGTCCCCACTCTGGGTGAATCCGTCACCGAGGCGACCGTCGGCAAGTGGTTCAAGAAGGTCGGCGACGCGATCGCCGCCGATGAGCCCTTGGTTGAACTCGAAACCGACAAGGTGACGGTGGAAGTGCCCGCCGCGGGCGCCGGGACGCTCTCCGAGATCACCGTCAAGGAAGGCGAGACGGTCAATGTCGGCGCGCTGCTCGGCTCGATTTCGGCGGGCGGCGCGGCCCCGGCCACCAAGCCGCAGGCGGTGGCGCAGGCCTCCAGCCCGGATGCCGCGTCCACCACCAAGCAGGCCGCCGCCGAGACCGCCAAGGTCGCCGGCGACGCCGGCCCGATCGAGCCGCGCACCATGCCGCCGGCGCCGGCTGCCGCGAAGCTTATCGCGGAGCACAATCTCTCGGTCGACCAGCTCTCCGGTTCTGGCAAGCGCGGTCAGGTGCTGAAGGGCGACGTGCTCGACGCCATCGCCAAGGGCGCGCCCTCGCAGCCGGCCGAGACGCCGAAGGCGGCACCCGCGCCGGTCGTTGCCCGTGCGCCGTCCGCGGCCGAGGATGCACCGCGCGAGGAGCGCGTGCGCATGACCAAGCTGCGCCAGACCATCGCGCGCCGCTTGAAGGAAGCGCAGTCGACCGCCGCCATGCTCACCACCTTCAACGAGGTGGATATGAGCGCGGTTATGGCGCTGAGGGCCAAGTACAAGGACGTGTTCGAGAAGAAGCATGGCGTGAAGCTCGGCTTCATGGGCTTCTTCACCAAATCGGTGACGCATGCGCTGAAGGAGATCCCGGCGGTCAATGCCGAGATCGACGGGACCGACATCATCTACAAGAACTTCGCCCATGTCGGCGTTGCCGTCGGCACCGACAAGGGCCTGGTGGTGCCGGTGGTGCGCGACGCCGACCAGATGTCCATCGCCGAGATCGAGAAGGAGATCGGCAGGCTGGGCCTCGCCGCGCGCGACGGCAAGCTGTCGGTCGCCGACATGCAGGGCGGTACCTTCACCATCTCCAATGGCGGCGTCTATGGATCGCTGATGTCGACGCCGATCCTGAACGCGCCGCAGTCGGGCATCCTCGGCATGCACAAGATCCAGGACCGGCCGGTGGTGGTCGCCGGCCAGATCGTCATCCGCCCGATGATGTATCTGGCGCTCAGCTACGACCACCGCATCGTCGATGGCAAGGAAGCCGTGACCTTCCTGGTGCGCGTGAAGGAAAGCCTGGAGGATCCCGAGCGCCTGGTGCTGGACCTGTAATCAGATGGCTTTGACGGAAGAGCAATATCGCCTAGCCATTAGAGCAAGGCGAGCTCTGGCCGTCGAAGACTGTTTCGCGGCAGCCTCCGCTAAAATGAGAACGTTGAGCGAGGCCGGTTGGGACGGCAACTATGTAGTTCCGAACCAGCGTAGTTCACGGTCGCTCAGTGGACCCCTCATACTCTTGAATAACTGGTTTGGTTGGCAGGAGCTTGAGTCACTCAGCCCCGCGCGCCTGACCTTTGTCAGGAAACTTGGCTATTTGCCGGATATCCCAACTAACCGATGGCTTGATCGAGCGCTGGAAATTCTGGGAATGACACGGCAGGACATCTACATAACGCAGGCATGTGTCTTCCTTCCTCCGGCAACTATGGGTTCGTCGGTTGCTTTCGAGGTCTATCGCACCTCGGTCGACAGGGTCTTGAGACATGAGCTGGGCGGTCGCACGCCGGTCGCGCTTGGCGGCGCGGCTCAAAAGGCCTGCCAGTTGAGCGACATCGACTATGTTGGCGCCCAGCATCCTTCGTATCAGGGTGGCGAACGGCGAGCCAGAGAGATCGCAGCGGCTATAGAGCGTGTCCTCTGATGATGTCGGGCACCTGCAATCTATGGAAGGTGATTTGCGGTCTTGTTTCGATTTCGGTCGGTGTTCTGGCCGATAACGCAGCCCAGGCCGCCTGCCCGATCCAGCTCGCCGTCTATGGCGAGGCGCAGAGCGGCGCCGAGATCGACTTCGCCCCGGCCGGCACTTCGGCGACGATCACCAATGCCTTCCGCATGATCCTCGACAACAATGTCGTGCTGGACGGCATCGCCATGTGGACCGAAGGATCGGCCGCGCGGCCGCATGGCTCGCTGATGTACAAATGCCCGACCGGCGACGTCACCGGCGAGGAGCTCGCCGCATGCACGGTGTGGGAAGGCGTCATTTACACCGCCGACGAGAAGGGTGGCGTCGGCCTGCTGCCGGCGGAGGGCGTCGACGCGCCGAAAAGCCTGATCTTTCCCGATCTCGGGCCGTCACTCGAAATGTCGGCGGCTTATGGTCCCGCCGGCTTCTCCAAGGTGCCGTGGGATATCTTCGTGCTGAAAGGCTGCCAGGAATGAGCGCCGAGAAAAAGACGCTGCTGATCACCGGCGGCAGCCGCGGCATCGGGGCGGCCATCTGCCGGCAGGCCAACCGGGCCGGCTACCGGGTGGCGGTGAATTACGTGTCCAACCAGGCCGCAGCGGATGCGCTGGTCGCCGAGCTCAAGGCCGCGGGTGGAGATGCCTTCGCAGTGAAGGGCGACGTCGGCAACGAAGCCGATGTCACGGCGATGTTCGAAGCCGTGGACCGGGTCTTCGGCCAGCTCGACGCTTTCGTCAACAATGCCGGCATCGTCGACCTCAAGGCGCGTGTCGACGAGATGAGTGCCGAGCGTCTGGAGCGCATGATGCGCATCAATGTCGTCGGCTCGTTCCTGTGCGCCCGCGAGGCGGTGAAGCGCATGTCGACGCGGCATGGCGGCAAGGGTGGCGCCATCGTCAACATCTCGTCCGCTGCCGCCAGGCTCGGCTCGGCCGGCGAATATGTCGACTACGCCGCGTCCAAAGGCGCGATCGACACGATGACCATCGGGCTCGCGCGTGAAGTCGCGCTGGAAGGCGTCCGCGTCAACGCGGTCAGCCCCGGCATCACCGAGACTGAAATCCATGCTTCCGGCGGCCAGCCGGACCGCGTGGCGCGGATGCAGGATCTGCTGCCGATGAAACGCGCCGGCACGGCGGACGAAGTCGCCAGCGCGGTCCTCTATCTTCTGTCGGACGCGGCCTCCTATATAACGGGCGCGATCCTCAATGTGAGCGGCGGCCGCTAGGCGCCAGCAAAAGGGATAAGATCATGGCTTATGACGTCGTTATCATCGGATCGGGGCCGGGCGGCTATGTCTGCGCCATCAAGGCGGCGCAGCTCGGGCTGAAGACGGCGGTGGTCGAGAAGAACGCCACCTTCGGCGGCACCTGCCTCAACATCGGCTGCATCCCGTCGAAGGCGCTGCTCTACGCCTCCGAGATGTTTGCCGAGGCCGGCCATGCCTTCGATACGCTGGGCGTCGAGATCCCGGCGCCGAAGCTCAATCTGAAGAAGATGATGACGCATAAGGACACCACGGTGGCGTCTAACGTCAACGGCGTCGCCTTCCTGTTCAAGAAGAACAAGATCGATTCCTTCCGCGGCACCGGCAAGGTGGTCGGCGCCGGCAAGGTGTCGGTGACCGGCGAGGACGGCAAGGTCGAGGAGATCGAGACGAAGAACATCGTCATCGCCACCGGCTCTGATGTCGCCGGCATTCCGGGCGTCAAGGTCGATTTCGACGAGAAGGTGATCGTGTCCTCCACCGGCGCGCTGTCGCTGGCCAAGGTGCCGGAGCGTCTCGTGGTGGTCGGAGGCGGCGTCATCGGGCTGGAGCTCGGCTCGGTCTGGGCGAGGCTCGGCGCCAAGGTCACCGTCGTCGAGTTCCTCGACACCATCCTTGGCGGCATGGACGGCGAGGTGTCGAAGCAGTTCCAGCGGCTGCTCTCCAAACAGGGCTTCGAGTTCAAGCTCGGCGCCAAGGTCACCGGCGTCGCCAAGGCCAAGAAGGGGGCCGCCGTCACCTTCGAGCCGGTCAAGGGCGGTGCCGCTGAGACGATCGAGGCGGATGTGGTGCTGGTCGCCACCGGTCGCCGCCCCTATGCCGACAGCCTCGGGCTGAAGGAAGCCGGCGTCGAAGTCGACGAGCGCGGCAGGGTCAAGACCGACGGGCATCTCAGGACCAACGTGCCCGGCATCTATGCCATCGGCGACGTGATCGCCGGGCCGATGCTGGCGCACAAGGCCGAGGACGAGGGCGTGGCAGTGGCCGAGACCATTGCCGGCCAGGCCGGGCACGTGAATTATGACGTCATCCCGAGCGTCGTTTACACCAGTCCGGAGATCGCCTCGGTAGGCAAGACCGAGGAGGAACTGAAGAAGGCCGGCGTCGACTACAAGGTCGGCAAATTCCCGTTCAGCGCCAATGGCCGCGCGCGCGCCATGCTGCACACCGACGGCTTCGTGAAAATCCTGGCCGACAAGGCCAGCGACCGCGTGCTCGGCGTCCACATCGTCGGCTTCGGCGCCGGCGAGATGATCCACGAGGCCGCGGTGCTGATGGAGTTCGGCGGCTCGTCTGAAGACCTCGCCCGCACCTGCCACGCGCATCCGACGATGTCGGAAGCGGTGAAGGAAGCGGCGCTGGCGACATTCTTCAAGCCGATTCATATCTAGGGCGTCATCCCGAATACGCGCGTCAGCGTTCGGCATGGCCCGTCTCGCACGGTTCGCCTAAAGCGCGTCGCGATCTTTCAGGTTCGCTCCATGCGCTTTAGGTTCTTGGTTCTACGCATGTCTTTATCCCGAAACCGGTTCCCACTTTCGGGAGACATGCTCTAGGAGATACCCTCGTGTCCAAAGGCTCCGATCTGCTTGTTGCCGCCCTTGAGAATGAAGGCGTGGACCGTATCTTCGGCATACCGGGCGAGGAGAATCTCGACGTCGTCGAATCCATTCGCAAATCCTCGATCGAGCTGATCCTGACCCGTCATGAGCAAGCGGCGGCGTTCATGGCCGCCACCCACGGCCGGCTCACCGGCAGGCCCGGCGTCTGCATCACCACGCTTGGCCCGGGCGCCTTGAACCTGACGACAGGCGCGGCCTACGCGCTGCTCGGGGCCATGCCCATGGTCATGATCACCGGGCAAAAGGGCGTCAGGTCGTCCAGGCAGGCCCGGTTCCAGATCGTCGACGTCGTCGCGGCGATGAAACCCTTGACCAAGCTTTCGCGTCAGATCGTCTCGTCCAGGATGATCCCAGGCGTGGTGCGCGAGGCTTTCCGCGTGGCCGGCGAGGAGCGCCCGGGACCGGTGCATCTGGAGCTGCCAGAGGACATCGCCGCCGAGGAATGCGACGCGTTGGCGCCGATTCCGCCGCATCCGGTCGAGCTGCCGCTGGCGAGCCCGCTTGCGCTCGACCGCGCCGCGCGGATGATCATCGAGGCCGAGCGGCCGCTGGCGATGATGGGCGCCGCCGCCTCGCGGCCGCGCTCGACCTCGGACCTCGCCCAGTTCGTTCTGCGGACCGGCATTCCCTATTTCACCACCCAGATGGGCAAGGGCACGGTGCCGGGCGGCACCGAGCTCTATATGGGCACGGCCGCGCTGTCCGAGCGCGACTACGTGCATGAGGCGATCGAGCGGGCGGATCTCATCATCACGATCGGCCACGACACGGTCGAGAAGCCACCCTTCATCATGGGCGCCGACGGGCCGAAGGTCATCCATGTCGGCTACCAGCCGGCCACTGTCGAACAGGTTTATTTCCCGCAAACCGAGGTGATCGGCGATATCGGCGCGTCGCTCAGGCTGCTGGCCGACCGCCTGGAGGGCAAAATTCCCAACGCACAGGCATTGCTGCCGCTGCGCGAGGGGATATTGGGCCGCATCGCGGCGCGCGACACCGAGGACCGCTTCACGCCGCAGCGCCTGGTGCACGACGTGCGCGCGGTGATGCCGGCCGACGGCATCCTGGCGCTCGACAACGGCATGTACAAGATCTGGTTCGCGCGCAACTACCGCACGCGCGTCGCCAACACGCTGCTGCTCGACAATGCGCTGGCTACGATGGGCGCCGGCCTGCCGTCGGCGATGATGGCGGCGATGCTTTTTCCGGAACGCCGCGTCATGGCGGTTTGCGGCGACGGCGGCTTCATGATGAACAGCCAGGAGCTGGAAACCGCCGTCAGGCTGAAGCTCAACCTCGTGGTCCTGATCATTGAGGACCATGCCTTCGGCATGATCCGCTGGAAACAGGCGGTCGACGACTTTCCCGATTTCGGTATGACCTTCGGCAATCCCGATTTCGTTCGTTATGCCGAAGCCTACGGCGCCAAGGGCACCAGGGTAAGCGCCATCGCCGAGTTGAGACCAGCCCTGGAGCAGGCCTTTGCCGCGGGCGGCGTCAATCTCGTCGTTGTTCCGATCGACTATTCGGAGAATGAGCGGGTCCTGGTCGAAGAGCTGCGCCATCGGCTGCCCTGGCCGGCCAGTCCCATGGCGGATGAATAGAAGCGGCTGAATTCAGGTCGTATCGAGCTGAATTCACCGCTTCACGCTTTTCGGCATCATGCTCCAGAGCAATTCTGGATAGTGCGACGGCGTTTTCCGACGCTGGTGACAGCGCCAAAAAACAAAACGGCCCGCCTTTCGGCGAGCCGTTCGTTTTCAGGCTGCAGTCCGATTACTGAGCCGGAGCCGGTGCCGGAGCCGGGGCTGGCGCAGGGGCCGGCGCAGGTGCAGGTGCAGGAGCCGGGGCGGGCGCGGGTGCCGGCTCTGGAGCCGGAGCAGGCGTTGCAGGCGCCGGGGCTGGCGTGCTGGCCGCCGGCGGTTCAGCCGGGGCCGGGGCATGCTCGCCGCCGCTTCTGCCAAAGACATAATACGCAACAATGGCCAGGATAATGACAACAAGGGCGATCAGCCACCCGCTGCCGCCGCCACCCGATCTGGGAGGCGGGCTCGAAGGGGTGAAGGGGTCGTTAGGGTTCGCCATGAAACGTGTCCTCCTTGGATGAAAGTCATCAAAATAACAGCCATCAACGCGCTGATCCCGCATCGGGTTTCACGCGAACGGACGGAAAGCGCTGAAAAACCGGCGTTTTCAGGTCCGCCAGCCGCCAGACGACTCAGTTGACGGCGGTAACACTATACCCTGCCTTGCGAAAATCCTCGACCAGTCCTTCCGGACCGGGCAGATGCATGGCGCCAACGGCCATGAAGACGTTGCCCTTGGCCAAAATCGGCCCGGCATGCGCTGCCATCACCTTGTTGCGGCTGGTGATCATGGTCTGCTCGAAGGCGGCATAGCCGGCCTGGTCGTCGGCGGTCTCGGGCAGCACTGCTTTGAACAGCGGCCAGAACATGCCGACCTCGCCGCGCTGGTAGAGCACGATCATCGTTTCGTTGACGTCGTTGACCTTGTCGCCGAGCTTCATCGTCTCGACCAGGCTCTTCATATGGAATTCGATCGGCAGCGAGGCCATGGCGCGCAGCTGATCGACGGCGGTCTCGAGCCCTTCGACGTCCTTTCCCTCGGCCTTGGCGCCCGAAGCGAGCTTGACGTCCAGCACGGGTTCTCCGGCGGACTGGCGCGCCACCTCGCAGGCCGGCAATGCCATCATCGCCGACAGGATCCACGGCTTCATCTTGGCGACCGTTGCCGGCGGGATGCCGCGGGCGTCGAGCCCCTTGTTCAGCGCCGCCGCATCGTCCGGCGACAAAAGCGACGACAGCGTGGTGTTGTCGGTGAACATCATCAGGCCGGGTTCGCTGGCCATCGTCGCCATCATCTTGGCCTTGTCCATCGCATCGGTGGTTTCGATGATGATGGTGCCGGCGCCGTCATAGGCTTTCTGCGCGGCGGCCGGCAGGGTGGTGACGCGCGTGTCGGTCATGTGCATGGTGCCGAACAGATAGGACGGTTTTTCGCCCGGCTTCTCCAGCTTCCACAACAGGCCCTTGCCGTTCGGAACGGCCGCCGCCTCGGCCTCGACCTTCTGGAAGGCGGCAGGATCGCTCTTTTGCAGCGCGGTCAACAGATCGGTGCCGGCGCAATTGGGGGCTTCGGCATGCGCCCGGCTGGCGAGCAGCAGAACGACGATAAAGGACAGGAAAAACAGCAGGTTGAGCGCCGCAAGCAGCTTCAACGAGACAAGGGCCGCGCGGTCGGCAATGGCGATGACGCGTTTCATGCGAAGCGTCTTAGCGCTGAAAAGCGGCAAAACGGTTAATCGGCGGAGGGAAATTGTTTGAGGTGCGGTGAGCTTTGACGTTCGCTCGGGTTGTCGATCGAATAGCTTGGCGATTGGCTGAAACGCCCATCGCGTCGTCATCCACGGGCGGAGCAAGGAGCGGAGCGACGCGCGCAGACCCGAGGATCCATTCCGTTACCTGGGCCGAGGAATGCGGCGATGCAGAATTCTGCACCGCTGCGGAGCACCGGGGTCACGGCATGGATACTAGGGTCTCCGCGACGGAGCTTCGCTCCTGCTCCGCCCTAGTATGACGAAGTCAGGGGTCACGCCCTCGGATGCGCCTTCTCGTAAATATCGAGCAGCCTTGCGGCGTCGACGCCGGTGTAGACCTGCGTGGTCGACAGGCTGGCGTGGCCGAGCAGTTCCTGGATGGTGCGCAGATCGCCGCCGCGGCCGAGCAGATGGGTGGCAAAGGAATGCCGCAGTGCATGCGGCGTCGCCGTGTCGGGCAGGTTCAGCGCCGAGCGCAGCTTCGCCATCTCGCGTTGGACGATGGCTGGGTTGAGCGGCCCGCCGCGGGTGCCGCGGAACAAAAGGCCGTCGGGGCCGATGTGGAAGGGGCAGAGCCGGCGGTATTCGGCGACCGCCTTGCGGGCCACCGGCAGCACCGGCACCAGCCGCGTCTTGCCGCCCTTGCCGGTGACGCGGAGCACGGTGTCGGCTTCCGTCGCCAGATCGGCGCCCGTCAGGCCGAGCGCTTCGGAGATGCGCAGGCCGGAGCCGTAGAGCAGCGTCAGCACGGCGGCATTGCGCGCCGCGATCCAAGGTTCTTCCGCGAGTTGGCCCTCCATCGCCACGACCTTTCTGGCGTCGCTTGACGTCAGCGGCTTGGGCAGCGATTTCGGCTGGCGCGGCGCGCGCAGAGCGATGGCACCCGCAGCGTTGACGAGGCCGCGTTTTTCGAGAAAGCGCAGCAGCGAGCGGATGCCGGCAAGGCCCCTCCCCAGCGTGCGTGCGCCGGCGCCTTCGTTGCGGCGCTTGGCGAGGAAGCCGCGCAGATCGGCGGGGCGCAGGTCGGCGATGTCGGAAATGCCCGGCGGGCCGCCGCAATGTCCGGTGAGAAAATGCAGGAACTGGCGCGTGTCGCGTTCATAGGCCTCGACCGTCTCCGGCGACAGCCGGCGCTCATGCGCCAGTGTCTTCAGCCAGGCCTCGCGCGCCGCCTGGAGGTCGGGTTTGGCTGGGATGAGGAATTCCTGCATGGCGGCATTGTCATGCATGCGGGTTAGGAAGCGGTGAAGAGGGCCTCATTGAAATGATGGCGTCAGAGGGCTAGAGCAAGGCAAAGGAAGTGCCGCCATGTCGAAGCTCGAAAACCCCGTACAGATGGCCGTCATCGGTGCCGCGCACGGCATCAAGGGCGAAGTCAGGGTGAAAACCTTCACCGGCGATCCGCTGGCGCTGGCCGATTACGGCCCGCTCTATGCCAGGGATGGCCGCGCCTTCCAGATTACCGATATCAGGCCTGCCGGGACTGTGGTGGTGGTGCGCTTCAAGGGCGTCAACGACCGCAACGCCGCCGAGACTTTGGCCGGCACCGAGCTTTTCGTCGACCGTTCGGTGCTGCCGGACGACGGCGAGGAAGACGAGTTCTATCATGCCGATCTCATCGGCCTCGACGTCCGCGACGATACCGGCGTCATCGGCAAGGTCGTCGCCGTGCACAATTTCGGTGGCGGCGACATACTCGACGTCACGCTTGGCGGCCGCAAGGGCGTGCTGATCCCCTTCACGCAGGCAGCGGTGCCGCATGTCGCGATCGCCGACGGTTTCGTCGAGGTCGATCCGCTGGCGGCCGGACTGGTCGATGACGAGGAAAACGAGGCGCCGGGCCGGTCCGGCTTCGACCCGAAGGGCAGGCCGCGTGGACCGAAGGATGCCGGGGGCAACCGGTGAGCTTTGCCGCATCGGTGCTCACGCTCTATCCGGAAATGTTCCCGGGCGCGCTCGGCCTCTCGCTGGCCGGCCGCGCGCTGGAAGCCGGCACATGGTCGCTGGAGGCGATCCAGATCCGCGACTTCGCCACCGACAGGCACCGTACCGTCGACGATACGCCGGCCGGCGGCGGCGCCGGCATGGTGATGCGCGCCGACGTGCTGGCGCGCGCCATCAACCACGCTTCGCCGCCGGGCGATGAGCGTCCAAGGCTGCTGATGAGCCCGCGCGGAAAACCGCTGACCCAAGCCCGCGTGCGGGAGCTCGCCGCCGGGCCGGGCGCGGTCATCCTGTGCGGCCGCTTCGAAGGCGTCGACCAGCGCCTGATCGAGGCGCGCGGGCTCGAGGAAGTCTCGATCGGCGATTTCATTCTGTCGGGCGGCGAGCCGGCGGCGCTTGTGCTGCTCGACGCCGTCGTGCGGCTCCTGCCTGGCGTCATGGGCAATGCGGTGTCGGGCGAGGAAGAAAGTTTCGAGAATGGCCTGCTCGAGCATCCGCACTACACGCGGCCGCAGGAGTTCGAGGGCAGGCAAATCCCTGACGTGCTGATTTCCGGCAACCACAAGAAGATCGCCGAATGGCGGCGCGCGGAGGCGGAGAAGCTGACGCGGGAGCGGCGGCCTGACCTGCTTGGCGGTACGCCTCAGCCCTTGGTGAAATAGTAGAAGGCCAGAAGCAGGCCGACCGCGACGACGAAGCCGCGCACCACGCCTTGCGGCACGCGCTTGGCGATCCACACACCGGCATAGCCGCCGAGCGCCACGCCCGGGATCATGACGATCGCCTGCGGCCAGGCGACGACTCCGCCGGAAACGAAGACCAGGATGGCGACGACCGCGATCACGATGGACAGCATGTTCTTCAGCGCATTGAGCCGGTGGTAATCGCCGGCTTGGGTGAGGCCAAGGGTGGCCAGCATCATCACGCCCATGCCGGCGCCGAAGAAGCCGCCATAGACCGCGGTGGCGAATTGCGCGATCGAACCGGCGAGCGAGCCGACCGAGGCCTGGTGCTCCGGCCCCGCCGCCGGCTTCAGCCATGGCCCGGCGGCGAACAGCGCGGTCGCGGCGATCAGCAGCCAGGGCACGAGGGCGCGGAAGGACGGATTGGAGAGAGCGAGCAGGATGAGCGAGCCGGCCAGCGCGCCGAGAGCCGAGATCAGACAAAGCAGCAGGGCGCCGCGCCAGAAATGCCGGATATCGGTCCAATAGGCGAGCGTCGAGGTGATGTAGCCCGGCAGCTGCGTCACCGAGGAGGTGGCATTGGCGACGATCGGCGGCAGGCCGACCAGCGTCATGGCGCCAAAGGTGAGGAAAGTGCCGCCGCCGGCGACCGCATTGGCGGCGCCGGAGGCAAAGCCCGCAAGAAAGAGCAGGACGGCATCGGAGAACGTCATGGAGGGAAGGCCCGAGAATACACTTTTCCGGCTTAGAAAGCTTGGCGTGCTCGCGCAACCCGGCAGGAGGCAATAAGATGGTGCCAGCGGCGCAAAAAATATGCCTCAAAGTCCTTTTTTGATGCATGTCGTCGCCCCAGAACCGCGCACACTTCTGGGCGACATGCATTTGGACGTGACAAAGCGCCGAAATAGCTGTATGTCGCCGCCCGAACCGGAAGAACGATCTTCTGGACCCGTCAACAAATGACGGTGTAGCCGTCCCTGCCCGATGTTTCGACAAAGGGCATAGCCGAGCGGTCGTTGGCACTGCAAGGCGAGTCGAGGACGCTCTGACTGTCGGAAGAACAAGAAGTGGATTTTTGAGATGGATCTCATCCGTCAGCTCGAGGCCGAACAGGCCGCCAAGATCGAAGCCAAGCGCAAGCTGCCCGAATTCCAGCCGGGCGACACCGTGCGCGTCCAGGTGCGCGTCACCGAAGGCAGCCGCACCCGCGTCCAGGCCTATGAGGGCGTCGTCATCGCCCGCTCCGGCTCCGGCTTCCAGGAGAATTTCACCGTCCGCAAGATTTCCTACGGCGAAGGCGTCGAGCGCGTTTTCCCGGTCTACTCGCCGATGGTCGAGGGTGTCGAGATCGTGCGCCGCGGCAAGGTGCGCCGCGCCAAGCTCTATTACCTGCGTGACCGTCGCGGCAAGTCGGCCCGCATTTCGGAAAACACCGGCGTGCGCGCCCGCAAGCTGAACGACGAAGAACGTGATGCGCTGAACGCCGAGCGCGCCCGCATCGAGGCCGAGAAGGTCGCCGCCGCCCAGGCGCTGGCCGCCGAGACGGCCGCCAAGGAAGCCGCCGAGAAGAAGGCCGCCGCCGAGGCTGCTTCGGCCGAATAAGGCTTCTGCGTAACAGGTTCCGGAAAGGCGGCTTCGGCCGCCTTTTTCGTTTTGGCAATACATCGTCATTCCAGGGCGGAGCAGGAGCGAAGCTCCGTCGCGAAGACCCTGGAATCCATGCCGTGATCTCGAGCGTAGAGTGCAGCGAAGCAGAATTCCGCATCGCTGCGGCGCGTCGACGTCACGGCATGGATCCTCGGGTCTGCGCGCCGCTGCGCGGCGCTCCGCCCGTGGACGACGAAAACGGGGTTGACATCCAATTATCTTGTACACTAAATAATCGCGTACAAATCAAATGGAGATGAAGATGTCTGCACTCTACACCGCTCAGGCTCACGTCAGCGGCGGCCGCAACGGTCACGGCGAAACCAGCGACGGCCTGCTCAAGGTCGACCTTGCGATGCCGAAGGAGCTCGGCGGCAAGGGCGGCGCCACCAATCCGGAACAGCTTTTCGCGGTCGGCTACGCCGCCTGCTTCGAGAGCGCGGTGCGCTTCGTTGCGCGCCAGCAGAAGCTGCCGCTGCAGGACGCTTCGGTCACGTCCACAGTGAGTCTCCATCCGAACGACCAGGGCGGCTTCAAGCTCGGCGTCGCGCTGGCGGCGGAGATAAAGGGGCTTGATCAGGCAGGTGCCGAGGCGCTTGTATCGGAAGCGCACAAGATCTGCCCCTATTCCAACGCCATCCGGGGCAATATCGATGTGGCGCTGTCCACCACGGCGCTTCCGGCAAAGGCGGCATGACGACGACAAACGAAACCATGGCCAAGCAAGCCCCGGCGCAGGACGCCGGGGCTATCGCCGTGCCGCGCCTCGACCAGCAGCTCTGCTTCGCGCTCTATTCGGCGAGCGGGCTGATGACCAAGCTCTACCGGCCGCTGCTTGATCCGCTCGGCCTCACCTATCCGCAATATCTGGCGATGCTGGCGCTGTGGCAGCATTCGCCGAGCACGATCGGCGAGCTCGGCGCGGCACTTGGTCTCGATTCGGCGACGCTGACGCCGCTGATCAAGCGCATGGAAGCGGGCGGCTTCGTGACACGCCGGCGCGACGCCGCCGACGAGCGTCGGGTGCTGGTCGAACCGACCGCCAAGGGCCAGGCGCTGCGGGCGAAGATGAAGGACGTGCAGGAAGGGCTAAACTGCGGCATGCCGCTGGAGCGGGCCGAGCTGAAGGCCCTGCACGGAACGCTGACGCGTCTGGTCGCCGGGTTGCGCGAGGCCACGGCCGATCAGGACTGATCCGGCAACGCCCATCCACAAAACCATTTCCGAAGAGCATTGGATTTGCGTATAGCGCGCAACGTCGCAGCAGACCGGCTTGCAAGGCGCTTGCGGCAAGCTAAAGTCGGCGCCGGATTTTCTCAGGCCGCGAAATTGCAGCGGTCGCACCTTCGGAGATTTGTCATGACCAAGTCGAAATTGCTGCTGGCCGCCATGGTGGCCTGCCTTCTCGCGCCTGTCGCCGCGCTCGCCGACAATCTGCCCGACCTCGGCGGCAAGAAGGTCGTGGTGGTGACGGAAAACGCTTATCCGCCGCTGCAGTTCATCGACAAGAAGACCGGCAAGCAGATCGGCTGGGAATATGACGCGATGGACGAGATCGCCAAGCGGCTGAACTTCAAGGTCGAGTACCAGAACACCTCCTGGGACGCGATGATCCAGGCGGTTTCGGACAACCAGTACAACATCGGCATGACCGGCATTACCATCAAGGACGACCGCAAGGAGAAGGTCGACTTCTCCGACCCCTATATGCGCTCGGAGCAGTTCATGCTGGTGCGCGGCGACGAAAGCCGCTTCACCGACGCCAAGAGTTTTGGCGCCTTCAAGGACGGGCTGATCGGCGCCCAACCCGGCACCACGCCCTTCTACACCGCCGTCTACAGCGTGCTCGACGGCAATGAGCAGAACCCGCGCATCAAGCTGTTCGAGACCTTCGGCGCGACCGTGCAGGCGCTGAAGGCGGGCGACGTCGACGTCGTGCTCACCGACGGCACCGCCGGCAAGGGCTATGTCGATGCTTCCGAAGGCAAGCTGAAGCTGATCGGCGGTCCGCTCGGCACCGAGGACTTCGGGTTTATCTTCCCGAAGGGCTCGGACCTTGTGAAGCCGGTCAACGCCGCCATCGCCTCGCTCAAGGCCGACGGCACGTTGGACAAGCTCAACAAGAAGTGGTTCCTCGATTACAAGATGGGGCAGTAGCTCTTTTGCAGCCAGTGACGCGCGACAGTGGCGGGCCGAAGTCCGCAAAGGCCTCATTCCTTCACACCCCCCTCTGTCCTGCCGGACATCTCCCCCGCAAGGGGGGAGATCGGATGTCGCGTCGGCTTTCGCCAATCTCCAACGTTGAAGGAAATGCGCCGGCAGTGAAGTTGCCAATCTCCCCCCTTGCGGGGGAGATGCCCGGTAGGGCAGAGGGGGGTGTGCCGGAACGCGACCTTTGTAACTGTCTTGCGGGCGCCGCCGCTTAATGCCCGCTTCCACCACCGCCAAATCCGAATTCCCGTGGTGGCTTGCCGCCGCGCTCGTCCTCGCACTGGCCGCCGCCCTCGCCATCGCCTCCAGTGACCTCTATGCCGAGGTCTTCGCCACCGTCGCCAAGGGCATCGGCATCACCGTCTTCGTCACCGCGGTCGCCTTTGCCTTAGCCTCCGCGCTCGGGCTCGGCATCGCGCTGATGGCGCTGTCGGGATCGCAGTGGCTGCGTCAGATCGCGCGCTTCTATGTCGAGATCATCCGCGGCGTGCCGATCCTGGTGCTGTTGTTCTGGATCGCCTTTGCCGGCGCGCCGGCCCTCGTCGCCGCCTGGAATGCGCTGACCGCGCCACTGCAGAGCGCCGGGCTGATCGGCGAACTCCTGGTGCGCGACGTGTCGCTGCTCTGGCGCGCCATCATGGCGCTGACCATCGGCTACTCGGCCTTCATCTCGGAGGTGTTCCGCGCCGGCATCCAATCGGTCGAGAAAGGCCAGATCGAAGCCGCCAAGGCGCTCGGGCTCAGCCGGGCGCAGCGCTTCCGGCTGATCGTGTTCCCGCAGGCGATCCGCATGATCCTGCCGCCGCTCGGCAACGACTTCGTCGCCATGGTCAAGGATTCTTCTCTGGTCTCGGTGCTCGGCGTCGCCGACATCACCCAGATGGGCAAGGTCTATGCCGCCGGCTCGTTCCGCTTCTTCGAGACCTATTCGATCGTCGCCTATATCTACCTGATCCTGACCGTCGGCCTGTCGCTGGCGCTGCGGGCGCTGGAGCAGCGCCTGCGCCGGCAACACGGGGAATAGCCGGCAGCAAAAGTCCGCGTTACGATCCCTCCGCTCATCATCGCGGAGGAGACGCCCCATGAATTTCGACAAGGCCAATGCGGCGCTGGATTCCGTCTATTCGGCCGACTCGCCGGAAGGGCTTGCCAAGGCCTATGCCGACTGG
The DNA here is from genome assembly GCF_004010375.2 of Mesorhizobium sp. M2E.F.Ca.ET.209.01.1.1. Lineage (NCBI taxonomy): Bacteria > Pseudomonadati > Pseudomonadota > Alphaproteobacteria > Hyphomicrobiales > Phyllobacteriaceae > Mesorhizobium > Mesorhizobium sp. M2E.F.Ca.ET.209.01.1.1. The sequence continues at coordinate 198,097 of NZ_SADP02000010.1, read as the reverse complement.
GCCGCGACCTATGACAGCGAGACCGCCTCGCTCGGCTACCTTCTGCCGTTCCTGATCACGGCCTGGGTGGCGCGGCATGTGCCGGCCGGCGAAGGTCCGCTGCTCGACGCCGGCTGCGGCACGGGCCTGTCGGGGCCGTCGCTGAAGGCGCTGGGCTATGACGAGATCGCCGGGCTCGACCTCTCCGACGACATGCTGAAGATCGCCGGCAGCCGCCAGGCCGACAGCAAGCCGGCCTATAGCGAGCTGAAGAAGGCGATGCTCGGCGGCCCGCTGCCCTGGCCCGACCGGCATTTTCGCGCCTTCTTCTCGACCGGCGTCTTCACCATCGGCCACGCGCCGGCCGCCGGCCTGCACGAGCTGGTGCGCATCACCAAAAGCGGCGGCCACGCCATCTTCACCGTGCGCGACCAGGTCTTCGAAAGCGGCGGCTTCCAGGCCGTGTTCGACGAGCTTACGCGGGCAGGGAGATGGCGGCTGGTCGAGCAGAGCCAGTGGTTCCGCTGCTATGCGATCGGCGACCCAGAAGCGCTGGTGAAGACGTTTGTGTTCGAGGTGGTGTGAATAGCTGGGCGCCAGTTCCTCGCCCCCGTGGGGCGAGGAACCAGATCCCCGCCGCAATTGCCGAAAAGCCAAAACATTGCTATCTACGCCGCCATGGAAAAGCTTTTCAGCGATCCGGCCTATAAGGGTTTCGTGCTGCAGGACAGGAAGCGCCTGCCGTCGCGTTTCTCCGCGCGCGTTTGCGGCGCGCTGACCAGCCGACTTAACTGACCCGACCGATCGCAGTCGTCGCGCCGGATGGCCGGCGTGCTTTTCCCATTCTCATCTCGACGGATTTACGCACATGAGCGCACCGCGCACCCTCTACGACAAGATCTTCGACGACCACGTCGTCGACCGCCAGGACGACGGTACCTGCCTGCTCTATATCGACCGCCATCTCGTGCATGAGGTCACCAGCCCGCAGGCCTTCGAAGGCCTGCGCATGTCGAACCGCAAGGTTCGCCATCCGGAAAAGACGCTGGCCGTGGTCGACCACAACGTGTCGACCTCGCCGGAGCGCAAGTTCGGCATCAAGAACGAGGAAAGCCGCATCCAGGTCGAGGCGCTGGCCAAGAATGCCAAGGATTTCGGCATCGAATACTACTCCGAGAACGATGTCCGCCAGGGCATCGTCCACATCATCGGGCCGGAGCAAGGCTTCACCCTGCCCGGCATGACCATCGTCTGCGGCGACAGCCATACCTCGACGCATGGCGCCTTCGGCGCGCTCGCGCATGGCATCGGCACGTCTGAGGTCGAGCATGTGCTTGCCACCCAGACGCTGATCCAGCGCAAGGCCAAGAATATGCTGGTGCGCGTCGACGGAGAGCTGCCTGAAGGCGTCACCGCGAAGGACATCATCCTGGCCATCATCGGCGAGATCGGCACGGCCGGCGGCACCGGCTACGTCATCGAATATGCGGGCGAAGCGATCCGCTCGCTGTCGATGGAAGGCCGCATGACGATCTGCAACATGTCGATCGAGGCTGGCGCGCGCGCCGGCCTGATCGCGCCGGACGAGACGACCTTCGCCTATGTCAAGGACAAGCCGCGTGCGCCCAAGGGCGCGGCGTGGGATGCGGCGCTTGCCTACTGGAAGACGCTCAAGTCGGACGAAGGCGCGCATTTCGACAAGGTGATCGTGCTCGACGCGGCGAAGCTGCCGCCGATCGTCTCCTGGGGCTCCTCGCCGGAGGACGTCGTCTCAGTGCAGGGCATCGTGCCGAACCCCGAGGACATCACGGACGAGACCAAGCGTTCCTCCAAGCATCGGGCACTGGAATATATGGGCCTGACGCCTGGGACCAAGATCACCGACATCGCGCTCGACCGCGTCTTCATCGGTTCCTGCACCAATGGCCGCATCGAGGATCTGCGCGCCGCCGCCAAGGTGGTCGAGGGCAAGAAGGTCAATCCGCGCGTCAACGCCATGATCGTGCCGGGCTCCGGCCTGGTGAAGGAACAGGCCGAGGCCGAAGGACTGGACAAGATCTTCGTCGCCGCGGGCTTCGACTGGCGCGAGCCGGGCTGCTCGATGTGCCTGGCCATGAACGACGACCGGCTGAAGCCGCATGAACGCTGCGCCTCGACCTCGAACCGCAACTTCGAGGGTCGCCAGGGCTTCAAGGGTCGCACCCATCTGGTGTCGCCGGCTATGGCCGCGGCCGCCGCGATCGCCGGCCATTTCGTCGACATCCGCGACTGGAAGTAAGCGCCTAGCTTGGAAAGCAGGAAGGGTCGGAATCAGCGCAAGCGCTGGGGATTAGCCGAAGCCTCCCCAACGTCGTCATTCCAGGGCGAAGCAGGAGCGTAAGCTCCGTCGCGGAGACCCTGGAATCCATGCCGTTACCTCGATCGAAGGGTGCAGCGGAGCAGAATTCTGCACTGTTGCAGCGCCTTGAGGTTACGGCATGGATCCTCGGGTCTGCGCCGCGTCGCTTCGCTCCTTGCTTCGCCCGTGGATGACGATTGCGATGGGCGTTCCGGCCAATCGCCAAGGCATGCAACGCAGCATATCCGACAGGCCGAAATTTCCGTGCCGGGAACTTACCTGCGAACGATCTGGTGAAACTCCTCGCGCCGGCCGGGCTCGTCGGCGGCGACGACCAATGCCAGCTGGCGGTCGTCGAAGATCTTGAACCATTCGTCCCATTCGACCAACTCGTAGCCGCCGGCATTGGGTGGGCGTTCCGGCCGGTCCTCGTCCTCATAGGCCTGCTGGTCGAACACCAGACGAAGCATGGCCTGCGTGCCAGGCTCCGGCGATATGTCGACAATGGCCGGAAAGCCGGCCCGCGCCGCCGCCCAGGAGCGGATTTCATCGTGATCGGTCAAAGTGATCGTGTCGGCCATCGCAATCGTCTCCTGTCAGGCGTCTCCAGTCTGGCCGGACAACGCCGCTCCGGCAAGCCCGGTTCCGCATGGTTTCGCGACGTATCTGTCGGAGGGCTTAACCGCTTGTTTGGGCTTGCGTCCTAGTATCTCCCCTTGGGTAAGTTGGGGAAAGTCGCAGTCCTTTGGACACCGGTCTGCTCATAGCGCTGCTCAATCCGACGATAGCGCTGGCGCTTGGCGCTGCGTTCCTCGTGCTGTGGTGCTATCAGCGCCACCGGCCGTATCTGGCGGTGCTCGGCGCCAGCTACTGCCTGTCGGCGCCGGGGTTCCTGCTGCAATATTTCACGTTGCCGATCGGCCTGGCGCTGACCAAGCTCGTTTCCAACATCTGCTTCACGATCGCGGCCTGCTGCCTTTCCAGCGCGATCATCGCGCGCTACGGGCGGCGCGTGCCTTTTGTCGGCATCGCCGTCATGACCGGCGGTGGGCTCGCCGCCTTCCTGTGGTTCATGTTCGTCCAACCGGACCTCACCTGGCGCGTGCTCGTCATGAATTTCGGCTTCGGCGGGCTCAGCCTGCTGGTCGCGGCGGAACTCAGAACGGTGCGCAACAACGGGCCGACCGAAAAGATCCTGTTCGCGCTGTCGCTGTTGTCGGGGCTGAACTTCATCGTCCGCACGCTGGTCGTCGTCATCGCGCACGGGCCGTTCCCCAGCTATGACGGTTTCTACGGCTCGTCCTATTGGACGACGGCGCTGCTTTCGCACGCGCTTTTGTCGCTTCTGACCGCGCTTAGCCTGTTCACGGCCGCGGCGCTCGACGTGGTGAGGACATTGAAGGCCGAGACCCACACCGATCCGCTCTCCGGCATCCTCAACCGCCGCGGCTTCGAGGAGCGGGCGATCCAGCTGCTCGATCAGTGCGGCAAGGCCGGCTTTCCCGTCGCCCTGGTGCTGGCCGATCTCGATCACTTCAAGGCGCTGAACGATCGGCACGGGCATGAGGCCGGCGACCGGGTGATCGCTGACTTCGCCGCCAAGCTCAGTTCCGCCACCGGCGCGCGCGGAGCCGCCGGCCGCATCGGCGGCGAGGAGTTCGCCGTGCTTCTGCCGCTCAGCGATCTCGCTGCGGCAAGGCTCTTCGCCGAGGCGATCCGTACCTTCTATTCGGCCGGCGCTATCGACGGCCTGCCGCCCGGCACCAGGGTCACCGCCAGCTTCGGCGTCGCCGCGCGCTCCGGCAGGGAAGGGCTGATGCCGTTGATGCGGCGCGCCGACGAAGCGCTCTACAAGGCCAAAAGGAACGGCCGCGACAGCGTGCGGCTGTCCTATGAGAGGCCGGAAACGACGTTCGTCGCCGAGCGGCTCGCCATCGGGTGAAGCAGGCCACCCGCGCCCGACGTTAACGCGATTTTCGCCCGTCGATGCTTTTCTGCCCGGAACGTCCGACGAAGGAAGACATGGGCAGCGCCGATTTCATACTGATGATCAACATCCTCGTCGCCGGGCTGCTGGCGGCGGCGTTCATGGCGGTTGCCGTCTACGGCACCGGGCGCGTGTCGGCGCGCTGGCTTGCCTTCAGCTACCTGCTCGGCATGGCTTATTTCGCCATCGAATTCAGCATCCCCGCCTTCGCGGACGCCCAGTTGCCGGTCGTTGCCGCCTTTGCCGTGTTCCTCGGCGCGACCATCGCCTTCAATGGCGGGCTGGCCCATAAATATGGCGTGCGGCCGCCGTGGGCGCCGATGCTGTGCTTCCTGGTCGTCGCCTCGGCCGCCGTCTATCTGGTGCAGGACCTGCCGCGCCAGTCGCTCACGCGGATGATGGCCTACCAGCTTCCTTATGCCGCCATGCAGTTCGCGGCGCTCGGTATCGTGCTGTCCTCCCGGCAGAGGCTTGCACGGCTGGACCATGTGCTCGCGCTGGTGCTTGGCGCCAGCGCCGTGCAATTCGCCTCCAAGCCATTCATCGCCGGCGCGCTGGGCGGCTGGGGCGCCAATCCGCAGGCCTATGTCCAGACGGCTTACGCGCTTGTGTCGCAATCACTCGGCACCGTGTTCGGGCTGGCGCTGGCGCTGCTTGCCCTGGCCGTCCTGGTGCGTGACGCGCTCAACGAGGCGACCTCGAAATCGGAAACGGATACATTGTCGCGGCTGTTCAACCGCGGCGGTTTCGAGCGCCACGCGGACCTTGCCATGCGGGATGCCGTCCGGCGCGGCGTGCCGGTGGCGCTGGTGATCGCCGATCTGGATTACTTCAAGAGCATCAACGACAGCTACGGCCATGCCTGCGGCGACCGCGTGATCGAGAGCTTCGCGGGCTTCCTGCGCGAGGCCGCCGCCGAGCACCATGTCGCCGGCCGTATCGGCGGCGAGGAATTCGCCATCATCCTGCCGGGCACCAATCTTGCCGCGGCGCGGCTGTTTGCCGAGGGCGCGCGCAGCGCCTTCGGCGCCTTGCCGATCGAGGGATTGCCGGCCGACCATCGCTGCAGCGCGAGCTTCGGCGTGGCGGAGCTGACCATCGACGAGGGTTTTGCCGATCTCCTCCGGCGCGCCGACGCCGCGCTCTATGAAGCCAAGAATGCCGGCCGCGACTGCGTGCGCGTGTCAGGTGCGGCGTGGCGCCGCCAATCGCCGGCGGTCGTCAACGGCAAGGGCTGAGATTGGGCATCTCGCCATCGGAAAGCCCGTACATATAGGAGCGGCCCTTCACCAGCACCGGCGGCTGGTAGCAGCCGGGCGCGCCGGGCTCGTCCGCATCGTCATAGGCGACATCCGGCTGGCCGGCACCGGTAAAGTTGGAGAGCTCCTTGGCATGCCTGCCCTCGCCGACGATGATGCGCTTGTAGCCGGCGGCGCTGTCGATGACGAGATTGCCGAAGGAATCGGCGTAGACGCGGTCATGGTGACGCAATCCGGCTTCGGCCGGTACGGCGATCGCCAAGACCAGCCCCGCCAGCACTGCTGCGGCAAGGCTTGCCCGCACTGAATTCGAACGCATGTCGCTCTCCCTTGATCGGCGCCACGGATCGCGCCTGGATTCCCGGTCTGATTCGGAAATTAACCCTTTCTTAACCTTTGTTAAGAGGCAGGGGGCTTTCGGCGCCGGTTCTTAAGGAACATGGTTAATTTTCGAAGGCCCGGTTCTTGCCCGCCGCAGGACGGGCATGCAGCCGGCTCACTCTGGTCGAACTTGATCTTGATGCGTCGCGCGGCTAGAGCGGTTCGCCGTTTAACGGAAACGACAAACCGCTCTATCTCTTTGTTTTGACGCAATTCCGGACGGAAAACCGTTTCACACTTTTCCTGGAATTGCTGTAGCGTGCCGCGCACGAAAGGGCAGCGCATGAGCTTTGGCCACACGGTTCGGGTGTCGATCACCATCCCGCTGCTTCTCGCAGCCGCGGCCTGCGTGCCGCAGGATGGCGCGCCGAAGGCGGCGAGTGCCGCGCCGCCCGCCGCCTCGCCTGCTCCGGTCGCGCAGTCCACCGCACCCGTGGCGCCGCCGGCAGCAGCAACGCCCCCGCTGCCTGCAACGGCCCCGGCACCGGCAACGACCAAGACGCCTGCCACGCCTGCGCCCGCAACCAAGATCGTCACCGACCTTACCGTGCCGCGATCCGGCATCGGCACGGCCACCTACAGATGCGGCAATGGCGGCATGATCACCATCCAGAATCTCGGCTCCTCGTTGCGCGTGGTCCGGCCGGACGGCTCGACCGAGGAGTTTGCCGCCTCGCCGGCCAACCAGAGCAGCCGCTACCAGGAAGCGGCCACGCATGACGCAATCGTGATCGACGGCCGCGAAGCGCTGGTGATGAAGAGGGGGTCCACCCCGCAGACTTGTCGGAGATAGCGCTCTTTGCTGCACTGCAACGAGACCTTGCGCCGGCTTCAAAACAGCCGCTAATCGATTGAAGCGCCCGGCCACCGGTTTGTCAGACTAAATGATGTTTCCAAAACGATTTTCCGGCTTTGACGCGGTGCAAAAAGAGCATTAGAAACCGCCTGTCCGGAGCCATATAGGGGGCGGCAAACGCCGCATTTCCATCCCGGCTTCAAGGATGCCGAACTGGGGGAGCCATGAGCAAATCACCAGCCACCCGCGCAGTTGCCAGACGTGAACGACCGCTCTCGCCGCATCTGACGATCTACCGGCCGCCGATCACCATGACGATGTCGATCATCCATCGCATCACCGGCGGCGCGCTGTATTTCGGAACGCTGCTGGTGGCGGCGTGGCTGATCGCCGCTTCGAGCTCGCAGGCCGCCTTCGACTGGGTCAACTGGGCCTTCGGCTCGTGGCTCGGCCGGCTGGTTCTGTTCGGCTACACCTGGGCGCTGATGCACCACATGCTGGGCGGGCTCCGCCACCTCATCTGGGATACCGGCGCGGGGCTCGAAAAGCACACCGCGTCGAAGATCGCATGGGCGACACTCGCCGGCTCGATCGTGCTGACGCTCCTGATCTGGATAGCCGGCTATGCGGCGCGGGGGGCTTTCTGATGAGCGCGAACAATTCGGACATGCGCACGCCGTTGGCGAGGGTCCGCGGCCTCGGTTCGGCCCGCGAAGGCACCGGGCATTTCTGGCGGCAGCGGCTGACGGCGATCGCCAACATTCCTTTGATCCTGTTCTTCGTCGGCTTCCTGATCGCGATCAACGGCCATGGATACGCCGAGGTGCGGGCGGCGCTCGCGAACCCGTTTGTGGTGGTCATTCTCGGGCTGGTGCTGATCTCGCCGCTCTATCACATGCGCATCGGCATGCAGGTGATCATCGAGGACTATGTGCATGGCGAAGGCATGAAGCTGGCGCTGATCGCGCTCAACACCTTCTTCTGCGTGGCAGTCGGCGTCGCTTCGCTGTTTGCCCTGCTCAAACTCGCATTCGGAGGCTGACGTCTTGGCCAACGCAAATACAGCCGGCACGGCTTCAGCCTACACTTTTGTCGATCACAAATTCGATGTGGTGATCGTCGGCGCCGGCGGCGCCGGCCTGCGCGCCACGCTCGGCATGGCCGAGCAGGGGCTGCGCACCGCCTGCATCACCAAGGTTTTCCCGACCCGCTCGCACACGGTCGCCGCGCAAGGCGGCATCGCCGCCTCGCTCGCCAATATGGGCCCCGACAACTGGCAGTGGCACCTCTTCGACACCGTCAAAGGATCGGACTGGCTGGGCGACATCGACGCGCAGGAATATATGGTGCGGGAGGCGCCCGCGGCGGTCTACGAGCTCGAGCATTACGGCGTGCCGTTCTCGCGCACCGAAGAGGGAAAGATCTACCAGCGGCCGTTCGGCGGCATGATGATGAATTTCGGCGATGGCCCGCCGGTGCAGCGCACCTGCGCGGCCGCCGACCGCACCGGCCATGCCATGCTGCACACGCTCTACGGCCAGTCGCTGAAGAACAACGCGCAGTTCTTCATCGAATATTTCGCGCTCGACCTGATCACCGAGCCGGATGGCACCTGCACAGGCGTCGTCGCCTGGAACCTCGATGACGGCACTGTCCACCGCTTCTCGGCCAAGATGGTGGTGCTGGCGACCGGCGGCTACGGCCGCGCCTATTTCTCCGCCACTTCGGCGCATACCTGCACCGGCGATGGCGGCGGCATGGCGGCTCGAGCCGGGCTCGCGCTGCAGGACATGGAGTTCGTACAGTTCCACCCCACCGGCATCTACGGCGCCGGCTGCCTGATCACCGAAGGCGCGCGCGGCGAGGGCGGCTATCTCGTCAATTCGGAGGGCGAGCGCTTCATGGAGCGCTATGCGCCGTCGGCCAAGGACCTTGCCTCGCGCGATGTCGTCTCGCGCTGCATGACGATGGAGATCCGTGAAGGCCGCGGCGTCGGGCCGAAGAAGGATCACATCTTCCTGCATCTCGACCATCTCGACCCGGCGGTGCTGCATGAGCGGCTGCCCGGTATTTCGGAATCGGCAAAGATCTTCGCCGGCGTCGACCTGACCAAGGAGCCGATCCCGGTGCTGCCGACGGTGCACTACAATATGGGCGGTGTGCCGACCAATTATTGGGGCGAAGTGCTCGACCCGACGGCCGAGAATCCCGACCGCGTGCTGCCCGGCCTGATGGCGGTGGGCGAGGCCGCGTGCGCCTCGGTGCACGGCGCCAACCGGCTGGGCTCCAACTCGCTGATCGACCTTGTCGTCTTCGGCCGAGCCGCGGCCATCCGCGCCGGCGAGGTGATCGACCGCAATTCGCCCATCCCTTCGCCCAACGCGGCCTCGGTCGAGAAGATCATGGACCGCTTCGACAGGCTGCGTCATGCCAACGGCTCGACGCCGACGGCAAGCTTGCGGGAGAAGATGCAGCGGGCGATGCAGGAAGACGCGGCGGTGTTCCGCACCCAGGAATCGCTCGACAATGGCTGCAAGCGCGTTTCCGAGATCTGGGGCGAGCTCAAGGACATCAAGGTCTTCGACCGCTCGATGATCTGGAATTCCGACCTTGTCGAGACGCTGGAGCTGGAAAACCTGATGGCCAACGCCATCACCACTGTCTATGGCGCCGCGGCGCGCAAGGAAAGCCGCGGCGCGCATGCGCGGGAGGATTTCTCGGCCCGCGACGACGCCAACTGGCGCAAGCACACGCTGGCCCATGTCAGCGAGGACGGCAAGGTGACGCTCACCTACCGGCCGGTGCACACCGAGACGCTGCTGGCGGAAAAGGATGGCGGCATCAACCCGGCCAAGATCGCGCCGAAGGCGCGGGTGTATTGACCATGGCGCTCGCGGCCACCGGATATTCCGGCACGCCCCTTCCGGCCAAGCTCGGCCTGAAGGACGGCATGGTCGCCGCCTTCATCGCGCTGCCGCCGGAGCTCGACGATCTGGCTGAAGCCGTGTCCTTCGCCAAGGTCGATCGGCTGCCGAAATGGTCGGCGATCTCGGGCAGCCGCAAATACGACGCCGTGCATGCCTTCGCCCGGCAGCGCGCCGAGATCGAGGATGGCCTTGGCGTCATCGAGGCGGCGATCAAGCGCGACGGCATGGTCTGGGTGTCCTGGCCGAAGAAGGCCTCGAAAGTGCCGACCGATGTCACCGAGGACGTGATCCGGTCGGAGGCGCTGAAGCGCGACCTGGTCGACGTCAAGGTCGCCGCCGTCAACGAAATCTGGTCCGGGCTGAAGCTCGTCATCCGAAAGGACCGCAGGTAATGGTCGAACTCACGCTTCCCAAGAATTCCAAGGTCCAGCAGGGCAAGACCTGGCCGAAGCCGGAGGGCGCCACCAATTTGCGCGAATACCGCATCTACCGCTGGTCGCCGGACGATGGCGGAAACCCGCGCATGGACACCTATTTCGTCGACATGGACGATTGCGGCCCAATGGTGCTGGACGCGCTGTTGTGGATCAAGAACAAGATCGATCCGACGCTGACGCTTCGCCGCTCCTGCCGCGAAGGCATCTGCGGCTCCTGCGCCATGAACATCGACGGTTCCAACACGCTCGCCTGCACCAAGGGCGCCGAGGATATTTCCGGTGCGGTGAAGATCTATCCGCTGCCGCATATGCCCGTGATCAAGGACCTGGTGCCCGACCTCACCAATTTCTACGCCCAGCACGCCTCGATCGAGCCGTGGCTGAAGACGGTCTCGCCAGAGCCCGCCAAGGAATGGCTGCAGAGCCATGAGGATCGCGAGAAGCTCGACGGGCTCTACGAATGCATCCTGTGCGCCTGCTGCTCGACCTCCTGCCCGAGCTACTGGTGGAACGGCGATCGCTATCTCGGCCCGGCCACCCTGCTGCAGGCCTATCGCTGGCTGATCGATAGCCGCGACGAGGCGACCGGCGAACGGCTCGACAATCTCGAAGACCCGTTCCGGCTCTATCGCTGCCACACCATCATGAACTGCGCGCAGACCTGCCCGAAGGGCTTGAACCCGGCCAAGGCGATCGCGGAGATCAAGAAGATGATGGTTGAGAGACGGGTTTAAGCTTCGGCTGGTCGCCGCGACAATTCCCAACGCAGCATTCCTTCACACCCCTCTCTGTTCTGCCGGACATCTCCCCCGCAAGGGGGGAGATTGGCTGTCATTCCGGCTTTCGCTAATCTTCAGCGCAGCAAGACTGACCGACGGCGCTGAAGCTGCCAATCTCCCCCTTGGGGGAGATGGCCGGCAGGCCAGAGGGGGTGCTGTCCCTCCAGCTTCAAAGGATAGGCAACTCAATGAGCGAAGATCTCCCCATCCTCTCACCTGTCGAAGCGCGTGTGCTGGGCTCGCTGATCGAGAAGAAGGAGCTGACGCCGGACGTCTATCCGCTGACGCTCAACGGCGCGCATCAGGCCGCCAACCAGAAGACAGCGCGCGAGCCTGTCATGGCGCTGGAGCTGACCGAGATCAGGCGAGCGCTGAGCTCGCTCGAGCAGAAGGGGCTGGTGCGCCAGGCCTTCGCTTCGCGGGTCGAGCGCTACGAGCACCTGATGGCGCAGCGCTTTTCGCTGACCACGCCGCAGATCGCGGTGATCGGGCTTTTGCTGCTGCGCGGGGCGCAGACGGCGCATGAATTGCTTGCCCGCTCCGAGCGGATGGCGCGCTTCGCCTCGATCGAGGAGCTGCGCGACAATCTCGACCTGATGATCGGGCGCCGGCCGCCGTTGATCCAATTGCTCGAACGGGCGCCGGGCCAGCGCGAGGAGCGCTATGTGCATCTGTTGAGCGGGCCGGTGGAGGCGGCGGCGGTCGCGGCGCCTTGGCAGCCGCCGGCGTCGGTTGCGGATGCTGATCTCGAAGCGCGGGTCAAGGCGCTGGAGGAAGAAGTCGCGGCATTGCGGGCGAAGATCGAGGCGCTGGGCGGGTAGCTCACCAGAAACGTTGGTGCGAGGCCCCCCTCTCTGTCCTGCCGGACATCTCCCCCTCAAGGGGGGAGATCAGATGTCACGGCGGGTTTCGCCAATCTCCAACGCCGCAAGCGGAGCGCCAACGGCGAAGCTGCCAATCTCCCCCCTTGAGGGGGAGATGCCCGGCAGGGCAGAGAGGGGGGCGAAGGATCGCCGCCTTCTAAAACCAATCACCCCAGCCTGGCATCCAGCGACACCTTGATCGCACCCAGCGCCTTCGACACCGGGCATTCGGCCTTCGCCTTCTCGGCCAGCTCCTTGAATTTCGCCGCGTCGATGCCCGGCACCTTGCCGACCAGGGTGATGGCGCTGCCGGTGATGCCGGTGCCGGGCACCAGCGTCACCACCGCCTTGGCGTCGAGCTCGGCGGCCGGCGTGCCGTTTTCGGCGAGGAAATGCGAGAGCTGCATGGCGTAGCAACCAGCATGCGCCGCCGCGATCAGCTCCTCCGGATTGGTGCCCGATTTGCCGCTCTCGTCCTCGAAGCGCACCTTGAACGAATAGGGCGTGCCCTTCAAGGTGCCGCTCTGGGTGTCTAGCGTGCCCTTGCCTTCCTTCAGGTTGCCTTTCCAGACGGCGTTTGCGGTGCGGTCCATGGAGTCCTCCTGATCTGTCGGGGTAGCGCCGGCGGCTGCCGGCGTTCTCCTGAACTATAGCGCGGCCGCGGCGGAAGACCATCCACGGCATGCTGAGATTCGCGTGAGGCCGGCCTGCAAATGGCGGTCTCCTGCGCTTCCGGTGCTCACGTACTTTAAGTACGCTCCGCTCCGGTTCTCGGAGACCGCCATTTTCGGCTCGGCCTGACCCGAATCTCAACACGCCTTCGCCGCCGACGTTGGTGGGTAGGCAATTCCCAAAAAATGTCCGCGCAAAATGTCGACTTGCCAACGGCCCGGCCGTCCTGCGGGCGGTCACTCATGGCCGATGGAGATTTGAGATGGACAATCTGTTTCTTGCGATCTGGGGCAAGCCGGGGGTCCGGCGACCGGAAGAGTTCTGGCTGGATCCGCCGGCGCCCGGTCTCGGTCGACTGGCTGCGGCCATCGCTATTGTCGGTGTCGCGGCATGCCTGCTCGACCACATGGCCACGGCAAGCAGAACTGACACCGCCGCCTCTGCCTCTTATAACGAGGCCACCGAAGGGAGCTCGAGATGAGATATGTCCTGCTGGTCTATGGCGAGGAGAAGGACCTTTACGCGCTTACCCCGGAACGGGCGGCCAGGCTCGACGCCGACTCGCTTGCCTATGACAGGGAACTCGAGCGGCAAGGCAAGCTGGTCATCGCGCAGGCGCTGCAGTCGGTGAAGACGTCGAAATCGCTGAGGCGGCGCAAGGGCAAGGCGCTGGTGACCGACGGGCCATTCGCCGAGACCAAGGAGCAGCTGCTCGGCTTCGTCATGGTCGAGGCGGCCGACCTTGCCGAGGCGCTGAAGATCGCGGAAGGCATCCCGCTGGCCGAGCTCGGCACGGTCGAGGTCAGGGCAATCTACGACATACCGGGATCATAGGCGCCAGGTGGGCGCGGCGTTGCAGCTGTCTCTTGCGGGAAACATGTTCAGGGTTTCTTCACGGACGCAACCGTTGCGTGTTGAAGCAACGCCGCATCTCTCTTATCGTCGCCGCGATTTCGGGGGAATTCGGCATGCCTATTCTTATCGCGATACTTGGCCTGCTTGGGGCGGCCGCGATCTGGTGGTACCGGCTGAAATATATGAGTGACGCCGCGCGTGAAGTCGCCGACGTCGTCGGACGCGTTCAGGGCAACATACGGCGCAAGAAATTGCGCAAGCAGGCCGCGCTCTCGCCGCTGACGGCGATCGACGATCCGGTGGTGGCGGCCGCGACGCTGATCACCGCGATCGTTGCCGAGCAAGGGCCGGTGCTGCCTAAGCGCGAGGCCGTCATCCGGGACGTCATCTCGCAGATCGCGGAAAGCCCGAAGAAGACGGACGAGGCGGTCGTCTACGCAAAATGGGCTGCCGCGCAGGTCGACGACACGACGATCGTCATCGACAAGCTGGCGCCCTTCCTGCGTGGCCGCCTCGACCCGCATGAGCGCGACGATCTGCTCAGGATGCTGAACCGTGTCGCGCAAGGCGGCGAGCAGAGCCTGAAGATCACCGACCAGCGGATGCTGAGGCTGCGGCAGAAGCTGGGGTTTGAGGTCAATTGATCCCGGCGGCCATCGATCTGTGAACGAGAGGCAGTTGTGCCTACATCAGCAGTGAGCGCACCGAACCGTCAAAGGACAGATGGAAGCGATTGCCTACGTAGCCGCCGGATTGGCCGAGCTGATTGAGACGCTGTTTGGCGACTGGCTGCGCAAATCCAGGGCCGGCAAGTTGGTGCTCGGCATGCTACTCGCAGTCGTAATCCTCTATTATCTCGTTTGGCTGCTAGATCGCCTCGCCCTTTAATAGCCTTGGCGTGTCACCGGACAGGCCCGAGGCCTGGCGGATGAAGAAGTCCTTCAGCCGGGGCATGCGTTCCACGAGACCGAGGCCGAGATCGCGCATGGCGCGCAGCGGGCCGATGTCGTTGGAAAACAGCCGGTTGAGCACGTCGGTGGTGATGCCCATCTGCAGCGTGTCGAAGCGGCGCCACTGCTGGTAGCGTTCGAGCACGTCGAGGGCGCCGATGTCTTGGCCGAGACGGTCGGCCTCGACAATGACTTCCGCGAGCGCGGCGACATCCTTGAAGCCGAGATTGAGACCCTGGCCGGCGATCGGGTGGATGCCGTGCGCGGCGTCGCCGGCGAGCGCGATGCGCGGCGCGACGAAGGCGCGGGCCAGCGTCAGGCCGAGCGGCCAGGCGCGCGGCTTGTCGACGACCCTTATTTCGCCGAGCTTCAGGCCGAAGCGCTGCTCCAGATCGTGCTCGAAGACAAACTCGTCGCCCTCGACCAGCGCCTTGGCGTCCTGCGTGCGCTCCACCCAGACGATCGACGAACGGTTGGTTCCATCCTTGTCTGGCTTCAGCGGCAGCGTGGCGAAGGGGCCCGCGGGGAGGAAATGTTCCTCGGCGCGGCCGTTGTGCGGGCGCTCATGCGCCACCGTGCAGACGATGCCGGACTGACCGTATTCCCATTTGACGGTCTTGATGCCGGCCATGTCGCGCAGCCTGGAGTTGACGCCGTCGGCGGCGATCAGCAGCCGCGCCTTCAGCGTCGCGCCGTCGGCCAGGTGCACCGTGATGCCGGCGCCGTTGACGTCGAAGGCGCTGACCGCGATGCCTTCGATGATATCGATGCCGAGCTTTTCGGCGCGGCGGCGCAGCGCGCCGTTCAAGTCGCGGTTGGCGACCATGTGGGCGAAAGCCTCGCCCGGCGCCACCTCGCCGTCGAAGGTCAGGAACACCGGGCGCACCGGGTCGGCGGCGCGCGAGTCGGTGATGATCATTTCGGTGATCGCCTGCGCTTCCGGCGCGATCTCGTCCCAGACGCCGAGCTGCTCCAGCATGCGGCCGGCGGCCGCGGCGATGGCCGAGGCGCGGCCGTCCCGCTGCCAGACGCCTGCAGGCGCGGCGTCGACGACGGCGATGGCGAGGCCCGGCCGCGCCTGCTTCAGCGACACGGCCGCGGTGAGGCCGACATAGGCCGCGCCGGCGATGAGCACGTCGAGCGGAGCTTCGCGGTCAGCATCGGCCTTTGCTCCATCCGGCTTGCGGTCGACCATGGCATCATCCTTTCGCGGCTTCGTCGGGCCGCCGCTTGCGGCCTTGACTGGCCGCACATCCTGTCCGAAACCGGCCATGGCGCATCCTTGAAGGATTTTCAGACATGACGGCGGCCATGGACGAGCTTCTAGACATTCTCGACCTCGAGCAGCTCGAACACAATCTGTATCGTGGTCGCAGCCCAAAGGTCGACTGGCAGCGCGTCTTCGGCGGCCAGACCATCGCGCAGGCGCTGGTCGCCGCGCAGCGCACCGTGGAGCCGGAACGCCATGTGCATTCGCTGCACGGCTATTTCATGCGGCCCGGCGACACCAAGCTGCCGATCGTCTACGAGGTCGACCGCATCCGCGACGGCGGCTCCTTCACAACGCGCCGGGTGGTGGCGATCCAGCATGGCCAGGCGATCTTCTCGCTGGAGGCCTCGTTCCAGCAGGACGAGGTCGGGCTGGAGCACCAGATGCCGATGCCGCGCGACGTGCCGGCGCCCGACACGCTGCTCTCCCAGCGCGAGCTGCTCGGCAAATTCGGCGAGGCGGTGCCGGAAGGCATCAGGCGTTACTGGGAGCGCGACCGGCCGATCGAGATGAAGCCGGTGATGCTAAAGCATTATACCAGCCGCGAGAAGCTGGATCCGCAGCAGAACATCTGGATCCGCACCACCGGCCCGGTGCCCGAAAACCGCGCGATACAGGCGGCGGTGCTTGCCTATCTTTCGGACATGACGCTGCTCGACACCTCGACCTTCGCGCATGGCCGCGCCATCTTCGACCGCGACATCCAGGCGGCCAGCCTCGACCATGCCATGTGGTTCCACCGCAGCCACTCGCTGGACGACTGGATCCTCTACAATCAGGACAGCCCGTCGACGCAAGGGTCGCGTGGCTTCACGCGCGGTTCGCTGTTCGCGCGGGACGGAACGCTCATCGCTTCGGTCGCCCAGGAAGGCCTGATCCGACTCAAGCGCTGAGCCGGCTTCTGGTTGATGCCCGCCAAGTAGGCATTTTCGAAATTTTGCCTATTTTTTAATCGTAACGCCCGATGCGGCCGCGCACAAAAGATGTGCGCGGGCCGCTCTGCCCCTTTGTTTACAACAGGTTAACACCCTGCTTCGGCAATTGGCACGGAGCTTGAATCCTGTCGGGCACTCTCCGGCTCTCCTCGGGATCGGTGTAGGTGTGCAATCGCGGGGGACCGCAACAGCAAAGGGTGAAACCTTATGAAAATCGTGATGGCAATCATCAAGCCGTTCAAGCTCGACGAGGTGCGCGAAGCGCTCACCGCCGTCGGCATCCAGGGCCTGACCGTCACCGAAGTCAAAGGCTACGGGCGTCAGAAGGGGCACACGGAAATCTATCGCGGCGCGGAATACGCGGTCAGCTTCCTGCCCAAGATCAAGATCGAGGTCGCGGTCGGCGCCGACATGGTCGACAAGGCCGTCGAAGCCATCACCTCGGCCGCCAAGACCGGCCAGATCGGCGACGGCAAGATCTTTGTCTTCGGCATCGACCAGGCGGTGCGCATCCGTACCGGCGAAACAGACACCGATGCGCTCTGAGCGGCGACCATCCATTCCAACGGAGAGTTCAATGAATATTCCTTCCACCTTGAAGACGACGGGACGCGCGGCCGCTTCGCTCGCTCTCGTAGCGCTGAGCACCGCCGCCGCCTTCGCGCAGGAGGCTGCTCCGGCGGCGGCGCCTGCGGCACCCGCCGCGCCGACCCCGGTTCTCGACACCGGCAATACCGCCTGGATGCTGACCTCGACGGCGCTGGTGCTGATGATGACCATTCCGGGCCTGGCGCTGTTCTACGGCGGCATGGTGCGCAAGAAGAACGTGCTCGCCACCATCATGCAGAGCTTCGCCATCACCTGCCTGGTGACGGTGCTGTGGTTCATGTTCGGCTATTCGCTCGCCTTCACCACCAATGAATCGGCATCGATGAATGCCTATATCGGCGGCTTCTCGCGCTTCTTCCACCACGGCATCACCGTCTCGACGCTTTGGCTGCCGGGCGTCTCGAACATTCCTGAATTCGTCTTCTCGATGTTCCAGATGACCTTCGCAATCATCACGCCGGCGCTGATCGCCGGCGCCTTCGCCGAGCGCATGAAATTCTCGGCGCTGCTGCTCTTCATGGGCCTGTGGCTGGTGTTCGTCTACGCGCCGATCGCGCACTGGGTGTGGGGCGGCGGCTTCCTCGGCGCCGCTGGGGTGCTCGACTTCGCCGGCGGCACGGTCGTCCACATCAACGCCGGTGTCGCGGGTCTGGTCTGCGCGCTGGTGCTGGGCAAGCGCGAAGGCTACGGCACCACCAACATGGCGCCGCACAATCTCGTCTATTCGGTGATCGGCGCCTCGCTGCTGTGGGTCGGCTGGTTCGGCTTCAACGCCGGTTCGGAACTTGCCGCCGACGGCCTCGCCGGCGCCGCGATGATGAACACGCAGGTCGCCACCGCTGCGGCAGCGCTGGCCTGGATGTTCGCCGAATGGATCGTCGCCAAGAAGCCTTCGGTGCTCGGCATCATCTCGGGCGCCGTCGCCGGCCTCGTCGCGGTGACGCCGGCTTCCGGCTTCGTCAACCCGACCGGCGCCTTCGTCGTCGGCATCGTCGCCGGCGTCATCTGCTACCTCTCGGCGGTCAAGCTCAAGCATGCGCTCGGCTATGACGACTCGCTCGATGCCTTCGGCGTGCATGGTATCGGCGGTATCGTCGGCGCCCTGCTCACCGGCGCGCTCGCCGATCCGGCGATCAACGCGCTCGGCAAGGATGCTTCGGTCGGCAAGCAGATCTACGGCATCATCTTCACCATTCTGTGGACGGCGATCGCCACCTTCGTGATCCTCTACATCGTCAAGGCGCTGGTCGGCCTGCGTCCGTCCACCCAGGAAGAGGTCGAAGGTCTCGACGTCACCCAGCACGGCGAGGTGGTGCCGTAAGGCTGCCTTTGCCCCTTACCAGGGCGCAGTTCCGGAAGGTTTCACACTTTTCCTGGAATTGCCCCGCGGGCCGGCGGATCCTCCTCCCGCCGGCCCGGAATTCCTCCCAAGATCCCGTCGTGACGCTCTCGAAAGGGGCTCACGCCTTGAGGCCCGGAACACCCTTCCGGGCCTCCTTTTTTGTCCAGAGCGTTTCACCGTTTCACGGAAACGGCGATCCGCTCCATCCCTTTGCTTTTACGCAATTCCGGACGGAGGGCTATGGCGAACGCGCCGAACCTAACCGCTCACACTTTTCCTGGAATTGCTGTGGGGCCTGACGTTTCGCCGTTTACGCAAAGGATGGCGGGCCGCAAGCCCGCCATCCTTTGTTGCAGATGAGGTTCGGTAAAAGGCCATGGTTAATGCGGCCTTAACCTTCCCCCCGATAGTCTGGCGTTCGAATCTGCCGGGGTGCGCCAAGCGCCCGGCCAGGCAACGATCACGGGGAAGAGGCATGCGTTCAGGCGCTTCAGCACCGCTCGCGCTGACCGATACGGGGCACGGCATCCAGGCATTCGCGCGGCGCCAGGTCGGGCGGCTGATCGGCGCCGGGCTGTTCCTGTTCACCGCCTTCGGCATCGCGGCCTTGGCCACGTGGAACGTTGCCGACCCGAGCTTCTCGCACGCCACCAGCAACGTCGTCACCAACGCCATGGGCTATGCGGGTGCTGTGTTCTCCGACCTTGCCATGCAGTTCTTCGGCCTTGCCGCCGTCGCCGGGCTGGTGCCGGCGGTGATCTGGGGCTTTCTGCTTTTCACCGCGCGCGGCGTCGATAAATTGCCGAAGCGCGGCTTCGCCTGGTTCGGCTTCGCGCTTCTGGCCGCGGCTATCGCCGGCTGCGTGACGCCGCCCAACACCTGGCCGCTGCCGACCGGACTCGGCGGCGTCTTCGGCGATATGGTGCTGAAGATCCCCGGTATCGCGGTCGGCGGCTATCCGAAAGGGCTTTTCGCCAGCATCATCGCGGTCGTCCTCGCCGCGCCGATGTTATGGCTGTTTGCCTATGGGTCGGCGCTGATCGCGCGCAAGAACGGCTTCGCCGTCATGGAGCGCAGCGCCGCGCCCGATCCGCGCGAGCAGGACGAGATGCTGTTCGACGAGGATGAGGACGAGGGCGATGAGGGAATACTCGCGCTCGGCGCCGTCACCCATTGGTGGCTGTCGTTCCGCGCCTTCCTGCACCGCCGCGCCGCGCGCCGCAGGCGGGAGCGCGACGAGTTCGAGCCGCCGATGGAGCCCAAGGCCAGCGCCTGGCGGCGCGCCGCCGAGCGCGTCGAATCGGCCGAATTCGCCGAAAGCCGGATGAGCCCGGGCGGCCGCGCCCGTGTCGAGCCGGAATTCTTCGCCGCCATGGTCAATGACCGCAGCGTCTCGGTCGATCCGGCGGACCAGGATATTTTCGACGACGAGCAGGACGAGGACGTCGACCTCGACGACTTCGACGACGAGGCGCCTGCCCAGCGGCGCGGCGCGGCGCCCAGGGTGCGGAACTTCCGCTCCGATGCCGAGACCCGCGTCGAGGCGCCGGCGGCGCGGCCGGTGCCGGGCGCCCGTGTCCAGCGCGAGGCGCAGACCTCGCTGATCGGTTCCGACACGTTCGAGATGCCGTCGCTGCACTTCCTGTCCGAGCCGAAGAACGTCGCCAAGGATCCAAGCCTGTCGAAGGACGCCCTGGAGCAGAACGCGCGGCTCCTCGAGGGCGTGCTGGAGGATTTCGGCGTCAAGGGCGAGATCATCCATGTCCGCCCCGGTCCCGTCGTCACGCTCTACGAGCTGGAGCCGGCGCCAGGCATCAAGTCCTCGCGCGTCATCGGCCTGTCCGACGACATCGCCCGCTCGATGAGCGCGATCGCCTGCCGCGTCGCGGTGGTGCCCGGCCGCAACGCCATCGGTATCGAGCTGCCCAACGCCAAGCGCGAGACGGTCTATCTCAGAGAGATCATGGCCAGCCGCGACTTCGAGACGACGAAGGCAAAGCTGGCGCTGGCGCTCGGCAAGACGATCAATGGCGAGGCGGTTATCGTCGACATCGCCAAGATGCCGCACGTGCTGGTCGCCGGCACCACCGGCTCGGGCAAGTCGGTCGCCATCAACACAATGATCCTGTCGCTGCTCTACCGGATGACGCCGCAGGAATGCCGGCTGATCATGATCGACCCCAAGATGCTCGAGCTTTCCGTCTATGACGGCATCCCGCATCTTTTGACGCCGGTCGTCACCGATCCGAAGAAGGCGGTCGTGGCGCTGAAATGGACCGTGCGCGAGATGGAGGACCGCTACCGCAAGATGTCCAAGGTCGGCGTGCGCAACATCGACGGCTTCAACGCACGCGTTCAGCAAGCGGAGAAAAAGGGCGAGAAGATCTCGCGCACGGTGCAGACCGGCTTCGACCGCCAGACCGGCGAGGCGATCTACGAGACCGAGAACCTCGATCTCGAGCCGATGCCCTATATCGTGGTCATCATCGACGAGATGGCCGACCTGATGATGGTGGCCGGCAAGGATATCGAAGGCGCGGTGCAGCGCCTGGCGCAGATGGCGCGTGCCGCCGGCATCCATGTCATCATGGCGACGCAACGTCCCTCGGTCGACGTCATCACCGGCACCATCAAGGCCAATTTCCCGACCCGCATCTCCTTCCAGGTGACGTCGAAGATCGACAGCCGCACCATCCTCGGCGAGCAGGGCGCCGAGCAGCTGCTCGGCATGGGCGACATGCTCTACATGGCCGGCGGCGGGCGCATCCAGCGCGTCCACGGTCCGTTCGTCTCGGACGACGAGGTTGAGCGGATCGTCGCGCATCTCAAACTGCAGGGCGTGCCGGAATATCTCGACGCCATCACCGAGGACGACGAGGAAGAGGACGAGGACGGTCCGTCCGGCAAGGGCGGTTCCGGCGGCGGTGGGGGCGGCAATTTCGAGGATTCCGACGATCCCTACGACCAGGCGGTGGCGGTGGTGCTGCGCGACGGCAAGGCTTCGACCAGCTACATCCAGCGGCGGCTCGGCATCGGCTACAACCGCGCCGCCTCGATCATCGAGAAGATGGAGAAGGAAGGCATTGTCGGCCCGGCCAACCATGCCGGCAAACGCGAGATTCTGGTGCCGACCGAGGACGAGGGTTTGTCGACATTCAGGTGAGGCCGGCCTGACCTGAATATCGGCAAACTCTTGGCCCGGCGACGTGCCAACCGGGTCAGCCGGCAACCGGAAATCGTCTGGCGCGTTTGTGCGAAGTTGTCGCGCACCCGCCAAACTTAGGCCCCAGTGGGAGTCCAGATACTGCCACGACACGAATCACAGGAAGTGACCGGCATGAAGACCCAGACCGAATTCGCCATCACCCGCCGCCAACTCCTCGGCCTCGGCTTGATGTTTGGCGGAGCTGCCGCTCTCAACCTTGTGCCTGGATACCAGCTTGTGGCAGCCGCGCAGGCGGCGGTACCGCCGGCGGCACAGAAGATCGCCGATCATTTCTCCTCGGTGAAGTCGATGAGCGGCGAATTCGTCCAGTTCGGTCCTAAAGGCGAGCAGACGGGCGGCAAGTTCTTTCTCGAGCGTCCGGGCAAGATCCGCTTCAACTATGACGGTTCGTCGAACTTCCGCGTCATCTCCGACGGCAAGTCGGTGGTGATCCTCAATAAGAAGCTCAACACATCCGACCTCTACCCGCTGTCGAAAACGCCACTGAAATTGCTGCTCGACGACCGGATCGACCTCTCCGGCGGGCGCGTCAAGGCCGTCAAGGAAGAGGACGACCTCACCACGATCAAGCTTTCCGACAAGTCGGTGTTCGGCAATGCCATGATCACCATGATGTTCGACCCGAAGACCTACGATCTGCGCCAGTGGACGATCACCGACGCTCAAGGGAAAGACACCACGGTGATGATCTTCAACACCAAGGAAGGCGTCAGCTTCCCGCCCGACACGTTCGCGATCGATTATACGGCGAACCGCGAGCTGAATACGAAGACGCGGTAGATTCAGGTGAGGCCGGCCTGCAAATGGCGGTCTCCTGCGCTTCCGGTGCTCACGTACTTTAAGTACGCTCCGCTCCGGTTCTCGGAGACCACCATTTTCGACTCGGCCTGACCTGAATCGGGGTCGCTGATGGAAGCGAGCGCAGCCGCAAAGGTTGGCTTGTCTTTCCGGCGCGCGGCTGGCACTAGTTCGGCGACTCCTTTCCGGACCCGCCTGAATGCCTTTCACCATCGCCACCTGGAACATCAACTCCGTGCGCCTGCGCATGCCGATCGTCGAGCGGCTGCTGAAGGAGCACGCGCCGGACGTGCTCTGCCTGCAGGAAACCAAGGTGCCGGACGAGCTCTTTCCGGAGAAGGCATTCCGCAAGGCCGGCTACGAGCACATCCTGTTCCACGGCCAGAAGGGCTATCACGGCGTGGCCACCGTGGCGCGCCGGCCGATCGAGCTGGTCGAGAAGCGGCGCTTCTGCGAAATCGACGATAGCCGGCACCTTTCGGTCAGGGTCCAGGCGGGCGGCAAATCGGTGCTGGTGCATAATTTCTATGTGCCGGCCGGCGGCGACGAGCCGGATCCGGAGATCAACCGCAAATTCCGTCACAAGCTCGACTTCGTTTACGAGATGAACTCCGTGCCGGCGAGCGGCGACGAATCGTCAGCCTCGATCCTGGTCGGCGACCTGAACATCGCGCCGCTGGAGCACGACGTCTGGTCGCACAAGCAATTGCTCAACGTCGTCAGCCATACGCCGGTCGAGACGACAAATTTCGAAGCGATGCGCAAGGCCGGCGGCTGGGTCGACCTGATGCGGCTCAACATGCCCGCCGAGCAGAAACTCTACACCTGGTGGAGCTATCGCGCGAAAGACTGGGAGGCGTCGAACCGCGGCCGCCGCCTCGACCATGTCTGGTCGTCGGCAAATCTGGTGCCGAGCTTCAAAGGCTACGAGATCCTGCAGGCGGCGCGCGGCTGGGAGAAGCCGTCGGATCATGTGCCGGTGATCGCGCGTTTTGATTTGGATTGACGACGACGGGTGGGGCGCCTGCCTCGCGGCCGCCGCTGATCCGCTCCTCGCGTGCTACCCCGTAAACCTTGGCGCCAGTTCCTCGATCCGGGCGATCATCTGCTGGAATTCTTCCAGGATGCGCTCATGCAACAGGACCGCGATCTCGGGATATTCTTCCAGGATTCGGTGAAACATCTTGCGGCTCAGCCGGATCACTTCCGAATCGACCGCGGCGGAGGCGCTGGTCAGCCGGTTGGTGTCGGCGATCAGCGCCAGTTCGCTCAGCATGGTGCCCGGACCCGCAGTGCCGATCGGGACGCGTTCGCCCCCTAGCTCCCGGTAGAGCGTGATCAAGCCGCTGACCACGATGTAGGCAGAGTCGGCGACGTCGTCCTCGCGGTAGAGCTTGTGGTCGGCCTGCAGCACGGTGGTCTCGGCGCCGAAGGCGAGCAGGCGCAGCTGTTCCTGCGTGAAGCCCTGGAAAAGCTTCACACCGGACAGGATGCGGATGTCGTCATCCAGCGCCATCCTAGCTGTGTCCCCGAGCGGTCAGTCCAGTCCCTCCTTTGGAGCGGCGCGCCCTCCTGGGCACGCGAAAAACGCTCCGCCATGCATCGTGCGATGCTTGCAACGAGCCGATCCATCACCCTCCAGCACCAGGATCGTACCCGAGGCGGTCCCGCCCGACCGCTCTGTCTCTTTTGGCTCAATTCCGGACGGAAGGCTACGGCGAAGCCGCCAAGCTCAACCGTTTCGTAGTTTTCCTGGAATTGCTTAGATCATGAAATGTTTAAGGAACCAGCTTGTAGCCGCCGCTTTCTGTCACAAGAATTTCGGCATTGGAAGGATCGCGCTCGATCTTCTGGCGCAACCGATAGACATGGGTCTCCAGCGTGTGCGTGGTGACGCCGGAATTGTAGCCCCACACCTCTTCCAAAAGCACGTCGCGCGTCACCACCTTCTGGTCGGCGCGGTAGAGATATTTGATGATCGAGGCTTCCTTCTCGGTCAGCCGCACCTTGGCGCCGCGCGGATCGACCAACAGCTTCTGGCTGGGCTTGAACGTGTAGGGTCCGACCGAGAAGGTGGCGTCCTCGCTCTGCTCATGCTGCCGAAGCTGGGCGCGAATGCGCGCCAAAAGCACGGCGAAGCGGAAGGGCTTGGTCACATAATCGTTGGCGCCGGCCTCGAGACCCAGAATCGTGTCTGAATCGGTGTCGTGGCCGGTCAGCATGATGATCGGCGCCTTGTAGCCGCCCTTGCGCAGGATCTTCACCGCCTCACGGCCATCCATGTCGGGCAGGCCGACATCCATGATGAGCAGGTCGACAACGCCGCTGCGCGCGGCGGCAACGCCTTTTGCGGCGGTCGATTCCTGCTGGACGTCGAATTCCTCGTAGAGCGCCAGCTGCTCGACCAGGGTGGAGCGCAGGTCGTCGTCGTCATCGACGATCAGGATGGTGCGTGATGTCATGGATATCAATCCGTTGTTTTAAAAAGAATATTCAGTTGACCTCCCCCCATTTATGCGGAAGCTCACCGGCGCAACAG
The DNA here is from genome assembly GCF_004010375.2 of Mesorhizobium sp. M2E.F.Ca.ET.209.01.1.1. Lineage (NCBI taxonomy): Bacteria > Pseudomonadati > Pseudomonadota > Alphaproteobacteria > Hyphomicrobiales > Phyllobacteriaceae > Mesorhizobium > Mesorhizobium sp. M2E.F.Ca.ET.209.01.1.1. Next base: position 173,155 of record NZ_SADP02000010.1, on the reverse strand, counting down.
CCGATCACAGTGATTTGTTCCGTGACACGATCATACAAGAAAAAACGCGCGCGCAATGAGGCGGGCGCATTTTTGCCGAAGGGCTTGCGCGTTTTGGTGGTGCGCGCGAGGCCCGGCAACCCCGCACAGGGCTTCCTGCAAGCCGGCAAAACGGTGTTTCCCTGCGCCCTGGGGCGCGGCGGGATTACCGCCAACAAGCATGAAGGGGATGGCGCGACGCCGCTGGCGTCGATGCGCATCCTGTCAGGCTATTTTCGGTGCGATCATTTCGCGGGCGGGCGCAGGACGAGGCTGCCGATGGCGCCGATCGGTCCGGATCTCGGCTGGTGCGAGGTGCCGGACGACCGCAACTACAACCGCCCGGTGAAGATCCCATATGGCGCGAGCCATGAGCGGATGAAGCGCGACGACCGGCTCTACGATCTCTGCCTGGTGCTCGACTGGAACATCGCGCCGCGCTTGCGCGGGCGCGGCAGCGCGATCTTCTTCCATCTGGCGCGGCCGGGCTTCACGCCGACCCAAGGCTGCGTGGCGGTGACGGCGCGGACCATGGCGAGGCTGCTTCCGTTGTTGTCGGACAGGACGGTGGTGAAGGTGGTGAGGTAGGGTGAGGCCGGCAAACGGCGGTCTCGGAAGCCGCCGAGTTTGGCCGCTTCGCGACTCCGGTGCCTAGCCTTTCGTGTAGTCAGGCCCAACACGCGTCGGCAGGCCGTCGGCGAGTTTCAACCAGGGGAGCTTCTCTTCAAAAGCGACATGCAGCGTGGGCGCGAACTTCTTCGGCTCCTCCATTGCCGCGGCAAAGAAATGCATGACGTCGGACATCTTCTTCGAGCGGAAGGACAGCGGCGTGCCGCAGTGATCGCAAAATGTTCTTTCCACGCCGGGAGAAGAATTGAAAACCTTTGGCGGCTTGCCGAGCCACCGCCATTGGTCGTCCAGGACGCCGATGTAGGCGGTCATCGGCGCAGAACATTGCCGCCGGCAACTTTCACAATGACAGACTACGCAGGCCTGTGGCGGACCATCGACTTCGAAAGCAATAGCGCCGCATAGGCAGTGGCCACGCATGTGAATTCTCCTTCAGCTGATCGACCCGCTGGCGCTAAAGCCCGTCATGCCGGTGAAAGCGCCAGCGGTGTATGCATTAGCGATGGGACCGACGCGGACGCTGCCAGCCGGCGTCCAGCAAGCCGATGCGGCCGAGCTCCCTGTCCATTCTCTTGGAGATATCCCGGCGTTCGGCGCCGATGTCGCGCAACTGGCTGTCGGAGAGGTCTTCGACCGACTCCTGCGAAAGTCGGGCTGCGACGCGGGCCTGGCGCAGCCAATCGCGTGCCGAATGCAGCCAAAGGGCTACGCCGGAAGGCGATTCCAGGGTGGTGCAGGGCTTCAGGGCGATCTCAGACATGGCTCTATCCGTGTTTCTCCGGATATCAAATCCGGTTTGATAGTGTTTCGATGAAGCCATCATGCCGGATTGAAAAACAAACGAGAAACGAGTAGTTCTTTTCTGATCATCAAGTTTTATTTGGAGATGGGATGTCCAAGCTGCTGCCCGGGACGCGCGCTCTGAGGACATTCGAGGCGGCCGCCAGGCACCTCAACTTCACCCGCGCCGCCGACGAGCTTGGCCTGACGCCGGCGGCCGTCAGCCACCAGATCAAGGAAATCGAGGATCAGCTCGACCTGGTGCTGTTCACGCGCACCAGCCGCACCATCCGGCTGACCGAAGCGGGCAGCTTGCTTCACGACGCGTCGATCGATGCGCTCGACCTGCTCAGCCGCGCCGTCAGCCGCGCGCGCAAGATGACGCGCGGCACATCCTTGTTGAAGGTGACGCTCGACGCGCAGTTCGCCACAAAGTGGCTGATGCGGCGCGTCGACGATTTCCGCCAGCAGAAGCCCGGCATCGAGCTGCGCTTCGACATCACCTACGATGTCAGGGATTTCGAACGCGACGATGTCGATATCGGCATCCGCTTCGGCACCGGCAGATATCCGGGGCTCGTCGCGCACCGGCTGTTCGAGAACATCATCATCCCGGTGTGCAGCCCGGCGCTGCTGGTGTCAGGTCCGCCGCTGAGGGAGCCGCGCGACCTGTTCAACCACACGCTTGCGCATATCGAATGGTCGCGGCAGGGCGTGACCTGGCCGAACTGGAGCATGTGGATGCACGCGGCCGGCGTCGATGATTTCGACGACAGCCGCACGCTGGTCTTCGGATCGTCGACCGATGCCACCCAGGCGGCGCTCGACGGCAATGCGGTGGCGCTCGCCGACTTCGCCATGGTCGCCAACGATCTTTCGCAGGGGCGCCTGGTACGGCCGTTCGAGCTCGGCATCAAGGTCGCGCCGGAATTTGCCTATTTCCTCGTCTATCCCGAGGCCGCGAAGGACGACGCGCGGATCATCGCCTTCCGCGAATGGCTGTTGGACGAGGTGGCGAAAACGCCGACATAAGACCTGTCGTCAGCCCGCTGGGGCGGCCGGCGCGCCGAACCAGCCAATGATGGCGCCGATGATCAGCATCACGCCCAGCCAGTGGCCGGCATCGATCAGCGTCAGCGTCCAGCCGAAGCCCTGATAGCGGTGATTGGCGGTCAAGGTGGTGGCGATGAAGCCGAGCCAAAGCACGAAGCCGAACAGCAAGCCCGCGACCGGGTTCGGCTCGCCGCCGGTGATTGCCCCCACCACCAGCGTCAGGACGAGCGCCATGATGAGCTCGGCGATGAAGCTGATAACGAACGGAAGGGCTGAGCGCTTCATGGTGGCCGGGTCGAGCTTCGCCGCGTTCAACCAAGGCTTGCTCAAACCCATGTACCAGACGGCGCCGAACAACCATGCGACGACGGCGGCGACGATCACCGCCAGCCAGTTCACGACCGAAAAATCCATGCTTTCCCCTCCAAATCGAAATGCGATGGAACGCTTGTTCGGCGATCGCGTCAAGCAAGGCGCCAGACAGTCGTGCGCTTGACCTCGGCATCTTCCAGCACCCGCGTCACCGGGACCTCATAGACGGCAAGCGACTGCAGTCCGGTCCTGGGCAGGTAGGCGCGGCCGGGATCGCCGACGAGGATGTCGGCGCCGCGTGCCCGCAGGCCCGCGAACCAGGGCATGAGCCTCTCGGCGAAGGCCTTGTCGTAGAAGACGTCGCCGGCAAGCACGACGTCCCAGCCACCGTCGGAGCCGACACAGTCCGCGCCGAGGAACTCCACTACGACGGCGTTGGCTTCGAGGTTGAGCGCGATCGCCGTCGCGCAAAACGGGTCGATGTCGGCGGCGATGACTTCCGCAGCACCTGCCTTAATCGCCGCGATCGCGACGAGGCCCGAGCCGGAGGCGAAATCGAGCACGCGTTTTCCCCGCACGGTTCCGGGATGATCGAGCACATAGCGGGCGAGGCCCTGGCCGCCGGCCCAGGCGAAGGCCCAGAAGGGTGGTGGCAGCCCGATCTCGGCCAGTTCCTCCTCGGTGCGCAGCCAAAGATCATGCGCCTCGTCGGCGAGGTGCAAAAGCACTTCGGGAACATGCGGCGGCGCCATCAGCGCCGTGTTGTCGAGGATGAATTTCTTGGCGCTCTTGGGCGTGAGGTTCGTCACGGCGCCGGGTTGAGCTCGGCCATGCGGCAGACCTCTTTCCATTCGGCCGGCGTTACCGGCTGCACGGAAAGCCGGCCGAGCCGCACCAGCGCCATCTCGGCAAGCTTGGGATTGGCCTTGACCTGTTCCAATGTCACCGGCTTCGGCACGTCCTTGAAGGCGCGGATGTCGACGCATTCCCAGCGCGGATCGTCGGTCGTCGTATCGGGATGCGCCAGCGCGCAGACCTCGGCGATGCCGACGATGTTGAGCCCCTCATTGGAATGATAGAAGAAGCCGAGATCGCCGATCTGCATCGCCTTCATGTTGTTGCGGGCAGCGTAGTTGCGCACGCCGTCCCACTGCGTGCCGGCCTTGCCCTTGGCCTTCAGCGCCTCGAAGGAAAAGACCGAGGGTTCGGACTTGAACAGCCAGTAGTTCATATCGTTTGTCCCGTTGCTTTGCCGCACCGCCACGCATGGCGTTCCCGTCTATGCTTACTCTCTCGCTGTCGCTGCGGCGAGAGCCGCGAACAATCATGCGCCGGCGGGCTTCTGGAACACCCAGTTCCACGGACGGATCTGGACGCTCTCGAACAGGCCGGCCTTGGCGTAGGGATCGGCGGCGGCCAGGGCCTGGGCTCCGGCCATGTCCGGCGCCTCGATCATCACCAGGCTGCCGTCCGGCTTGCCGTCGGCGTCGAGGAACGGTCCGGCAAAGGCAAGCTTGCCTTCAGCGATCAGGCCTTCCAGGAACGCCGCATGCGCCGGTCGCGTGTCGACGCGCAGCTGCAGGCTGCCGGGCTTGTCCTTGCAAATCAATGCAAACAGCATTTTTCAACTCCGATGGTTCAGATGTCGGTTTCGGTCTTGAGCGGGCGTGTCATCAGCGCGGTCACCGCCTGGCCGATGGTTATCTTGCCGTCGAGGATGGCGGCGACGGCCGAAATGATCGGCGCCTCGATGCCACGCTCGGCGGCGATGCGGGCGGCGATGCCCGCCGTGGGCACGCCTTCGGCCAGTGGCAGGCCGGCAAGCGGCTTGCCCTGGCCGAGCGCCAGACCATAGGCGAAATTGCGCGACTGTGCCGAGGAGCAGGTGAGCAAGAGGTCGCCAAGGCCGGAAAGTCCCATCAGCGTCTCCGGCCTGGCCCCGAAAGCGGCGCCGATGCGGCGCAGTTCGACGAAGCCGCGCGTCACCATGGCGGCCTGGGCGCTGGCGCCGAGGCCCGCGCCGGTGACGGCGCCAGCGGCGATGGCGAAGACGTTCTTCAGCGCGCCGCCGATCTCGACGCCGATCAGGTCGTCGCTGGAATAGCAGCGCAGGTTCTCCGCCGAGAAGCGCGCGGCAAGCTCCGCCGCCAATTCCGCCTCGCGGGCGGCGACCACCACGGCGGTCGGCAGGCCGCGCGCGACGTCGCTGGCGAAGCTCGGACCGGAAAGTGCGGCGACCGGATTGTTGGGCAGGCTTTCCTCGACGATCGTCGAGAGCAGCGCGCCGGTGTCGCGCTCGATGCCCTTGGCGCAGAGCACCAGCGGCACGCCCGCAGGAACGTGGTTGCGGGCATAGGCCAGGACGGCGCGCAGCGACTGCGCCGGCGTCACCGCGAGCACGCAGTCGGTGCCGTCGAGGGCAGCTGCAATGTCGCTGGTGGCCGCGATGCCGGGCTCGATGCTGATGCCCGGCAGATAGCGCGCGTTCTCGCCGCGGGCGATGGCGGCGACGGTTTCGGTGTCGCGCGCATAGAGGCGCACATCATGGCCGGCGCGCAGCATGGCCAGCGCCAGTGCGGTGCCCCAGGCGCCGCCGCCCAGCACCGCAACACGCCAGCCGCTGGCGGATCGCTTGGCTGTCATGCCTTGGCACCACGTCGGCCCGAGCCGACCATGGGCGTGGAAACGCTGTCGAGCGGCCAGCGCGAACGCGGCACGAAGTCGGCGGTGTTTTCGTCGGCGATCCCGGCGCGCAGGCGTTCGATGCCGGCCCAGGCGATCATCGCTGCATTGTCGGTGCACAGTTTCTGCGGCGGCGCGACAAAGGCGAAGCCGGCTTGCGAGCAAAGCGCTTCAAGCGTCGCCTTGATGGTGCGGTTGGCGGCGACGCCGCCGGCGACGACCAGCGCCGGCTTTGCCTGGTCGGGGAATTCCTGGCGGAAACGGGCCAGCGCGCGCGCCACGCGGTCGCCCAGCGCGTCGGCCACCGCCGCCTGGAAGGAGGCGCAGATGTCGGCGACGTCCTGGTCGCTCAACGGCGCGATCGCTGTCGCCGCCTGGCGCACCGCCGTCTTCAGGCCGGAGAAGGAAAAGTCCGGTTGCGCCGAGCCCTTCATCGGGCGCGGGAAGGCAAATCGGCCGGCGTCGCCGCTGGCCGCGGCCTTCTCGACATTCGGTCCGCCGGGATAGGGCAGGCCAAGCATCTTGGCCGTCTTGTCGAAGGCTTCGCCGAGCGCATCGTCGATCGTGGTCGCCCAGCGCTGGTAATCGCCGACGCCGCGCACTGCGACGATCTGGGTGTGGCCGCCGGAGACGAGCAGAAGCAGATAGGGGAAGTTGAGACCGTCGGTCAGCCGCGCCGTCAACGCGTGGCCTTCCAGGTGGTTGATGGCGATCAGCGGCTTGTTCGCGGCGGCGGCGATCGCCTTGGCCGTCATCAGGCCAACTATCAGCCCGCCGACGAGACCGGGCCCTGCCGTCGCGGCGATGGCGTCGACCTCGTCCAGCGACACGGCCGAATCGGCAAGCGCCGCCTCGACGATCCCGTCCAGGGCTTCGACATGGGCGCGCGCGGCAATCTCCGGCACGACGCCGCCAAAGGCCGCGTGCTCCTCGATCTGGCTAAGCACGACGTTGGACAGGATTTCCGGCGCGGCGCCACCGTCCAGCGCCACCACGCTGGCCGCCGTCTCGTCGCAACTCGTCTCAATGCCCAGAACGCGGATCAATTGGTCGCTGTCCATGAAGATTGTATCACCGGAGGTCTATCGATATTCAGGTGATGCCGGCCTGCAAATGGCGGGTTCCTGCGCTTCCGGTGCTCACGTATCAAAGTACGCTCCGCTCCGGTACTCGGAACCCACCATTTTCGGCGCGGCCTGACCTGAATCTCGACAGACCTCGGCAAGGACGGGGGTTATCACGGACCGCGCGCCATGCAAACTTTGAAAATCGGAACACGCGGCAGCCCGCTGGCGCTGGCCCAGGCGCATGAGACGCGGGCGCGGCTGATGCAGGCGCATGGCCTTTCCGAGGCGGCGTTCGAAGTGGTGGCCATCTCGACCAGCGGCGACCGTATCCAGGACCGGCCGCTTTCGGAGGCCGGCGGCAAGGGCCTGTTCACCAAGGAAATCGAGGAAGCGCTGCTCGACGGCCGCATCGACATCGCCGTGCATTCCTCCAAGGATATGCCGACGGTGCTGCCCGACGGATTGGAGCTTGTCACCTTCCTGCCGCGCGAGGATGCGCGCGACGCTTTCATCGGCAAACGGGCGAAGCGGATCGCCGACCTGCCGCACGGCGCGACGGTTGGATCGTCGTCGCTGCGGCGCCAGGCGCTGATCCGCCGGATGCGGCCGGACCTCGATGTGGTGATCTTTCGCGGCAATGTGCAGACCAGGCTGCGCAAGCTGGACGAGGGTGTCGCCGAAGGCACCATCCTCGCCTATGCCGGGCTGAAGCGGCTCGGGCTGGAACATGTCGTCACCGACCTGATGCCGCTGGAGGATTTCCCGCCGGCGCCGGGACAAGGCGCGATCGGCATCGAGACGCGCATCGGCGACCGCGAGGTCGAAAGAATGCTGGCGGCGATCCATCACGTGCCGACCGGCCAGGCGCTCGCCTGCGAGCGCGCCTTCCTCGCCGCGCTCGATGGATCCTGCCGCACGCCGATCGCCGGCCATGCGACGGTGTCGGGCGAGAAACTGTCCTTTGCCGGGCTGATCATCTCGCCCGACGGCACGCAATCGCATGAGGTTCGGCTGGAGGGCGAGGCTGCGGACGCGGCGGAGATCGGGCTCGACGCCGCGCGCACGGTTCGCGCCAGGGCGGGCGCCGAATTCTTCGACGGCTGGGCGTGACATGGTCCGCGTCCTGGTGACGAGGCCGGAGCCCGGCGCGTCGCGCACGGCACGACGCCTCGAAGCCCTGGGATTCCAGCCTGTCCTGCTGCCGCTGACCGAGACCAGCGCCTTGCCGGTCGAGGCGACTATCGGCGCCGATGCCGTCGCGGTTGCGGTCACCAGCGCCAATGCGGTGCGGCAAGCGCCAAAGGCGCTGATCGCGGCGCTCGCAGGCTTGCCATGCCACGCGGTTGGCAAAAGGACGGCCGAAGCCTGCCGCGCGGCGGGATTTTTATCCGTCACGGAAGGCCCGGGCGACGCAGAAGCACTGGCGGATCTCATCGCCGGCGATCTTGCCGGCAAGGCAATCGTCTATTTGTGCGGCCGTGTCCGCTTCCAGGCGTTCGAGCAGCGGCTGACGGCCGCTGACGTGCATGTCCAGCCGATCGAGACTTACGACACGACCGGCATCGACCATGGCGATGCCGAGGTGGTCACCCGCCTGTCGGGCCAGCCGGTCGAGGTCGTGCTGCTCTATTCAGCCAAGGCCAGCGCGGCGTTGGCCAACCTGATTGCGCGACCGGTCCTGAAGCAGCTCTTTGAAAAGACGGATTTTCTGACGCTTTCTGCGCGCGTCGCCAAGCCGCTGGATGGGGTAGCCGGGCACGGGATCCGGATCGCGCCGCGACCGGATGAGGACGCGCTTCTCGCGCTTTTGTCGCAACCGCGCTAGGGCATTTCACCGTTTCACGGAAACGGTGAAATGCCCTATGTCTTTGTTTTTACGCAATTCCGGACGGAAAACCGCTCACACTTTTCCTGGAATTGCTCTAAGCCGCGTCATCACACCGCCCCTTTTCACCGCTTGGTGATGTGCTAGAGCATCCTGACGCTCTGGACCCATTGATCCATCCCAAGCAATTTTGCGGAGCCCAAGCATGGTCAAGACGCCGAAGATGCGACATTCGAAGACCCGGCGCGAGCCGGTGACCATCGAACTCGAGCCCGGCGCCGTCTCGCGAATCACCGATGAGGATGCCGCGAAGGCCAAGGCCACGCAGACCGACGAGGCGAAGGCGGAAGAGGCCGCCGCCGCTTCGCAGCCGGAGGCGCCGGAAGAGCCGATCCACGCCGAGCAGGCCGATATCGAGCCGTGGGAGCATAGCGACGCCGTGCGGACGACGTCCGATAAGCCCGAGGCCGGCAAGGACGAGCCGGAAAAGCCATATCCCGGCGGCTCCGATGCGCCGAAGAGCCAGCCCAAGGGCTTCGAGTACAATTTCGAGGACGCATCCGCTGCGGCAAGCGCGAGCGCCTCGACAGCAAAGTCAGCCGACACACGGAGCGCGGTTCGCGTGCCGCAGCCGTCGCGCAAAGCCGGCGTAAACAGCATCGCCGCCGGCGTGATCGGCGGCGTGATCGCGCTTGCCGGCGCCGGCCTGCTGCAGGCGGTCGGCATGCTTGGCGCGCCGGGATCGGGCGGCGGATCGCTCGACGGCGTCAATGGCGAGATCGCTTCGCTGAAGGGCCAGATCGCGGCGCTGAAGCAAAACGGCGACACCGGTGCTTTCGCCAAGGTGGAGGGCCTTTCCTCTGCGCTGGAGCAGGTCAAGACCGATGTGGCGGCGTTGAAATCCTCGGCCGGTCAAAGCGGCGACGGTAGCGCGCTCAAGGCACTCGGCGACAAGGTCGGCCAGATCGAGACGACCGTCGCCGAGCTACAGAAGAACGGCAATGCCGCATCCGTCGATCTTGGGCCGCTCAACGAGAAGATCGCCGGGCTCGACGCGCTGGTGAAATCGACCGGCGACGCGGCCAAGGCCGAGGATGGCCGGGTGGCGGCGCTGGAGCAGTCCGTATCGCAGCTCTCCGGCAAGGTCGAGGCGCAGGCCTCGCAGCCCAAGATCGCGCTGGCGATCGCGGCTGCGGCACTGAAGTCGGCGCTCGACCGCGGCGCGCCGTTCGCGACCGAGCTCGACACCTTCGCGGCCATCGCGCCGGACGCGCCCGAGCTCGCGGCGCTGCGCTCCTATGCCGACAAGGGCGTGCCGACCCGCGCCACCATCGCCTCGGAGGCCGATGCCGCCGCTAACGCCATGGTCGAGGCGGCAAAGCCGGTCGACCAGAATGCCGGCTTCTTCCAGAGCCTGGTGTCGAGCGCGGAATCACTGGTCAAGGTGCGGCCGGTCGGCGCCATCGAAGGCAAGGGGGCGCCCGAAACCGTCGCCCGCATGGAAGTGGCGGTCAACCAGGGCGACTATGCCAAGGCGCTCAGCGAGTATGACACGCTGCCCGACGCCGCGAAGGCGGCCGGCGCCGATTTTGCCGGCAAACTGAAGGCGCGGCTGGAGGTCGAAAAGCAGCTCGAGGCGCTGATCGCCGGCGCGACGAAGGCGTGAGGATCACAAGATGATCCGTCTCCTCGCCTTCCTCGCCGTCGTCTTTGCGCTTGGACTCGGCTTCGCCTGGCTGGCCGACCGTCCGGGCGAGATGCTCGTTACCTTCAACGGCTACCAGTACCAGGTCACGCTGATGGTCGCGGCGGTGGCGATCGTCGCCGTGGTCGCCGCGGTGATGATCGTCTGGTGGCTGATCAAGTCGCTGTGGAACAGCCCCTACACGATCTCGCGCTATTTCCGGGTGCGCCGCCGCGACCGCGGCTATCAGGCGCTGTCGACCGGCATGATCGCGGCCGGCGCCGGCGACGGCGCGCTGGCGCGCAAGAAGACCAAGGAGGCGGCGAAGCTGATCAGCTCCGACCAGGAGCCGCTGATCAATCTGCTCGACGCCCAGGCCTCGCTGCTCGAAGGCGACCATGAGGGCGCACGCGAGAAATTCGAGCGCATGCTCGACGATCCCGAGATGCGGCTGCTCGGCCTGCGCGGGCTTTACCTGGAAGCTGAGCGGCTCGGCGACCGCAACGCCGCGCGACACTATGCCGGCCGCGCCGTGGCGGTGGCGCCGCAGCTCGCCTGGGCGGCCGAATCGACGCTGGAGGAACTGACCGAACGCGGCGACTGGGATGGCGCGCTGAAGCTGGTCGAGGCGCAGAAATCGACGCGGCAGATCGAGCGCGACGCCGCCAACCGCCGCCGCGCCGTGCTGCTCACCGCCAAGGCGCAGGCGCTGGTCGACAGCGACCCGAACGCTGCCCGCACCGCAGCGCTCGAGGCCAACAAGCTGGCGCCCGGTTTCGCGCCGGCGGCGGTGATTGCCGCCGATCTGGTTATCCGGCAAAACGACGTGCGCAAGGCCTCCAAGATCCTGGAGGCCGCCTGGAAGGCCGAGCCGCATCCGGATATCGCCGAACTCTACACGCATGCGAGGCCGGGCGACGCGGTGCTCGACCGCCTCAACCGCGCAAAGAAGCTGCAGGAATTGAAGAGAAACCACGCCGAGTCGTCGATGGCTGTGGCGCGCGCGGCGCTCGACGCGCAGGATTACGCGACGGCGCGGCGCGAGGCGGAGGCCGCGATCCGCATGGATCGCCGCGAAGGCGCCTACCTTTTGCTCGCCGATATCGAGGAAGCCGAGACCGGCGACCAGGGCAAGGTGCGGCAGCTCTTGTCGAAAGCCGTGCGGGCGCCACGCGATCCGGCCTGGGTAGCGGATGGCGTCATTTCCGAGCGCTGGGCACCGGTGTCGCCGGTCACCGGCAAGCTCGACGCCTTTACCTGGCGCGCGCCGATGGAGCGGCTCGGCCATCTGATCGACAGCGAGACGGATGTCGTGGTGCCGGCGATCACCGCCGCGCCTCCGGCCGCACCCGCTGAAAAGGCCATCGACATCGTTGCCGATGCTCCGACCGGGAAGCCGGCGTCGGCGAATGGCGGCGAGAAGGATTTGGCGGTTGCCGACGCGGCCGGCGAGGCGGAAGCCGTCGGGCAGGGTTCGGAGTTGCCGCCTCTGCCCGACGATCCGGGCGTCGCGCCGGAAGAGGCTGCGGAAAAATCGCCGCGCCGGTTTCGTTTGTTTTGAGGTAGGTTTTGGCGGGCAGGGAAAAGATATCGATGTTCGAGCGCGTATTGTCCTTCCTGAGGGATCTGCCTTCTGCCGGCGAGACCAAGCCGAGCGCCGATGATCCGCGGGTCGCGGCTTCCGCGCTGCTCTATCATGTGATGAACGCCGACGGCGTGCGCCAGGACGTCGAATGGGAGCGGTTCAAGCAGATCCTGGCCGAGACCTATTCGGTGAGCGGCGCGGAGCTCGACGCGCTGGCCGCCGCCGGCGAACGCGCCGACAATGAGGCGATCGACCTCTACGCCTTCACCAGCGTCTTGAAGCGCGATCTCGACCCCGAGGCGCGCAAGGCCTTCATCGGGCTGATGTGGGAAATCGTCTATGCCGATGGCGAGCTGCACGAGCTCGAGGACAACACGGTATGGCGGGTCGCCGAGCTGATCGGCGTCGAGCGGCGTGACCGCATCGAGGCGCGCCGCAAGGCGGCGGCCGAGGCGCCCGGCGCGCGGGGCAGTTCAAGCGACGAATAACAGGACCCATCGCCTTCCATGCCACCCAGACCGAGGCCGAGACCAAAAATCCTGATCGTCCTGCATCAGGAGACTTCGAGCCCCGGCCGCGTCGGCCACATGCTGCTGGAAGAAGGTTTCGATCTCGACATCCGCCGGCCGCCGCTCGGCGACGAACTGCCTTGCACGCTCAACGATCATGCCGGCGCGGTGGTGTTCGGCGGGCCGATGAGCGCCAATGACGGGGACGAGTTCGTCCGCCGCGAGACCGACTGGCTGCAAATCCCGCTGAAGGAGAACCGTCCCTTCCTCGGCATCTGCCTCGGCGCGCAGATGCTGGCCAACCATCTCGGCGGTAAGGTCGAGGGCCATGGAGACGGGCTGGTCGAGATCGGCTGGTATCCGCTGAAGGCAACCGAGGCCGGCAAGAAGCTGCTGCACTGGCCGGAAATGGTCTACCAGTTCCACCGCGAAGGCTTTTCGCTGCCCAAGGAAGCGACGCTTTTGGCGACGGCGGAAACCTATCCCAACCAGGCGTTCCGCTATGGCGACAATGCCTGGGGCATCCAGTTCCATGGCGAGCTGACCCGCGCGATGATGCAGCGCTGGGTGGTGCGCGGCGCGCATCGCTTCGAGCTCCCCGGCGCCCAGCCCGGCCGCGACCATCTCGGCGGCCGGCTGATCTGGGACATGCACCTCAAGCGCTGGCTGAGCGAGTTCTTGCAGCTGATTTTTGGCAAGCCGGCTGTGGGGTAGAGCCAAGGCCGAATTGCCATGAACGGCCGGTTTTGACCGAAGATGGCTTGCGTCTGCCATGGCGTGGACGATCGCTTTGCGCCTCAAATTGGACATTGACCTAGCTATAGCCACACCCCGAAAGCTGATGTTTCTGAGCAGCGCTTTTGATTGGGTGATGTAGCCGACGATCCTCCCGGATTGCAGCGAACCTAGCGTCCGTGACGGGGGCGATAAGTTGGCACAGTGCACCAAATGCTCGCCAACCTGTCATTTCGAGAAGGAATGCTCCAGTGAGGAACGGACCTGACCAAGTCAGGAACGGCTGGCATCTCGTCTATCCGGTTAGGAACAGCCAGGCGTCCGCGTAACATCATCGCTTCGGTCTTGGCCGGCATTGCTCTACGTCGGTTTTACCTCTTTTAACCAGAAGCCTTGCAGCCGATGCGATATCGTCCCGGCATTGGAGGCGATTGTGAAACGAACAATCAGCCCGCGGGTGTCGGCACGGACAAACGTCAGTCGTGCTTGGCGCCATTGCTTTCCAAGCGGAGTGGAAATGATGTCTCAGACAAATCTGATTTCGCGAAGGAGCTTCTGCTTCTGTTGCGCAGCCGCCTCTGCTTCAGCGGCCACCGGCGGATGGCTCAGTCCCAGGCAAGCGTATGCCGAGGCTCGCGGCGTTGTCAGTCTTGTCAAGGATAGCGCTGCCGTATCGCCGATCGTCGCGCATCAGCTGCGCGGCAGCATTAGCGTGCTGGAGGGTTCGGGCGGGAATATCGCCGTCCTCACGGGGCCGGACGGCAAACTTCTGGTGGACGCCGGCATCGGAGTGTCGCGGACACATGTGACCGAAGCCTTGGATAAGCTCTCGGCCGATCCCGTAACGCATGTGATTAACACGCATTGGCATTTCGACCATGCCGACGGCAACGCGTGGCTTGGCGCGCTCGGGGCAAAGATCACGGCCCATGAAAACACGCGCAAATACCTTTCGCAGGTCCAGCGCGTCGAAGACTACGACTACAACTTCTTGCCGCTGCCGACAGACGGGCTGCCATCCGACGTGTTCGCGAACGAGCACGCCATCAAGGTTAACCGCGCCTCTGTAGGCATGAAATATTATGGCTCTGCTCACACCGACAGCGACATATCCGTTACCTTCGCCGAAGCGGACATCGTCCACGCTGGCGACACGTACTGGAATGGCCTTTACCCCTTCATCGACTATTCCACCGGCGGCAGCATCGATGGCATGATCGCGGCGTCGGAGGCCAATCTGGCCGCGACGACAGACAAGACGATCATCATTCCGGGCCACGGCAAGCCCGCCAGTAACCGGGCGGAGCTGCAAGAGTTCCGCGACATGCTTGTGGCTGTCCGCGAGAACGTCGCGAAGCTGAAAAAGCAAGGCCGGTCGCGCGACGAGACGGTCGCAGTCAAGCCAACCGCCACCTTCGACGCCAAGTGGGGCAAATCCGTCATCGATCCCGGCTTCTTCACTCGGCTGGTGTACCAAGGCGTGTGATTACCAGTTCACACATTCACGCAATTCGAACGACCGCGATGACGAAACGACGCAAAATCCGAGCAACCTCTGAGCCACGATCAACCGCCGGGCTCTACTCCTCGGATTGTGGGTATTCGACGTCGGCGCTTCCGCGACAGAGGCGAGATCCGCCGGGGCGATCGCCGCGCCATCTCGCCTTCAATTCCTGTGACAAATAACAGCGGGACGGGTGTCGACGGCGTCAAGACATGGCATACGACGCCTCTGGGGAGTGGCTTCAGGTTCTACCCCAGCGTCGTCAGCAGGTGTTTGGCAGCCATAACATCCGCTGTACTCAGGCCTTCGGCAAAGTATGCCGCAACGGGCTGCAAGAGCTCTCGAGCGGCATTGATTTCCCCGCGCCCGGCCATCAGCGTCGTCATATCGATTACGGTCCGCAATTCCCATGCCCGCGCGCCCTGACTGCGGCTCAACTCCAGCGCTTCCATGAGATAGGCGGCAGCTTCGTCGCGGTCGCGTTGCGACTGGAGAAGGAGGCTTCCCTTCATCCGCAGCAACTCCGGGAGGTACAATTGGTCGCCGTTCTTTTCGACGAGGCCAAGCGACTCGTCGATCAGCGCAGTCGCTTCGTCTACCTGACCGATCGTCGATAATCCCCTGACCAGCGAGAGGTTGAGCGGAGTCGTGAGCAATTCGTAAGGGGCCGCGTGCAGTTTCTGAAGACAAGTCTGCAGGCCCTCGACACCGCCTTTTGCATCGCCCTGACGGATGGCGACCTCGCTTTTGTATCCCCGACCGACCAGCAGGTAAGGAGTCATGGAATGGGACTCCGCGCGGGCGATGAGCATGTCGATGTAGGCATCGGCGCTCTTCAGGTCCCCGGTCCACAGGAAGACGGAAATCGCCCAGATCAACGCGATCGCCAGTGTGAGCGAATGATCCATGGCGGCAGCTTCGTCGACGGCCTGCCGGGCATGTGTCGCAGCTTGATCCGGATGGCCTTGCAGCCAAAGGTTCCTCGCCAGAATTGCCCTGGCCAGGATTTTGCCTTCGAAGCCCAGATAGATCGTCGTGGTCCGCTGAGAGCGGGGCCCACGGTCGAGCGCCGCTTCCAGCTCTGCGCGCGCCTCCGCGAGGTCACCTCGCAAGTGGAGCGAGATGCCCAGGATCGAGTGCGCAAGCGCGATCGCGACCGAATCCTCCAGACCGGCGGCTGTGGCTGAACAACGTCTCGCAAATTCGAGGGCGGTTACGAAATTGCCCGTCCGCAGATGGAACATGTTAAGCGGACCCAACAGACGCACTCGATCCAGCGGATCGCCGCGCTCCTCGGCAATCGCCAGACTCCTCTCCAGGGCTACGCGCGCCCTCTGGCGTCCTCCCCGCATGAACATGAATGACACGCCGAGGGTTGCCTGGAGATGCATCTCGTCGAGTCCGCCAAGAGCTGAGGTGTCGAAGGCCAATATCGCGCGCTCGGACCAGTGGTGACATTCCGGCAACAATGACATCGCCAAAAAAACCGGCGCGGCAGCGGTGACCAGCCCGATGCCGATGTCGGCGTTGCCGCGGTCGCTGAAGCACCACTGCAGGGCAGCCCGGACGTTATTGATGGCCGCGAAATGAGGAGCCCGTTCCTCACCGGTTGCCAGTCTCGGCCACTCCATTCCTGTCTGCTCTAGCCATCTTCGAAAGTACGCGGCGTGACGCACTGCCAGATCGGCAGCCTCGGCGTCATCGATGCGGATCTCGAGAACGTAGGCGCGCGTGGTATCGAGGAGCCGGTAGCGTATCATCGCTCCGACCGGACGCGTCGCTACCATCGATTTGGCGACGAGACTGTCCACGGCGCCCAGGACGGTCGATCGATCGAGGGTCGCGCTCGTCACCACCTCCAGGGCCGCATCGAGCGTGAAATGACCGACGAATACCGCGAGCCTACGCAACACCACACGCTCAAGGTCGGTCAGGAGCCCAAAGCTCCAATCCAGCGTCGCCTGCAGAGTTTGCTGACGCGGCGGCGCGATCCGCGAACCGAGCCACAGCAGTGTCAGACGTTGGTCAAGAAGTGCGGCGGTCTGTTGCAGCCCATAGGATTCGACGCGCCTTGCCGCCAGTTCGATGGAGAGCGCCACTCCGTCGAGCTTTCGACAGATGCTTGCGATGAGCAGGGCTTCCGCGTCGCCGACGTCCAAACGAGCGCCGCCTGCCACCGCCCGTTCGACGAACAGCTGGGTGGCTGGGAAGGTCTGGACAATGGCCGCCGTTAGTCCGGGCCCGTCGGGCGGATAGGCAAGCGCATTCAACCGATAGATATGCTCGCCGTCGACCCGAAGCGCCTCGCGGCTCGTCGCCAGAATGTGGACCTGCGACGCCGCACCGACGATGCTTGCTGCCAAAGGCGCCACCGCATCCAAGAGATGCTCACAGGTATCGAGGATCAAGAGAATCCGCTTGTTCCGCAAGTAAGCGATCAGATTGGGCGTGGCATCTTCCGTTTGAACGGCTAGCCCAAGCATCGAGGCGACGGCTGTCGTGACCAGACCGGGATCACCGATCATTCCCAGATCGACGAACAGCACCGCTCCATAAAATGCGTCGATCAGATGATGCCCGACTGCGATCGCAACGGTGGTTTTGCCGACACCGCCGGCGCCGACGATGGTGACGAACCGCGAAGCATTCAATTGCGCCGACAGCTTGAGAACGTCCTCATCCCGCCCGACCATTCTGCTCAAGCGGTTTGGAAGATTCGCATGTGGAAACCCGGCGGCGATGAATGGGGCCTTGTCGTGTGGGCCGCTTGATCGCGAAACCGGTGCAACGAAGCAATAGCCGCGCCCCGGAAGTGTCGCGATGTAACGCGCGCCATCCTTTCCGTCGCCCAACGCCTTGCGCAGTCCGGTCATGTGGAACCGCAGGCTGCCTTCCTCGACAACCACATCGGGCCAGACCCGCGACATCAGATCCTTCTTGCTGACGACTTCATTCGGGGCGGAAGTCAGCACGATGAGAATTTCAAGGGCGCGCGAGCCAAGCTCTACAGGAGCGCCTTCTCTTGTCAGGAGCCTTTCACCCGCAGCCAAACAGAAAGGGCCGAACGACAGTCCGTCTTTGGCCCGACTTGCCGTTATCGTCATGGCGTCTCTTCTTTTGGGAGCCGCCTGCACCCAGCGCCTCAGTTTAGGTCAAGGAGCGCTCCCGCACCATAGGGGGTCCCACTGTCTGGCGGTCCTATTTGCTCAAAAAAGCGGCAGGCGGGCAGCGGCTAACAAGGGCTCACGATGCATAACGGGCTAATCCCATCACCGGGGGGTATGTCAAGCAGGGCAGATCGCATCCATCAACCCTAGGAGAGTCCCATGAACACGACCAGAACCTCCGAAGCAATCGACCAGGATCGCCGGCGACTTTTGGGCACTGCTGCGGTCGGCATCGCCGCCGCAGGCGCCGCGAGCCTGCTCCCGTCACAAAAGGCCGCCGCATCAACCAGCGATGGCATTCGCCCCTTCACCGTTGGCTTCCCGCAGGAAGAGCTCACCGAGCTTCGCCGGCGCATCATGGCCACGCGCTGGCCCGAGCGCGAGCTCGTATCCGACGAGGCCTCCCGGCGGATCTGGTCGACCCCGGCGTCGGCAGGGCCAACGCAGGGCGTGCAACTCGCCACGATGCAGAAGCTCATGCGGTACTGGGCAACAGAATATGATTGGAGCAAATGCGAGGCGCGGTTGAAGGCGCTGCCGAATTTCGTCACTGAGATCGACGGCCTCGATATCCACTTCATCCATGTGAAATCCAAGCATGAGGGCGCCCTGCCTGTCATCATCACGCATGGCTGGCCCGGTTCGGTCATTGAATTGCTGAAGATCATCGATCCGTTGACCAATCCCACTGCCCACGGCGGTACCGAGGGCGACGCGTTCGACGTGGTTATCCCGTCGATGCCGGGCTATGGCTTTTCCGGCAAGCCCACCGAAACCGGTTGGGATCCACCGCGCATCGCGCGGGCGTGGATCGTGCTGATGAAGCGCCTCGGCTACGAGCGGTACGTCGCGCAGGGCGGCGATTGGGGAGCACTTATCACCGAACAGATGGCCCTGATCGCACCTCCCGGGCTGGTCGCCATCCACACGAACATGCCGGGGACGATTCCGCCCGAGATCGTGAAGGCGCTTGCCTCCGGCGGCCCGCCCCCTGCCGATCTCGGCCCCGACGAGAAGCGCGCCTACGAGCAGGTGGCGTTTTTCTATAAGAACGGCCTGGGCTACGCCAACGAAATGGCGCTTCGTCCGCAAACGCTCTACGGGATCGTCGATTCACCGGCCGGCCTGGCGGCGTGGATCCTCGATCACGATGCGGATAGCTACGCGCTGATCGCTCGCTCCTTCGACGGAGAGCCGGAGGGCCTTACCCGCGACGACATCCTCGACAACATCACGTTCTACTGGCTGACGAACACGGCGATCTCTTCGGCGCGCCTCTATTGGGAGCACACGCAAACGGCAAAGGCCGGCTTCTTCGACGCCAAGGGCATCACAATTCCTGTCGGCGCCACTGCGAATCCCAGTGAAATCTACACGGCGCCGAAGAGCTGGACTGAACGCGCGTTCCCGAAGCTTCTGCATTACGGCCGCACAGACAAGGGCTGCCATTTCGCGGCCTGGGAACAGCCGAAGATCTTCACCGATGAAGTGCGCGCAACATTCAAGACGTTGCAGACCTGACGTGTCGGCGGGGGATGGCGTGCCGGACGCGCGTCATCTTCCACCCCGCTTTAGCTGCATAGCGAACCTCGAAGGGAGCGACTGCAATGAACCCTCTCATCAAGACACTTGCCGCAGTTGCGACTTGCATTGTGCTCGCTACCGGTGCGCTGGCGTTTGGAGTTTGCACCCTCGCCGCGCCCGCCTTGGCAAATCCCGTCGAGGATCGCTCGATCCGGCCCTTCAAAGTTCAGGTGCCGCAAGCGGCGCTCGACGATCTTCGCGGTCGTATTGCGGAAACACGGTGGCCCGACCGGGAGACCGTCGGTGACCAGTCGCAGGGCATTCAGCTCGCGAAGATCAAGCCGCTCGTCGAGTATTGGGGCACGGCCTACGACTGGCGGACAGCGGAAGCGAAGCTGAATTCCTTGCCTCAATTCACGACTACGATCGACGGCGTTGACATTTACTTCATCCACGTTCGATCGAAACATCCCCATGCCCTGCCGCTGATCATGACGCATGGCTGGCCTGGCTCGGTGCTGGAACTGCTCAAAACGGTCGGCCCGCTCACCGATCCCACCGCGCATGGCGGCAGCCCTGAGGACGCGTTCGACCTCGTACTGCCGTCTCTGCCGGGTTTCGGCTTCTCCGGCAAGCCGACCGAGACCGGCTGGGATACAGATCGCATCGCGCGAGCCTGGGCAGAGCTGATGAAGCGCCTCGGCTACACAAGATATGTCGCCCAAGGCGGCGACTGGGGCTCCCCCGTTTCGAATGCGATGGGCCGCCTGGCCCCTGCAGGACTTCTTGGCATCCATGTCAACCTGCCGGCTGTCGTACCTCCCGAGATAGCTGCTGTGCTCGCCGCCGGCGGACCAGCGCCGGCAGGCCTGACGGCTAAGGAGCGCACGGCATTCGACGCGCTCAGCATGGCCGCCAAGATGGGGAATAGATCCTATGCCACGATGATGGGTGCCCGACCGCAGACGATCGGCTACGCCATCAATGACTCCCCTGTGGGGCTCGCAGCGTGGATGCTCGGGCATCCGGGCTTTTCAGGCTGGACCTACGACAAAAGCGACCCTGAAAAGTCACCGGACGAGGTGCTGGACGACATAACTCTGTACTGGTTGACGAACACCGCCACCTCGTCCGCGCGAATTTACTGGGAGTACGGCGGCGGGCGCAGTCCCGTTTTTGCCCAACCTGAAAAAACGAACGAAGTCTCGCTTCCGGTCGCCATCACGGTCTTTCCGGGGGAAGGCTATCAAGCCCCCGAGACGTGGGCCCGGCGCGCCTATCCCAACCTGATCTACTTCCATGAGGTCGACAAAGGCGGCCACTTCGCCGCGTGGGAGCAGCCGGAGCTCTTCTCCGCCGAGTTGCGCGCTGCCTTCAGGTCGCTGCGGCAAAGAAACTGAACCGACCGAAGGGCCAAAGAAGCATTCCCATCAGATTCAACGCAGGAGGCAGACATGACGATTGCCACTACCCGCCGCGACACCGCAGTCGAGACGCAAAAACCCCACGACATGAAGCTCGAGGTCGTGGTCATTCCAGTTTCTGATGTCGAGCGCGCTAAGCTGTTCTACACGGGTTTGGGTTGGCGGCTGGACGCCGACCTCACAGGCGACGGATTTCATGTCGTCCAGTTTACGCCTCCTGGATCAAACTGTTCGGTTGTCTTCGGCTCGGGCGTTGCACCGGGCCCCTATGCTCGTATCGAGCTCGACATTCTCGAAACCGCTGGTGAACTCGTTGTGTCGGACATAGAGGCGGCACGCGCCGAGCTCGCCGATCGCGGGCTCGATGTGAGCGAAGTGTATCACTATGCCGGTGATAAAGGGCGTGTCAGCGGGCCTGACCCGGAAAGACGCAGCTACGCCTCGTGGGCTTCCTTCCGCGATCCGGCCGGAAACAACTGGCTTTTGCAGGAGGTCACTGCGCGAGCGCCAGGCCGCGTCGACGCTGACGGCGCCACATTTATGTCGTCGGTCGAACTGGCGGCCGCACTGCGGCGTGCATCTGTGGCTCATGGCGAGCACGAGCAGCGGACAGGCGGCCAGCGTGATGAGAACTGGCCGGACTGGTACGCCGAGTACATGGTGGCGGAGCAGGCTGGCACCGAGCTTCCGCTCTGAAAGGTTGGGCGCGCAGTGCGCACTCGAACCGCTCGCGCGACAACATCGAAGGCGCTTGTAATGGCAATCGGGCTCCGATTGCCGGTTTTCCAAGGGGCACGAATTTGGCGCAGTCCATGACCTCCGCCGCGGGCCTTCGTTGATGCCGTTATCGAGGTCAATGCCTGATCGAGTTAGCGGTAACCGCCCCCGGCGGTCACCGCTGCCAGAAGAAGAATGCCCATGAGCCGCATCGCGAGGGTTGTCTACACGGCCAGGACCGCAACTGCGGGCGGCCGCGAAAATGGCGCCTCGCGCAGCTCCGACGGCCTTCTGGACATCTGGCTTTCGGCGCCCGGATCGGCGCGTATAGGCACCAATCCGGAGCAATTGCTCGCAGCCGGCTGGTCGGCCAGCTTCGCAAGCGCAATCGCATCTGTGGCACACGAACGAAAAATCGCGCTGCCTGCAGGGGTGAGCATCGAGGCCGAGGTGAATCTGAACCACGGAGAAAACGGCCACTTTCTCAGCGTCCAACTGAGTATTGCCGTGCCGGGTGTGGAGCGGGATGTCGTACAAATTCTGGTGGATCAAGCCCACGAGATTTGTCCTTACTCCAAAGCGACACGAGGCAACATCAATGTCGTGATCGTGCCCTTATCGACGTGAATGTCCGCTTTTGACATCCGCAGGCTCTTGTCGGCCTCATCTCGTCCGTAGAGATCAGCTCGCGGCTTGCTGCACGCAGACATCGCAAGCGAGGACCCTGGAGGTCGAGGTTGCGCTACTCGGCGGGCGTCTCCGATGGCGCCTCTGCCGGCCCCGTAGCCTCGGCTTCGGCACGGGGCTTGCGCCCTGAAAACAGCGACCTGAGCGTGACATAGAACACCGGCGTCAGGAACAGGCCGACGAAGGTGACGCCGAGCATGCCGGAGAACACCGCGGTGCCGAGCGACTGGCGCATTTCCGCGCCCGGGCCCGTTGCGATCATCAGCGGCACGACGCCGAGGATGAACGCGAAGGCGGTCATCAGAATCGGCCGCAGCCTGAGCCGGCAGGCTTCGACGGCAGCCTCGGCGGCCGTCAGGCCGCGTTCCTGCGCCTGCCGCGCGAATTCGACGATCAGGATCGCGTTCTTGGCGGCAAGCCCGATCAGCACGATGAGACCTATCTGCACGAGGATGTTGTTGTCCAGCCCTCGGAAAGTCACGCCGAGCAACGCCGCGAGCACGCCGAGCGGCACCACCAGCACAATGGCGAACGGCAGCACCCAGCTTTCATATTGCGCCGCCAGCGCCAGGAACACGAACAGCACCGACAGTCCGAAGATATAGACTGCGGCATTGCCGGTGTTGCGCTCCTGATAGGCGAGCTCGGTCCATTCATAGGAGGTACCTGCCGGCAGCGTCTTTGCCGTGATCCCTTCCATCAATGCAAGCGCATCGCCCGTGGAAACGCCGGGCGCGGCGTTGCCCTGCAGCGGCACCGAGACGTACATGTTGTAGCGCTGGACCAGCGCCGGGCCGGTGACGTCGCGGATCTCGATCAACGTGCCGAGCGGAACCAGCGCGCCGGTCGCCGAGCGCACCTTCAGTTTCAAGATGTCGGCGCGATCGAGGCGGAACGCCTGGTCGGCCTGCGCCCGCACCTGGTAGACGCGCCCGAAAGCGTTGAAGTCGTTGACATAGGCAGTGCCCAGATTGATCGACAGCGTCTCGAAGATGTTGGGGATCGGCACGTTCAGGATGCGCGCCTTGTCGCGATCGATCGCCAGGAAGAATTGCGGGCTCGACGCGGAGAAGGTGGTGAACACGCCCATCAGCCCCGGCGTCTTGTTGGCCTTGCCGGCGATCTCGTAGGCAAGCGCCAGGATCTGCCGCATGTCGGCGCTGTTGCGCTCCTGGATCTGCAGCTTGAAGCCGCCGGCATTGCCGACGCCGCGAATCGGCGGCGGCGGCAGTGCTATGATGAAAGCTTCCTTGATGCTTTGCAGGCTGCCGAACAGATTGCCGATGACCTTGGTCGCCGACTGGCCGGCTTTCAGCCGCTCGTCAAACGGCTTGAACCTGGCGAAGATCACGCCCTGGTTGCTGGCGTTGGTGAAGGTCGCGCCGGAGAAGCCGGCGAAGGCGACAGCGTAGTCGACGCCTGGCGTTTTCTGGATGATCTGCGACGCCTGCTGGATGACCGCATCGGTCCTCGACAGCGAGGCGCCGTCGGGCAACTGGACGACGACGATCGCATAGCCCTGGTCGAGCGACGGAATGAAACCGCGCGGCACCACCTGCGCCATGTAGACCGTGGCGGAGATCAGGGCCGCGAAAACGGCCAGCATGGCGGCGATCGTTATCCACGAGCCGACCAACACGCGGATGATGCTCGAATACCAATGGGCGACCCTGTCGAAGCCGCGATTGAACCCGTCGGCGAGCGCGCGTCCGAACCGCGCCAGGAAAAAGCGCGGCGGCGCCGCCGCGGCGTGGTGCGGCTTGAACAGCAATGCGGCCAGCGCCGGCGAAAGCGTCAGCGAATTGAATGCCGAGATCGCCGTCGACACCGCGATGGTGATCGCAAACTGCAGGTAGAACTGCCCGGAAATGCCGGGGATGAAGGCCGTCGGCACGAACACGGCGATCAGCACCAGCGAGATCGCGATGATGGCCGTTCCGACTTCATTCATGGTCAGGTGCGACGCCGGATTGGGCGCCAGCCCACTGGCGATATTGCGTTCGACGTTCTCGACCACGACGATCGCATCGTCGACGACGATGCCGATCGCCAGAACGAGGCCGAACAGCGTCAGCATGTTGAGCGAGAAGCCGGCGGCGTAAAGCACAGCCAGCGTGCCGATCAGCGACACGGGGATCGCCACGATCGGCACGATCGCCATGCGCCACGACTGCAGGAAGACGATGATGACGATGATGACCAGCAGCATCGCCTCGAGGATCGTCTTGTAGACCTCCTGGATCGACTCGGCGACGAACTCGGTCGGATTGTAGACGATGTCGTAGCTCAACCCCTTCGGGAAGTCGCGGGAAAGCTCCTTCATCTTGTCCTGGATCTCCGCGGCCGCGGCGAGCGCATTGGTGCCCGGCCGCTGGAAGATGGCGAGCGCCACCGCCGGTTTGCCGTTGAGATAGGAGTTGGTGACGTAATCCTTGGCGCCGAGCTCGATACGCGCCACGTCCTGCAGCGAGATCAGGCGGCCGTCGTCGGTCGATTTGACGATCACGTATCGGAAGTCGCGGGCGTCGTTGAAGCGGCCTTGCGTGGTGACCGTGTACTGGAACGCCGTGCCGGTGCCGGTCGGCGGCGCGCCGATCGAGCCGCCCGACACCTGGACGTTCTGGTCGCGCAGCGCCTGCACCACATCGCCCGAGGTCATCCCCAGGGCGGACAGTTTTTCCGGATCAAGCCAAATGCGCAGCGAATATTCGCGTTCGCCGAAGATGATGAGGTCGCCGACGCCGTCTAACCTGAGCAGTATGTCGCGCACCCGCGAGCGGGCGTAGTTCGAGACGTAGAGCTGGTCGTAGGTGTTGTCAGGCGACAGCATGTGCACGACCATCATCAGGTCGGGCGAGCTTTTGGTGGTGGTGATGCCGAGGCGGCGGACTTCTTCGGGCAGGCGCGGCTCGGCGACCGACACGCGGTTCTGCACAAGCACCTGCGCCTTGTCGAGATCGGTGCCCAGCTTGAAGGTGATGGTGAGCGCCATCGACCCGTCGCCCGACGAATAGGACGACATGTAGAGCATGCCCTCGACGCCGTTGATCTCCTGCTCGATCGGCGTTGCCACCGTCGCTGCGACCGTCTGGGCGTCGGCGCCCGGATACTGCGCGCGAACGACGATGGTCGGCGGCGCGATCTCGGGATATTGCGCGACCGGCAGCTGGGTATAAGCAATGCCGCCGAGGATCAGCAGGACGATCGAAACGACCGACGCGAAGATTGGGCGGTCGACGAAGAAATGCGCGAACCTCATTGCTGCAACCCGACGGTCTCGACCTTGGGCGGCAACGTCACCATCTCGACCTTCACCTTGGTGCCGGGCCTGGCGTGCATCAGCCCGTTGACGATGATCGTCTCGCCGCCGGTCAGACCCGAGCGGATCACCCGGTAGCCGTCGAGAAGCGGTCCGGTGCGCACGGGCTTCGCCGACACCATTCCGGCCTCGTCGACCAGGAAGACGATGCGGCGATCCTGATCGGCGCCGATCGCCTCGTCGGGCACCAGCACGCCGCTATGCGGCAGCGACCCCGGCACGTTGATGCGTCCGAACATGCCTGGCTGGAGAATGCCGTCGGGGTTGGCAAACTTCGCACGCACCCGCATGGTGCCGGTCGCGTTGTCGATCCGGTTCTCGGCAAAATCGAGCTTGCCCTTGAACACCGCCTCCGCGCGGTCGGCGACATGAACCTCCACATCGAGGCCGCCGGCGCCTTCCTGCATGCTGCCGCCACGCGCCTTCGCGTCGCGGGCGTAGCTGAAATACAGGCGCTCATCGACGTCGAAATAGAAGTCGATCGGGTCGCGCGTGACGATGGTCGTCAGCAAGGTGGAATCCGGCTGCACGAGGTTGCCGACCGACACCAGCCGGCGGTCGATGCGGCCGGACAAGGGCGCCTTGATCTCGGTGAATTCCATGTTCAGGCTGGCCGTCGTCAGCGCGGCCGTCGCGCCCTGCATCTGCGCCTGCGCCGCAAGGTATTCCCGCCGGCGGTCGTCGACCGTGGCAGGCGAGATGTTGCCGGTCTTGGCAAGTTCGTTGGCGCGATCCAGCTGCATCTTGGTGAATTCAAGCAGGCTCTTGGCGACGTCCACTTGCGATTTGGCGGCATCATAAGCGGCCTGGTACGGACGCTGGTCGATGGTGAAGAGCAGGTCGCCCTTGTTGACCAGTGCGCCGTCCTGGAAGCTGACCTTGTCCAGATAGCCGCTGACGCGCGAACGGATGGCGACCTGGTCGACGGCTTCGAAGCGCCCGACGAACTCGTCGTCCTCGACGATGTCACGCACCACCGGCTTGGCCGCCGTCACCACGGGTAGCTGCCGGTCCTGCGCAAATGCAGCGCTGCTGAAAGCCATGCCGAGCAGGAATGCCGCCGAGACGGCGGCGCGGGCCAGCCAGCCGGCCGATCGACGGGGTCGGCCGTCCGCGTCGCAACGCAATTGCCCATTCCCTGTGGTGTCCATTTGCGTCCCCGCTCGCTGGACCCGGAGGTCGGTTGATCCGCTTCTACGCTCAGGCTTCTCGTCGAGATTTGAGCACTGCGGTATTGTGCATGGCAACATGATCATTTTCCATGTGGGCAGAAATGTCCACCCTGTGGCTGCCGTTTGGTGATGATGCACATTGCAGCGAGAGCAAGCACCGTTGCGCTTGCCTTTAAGGCATCTATTTTGGAAGGTGGTCGCGGCTGGTGGGCGCAGAATGTCGGTACTGCCTTTCTTGAGAATTTACGCGCCGCTCAATGCGGTGCTGGCTGCGCCTGGGCTTCTGGCGGTGGCTGGGCTCACGATACCGGACATATCCGGACGAAGCAGGCTGGCTCTGACCGCGGTACTCGCTGTCGTTTGGGGCGCCTATCTCCTGCAAATGGCCGCGACGCTGCTCAAGCGCCGGGCGGGAGACGTTAGGGACAGGACGCCGGCAATCGCCATCGATGTGCTCGCGGTCCTGGTTCCACTCGCCGCTTTTCTGCTCATTGGCACCTCCGACTGGAGCCTGTACTGTGGTGTCTGGCTGCTGAAACCGCTGCGCGACTCGACTTTCTTCCCGGTGCTGGGCAGGGTGCTGGCCAACGAAGCGCGCAATCTGATCGGCGTCACCACGCTCTTCGGCGTCGTTCTGTTCGGCGTCGCCCTCGCGGCCTATGTCATCGAGCGCGATATCCAACCGGAAAAGTTCGGCAGCATCCCTCAGGCAATGTGGTGGGCGGTGGTCACGCTGTCGACCACCGGCTATGGCGACGAGATTCCGCAAAGCTTCGCTGGTCGCGTCCTCTCTGGGGCTGTCATGATGAGCGGCATCGGCATCTTCGCGCTCTGGGCCGGCATTCTTGCCACCGGCTTCGCTCAGGAAGTCCGTCGCGGGGATTTCGTTCGCAATTGGCAATTGGTCGCCGCCGTGCCGTTGTTTCAGAAACTTGGCCCGGCCGCGCTGGTCGAGATCGTGAGCGCGTTACGACCTCGCACGGTACCGGCGGGCGCCGTGATCTGCCGCAGCGGCGAGCCCGGTGATCGGATGTTCTTCGTCGTGGAGGGGCGCGTCAGCGTCGCGGCACCGAAGCCGGTGGAACTCGGCCCCGGCGCCTTCTTCGGCGAGATGGCGCTGATCACTGGTGAACCGCGCATGGCGACCGTCAGCGCCGCAACAGCGGTGTCACTCCTGTCATTGCACTCGTCGGATTTCCAGATGCTGTGCAGCAGCAGCCCGGAGATCGCTGAAATCATCCGCACGACCGCGCTTGAGCGGCGCGGCGCAGCGCAGCCGTCCGCATAAGTGTCGTTGGACTATCTCCTTGTTTTTACGCAATTCCGGACGGAAAACCGCTCACACTTTTCCTGGAATTGCTCTAAAGGTCCGAGGCGCTGGCGAATGGATCGGGCTTCGCCACCGGCGCTGTGCACAGGCAGTCTCATCGGTATCGGCGCAGCCGCGAATCTGTGCTAAGGCGCCGCCCGATCAACCAAAGGAAGACACTGTTGAACGAACTGACCCTGGCCGAAGCGATCGAAAATATCTATGCCTCGCTCCGAGCGGACAACGCCGACCTCGATGTGCATATCGCGACCCTCAAGGCGGCGCTGGCCCGAGAGGGGAAGAAGCAGGCGGTGTTCGATCCGGCCAGGCTGGTGCAGAACAACCGCGCCGGGCGCAAGTTGATGCAGGCCTATTTTCGGCAGCGCGGCGTCAGTGTGAGCTTTTCGGAGTAGAAGGGTCCGCGCGCGGGTGATCTGCGGGTGATCTCAAGCACCGTCGGCTGACGACGCTGAAACCTATCGCAACTAAGCCTTCCGCACGGCGACAATGCCTGGGGCATCCGACTTGGCGTGACCGATGATCGGCGGTCCAAAGTCGGAAAAAGCTTGGTCAACGCTCTTTACACACAAGCTTTCTCGCCTCCCTCTCAAGTCGGGCGTGATTGTTGCCGTGCTGCCGCATGAGCATCCTCGCTTCAGGCATCGTGAGATGGAATTTTCTGGCGAAGTGGGCGACTTCGCATGCGTCTTCCATGAGCTCTGGTTCGCGTCGCTCTGAATAGTGTTCGACCTGATGCATGGCTGTTTCCTCCTGGTCAAAAGGAACAGCGGCGCCGATCGAATGTTCCGGGTCGCTTATTCAGCAACCACTAACAGTACGTCCACGCTTTGACCGTCGTCTGTGGCAGGCCGCCGGGGCTCCCGTGAGCCGCCTTTCAGCGTCGCTCACCTCCAACGGCCCCGCGTGAAACCCCGAAAACAAAGTCGCGGCGCGGCTTTGTTTTCGCCAGACTTCACCGTTTCCTCTCAGAGCGACGGGGGATCTCTATTATTTCCCGACGGGCTGGCCCTCGAACAAGCCCAGCATTGGCCTTGGCCGTCAAATCGGAAAAGGTCTCGATGGACGCAGGCCAGCCTACCAGGTAGCCCTGAACTTCGACACAGCCCTCCCGGGCAAGGAAGGAACGCTGAGCTTCGGTTTCGACGCCCTCGGCGATAACGGGCACGCCGAGAGCGGACCCTAGTCCTATGACGGCACGCACGATTGCTGCCGCTTGGTCACTGGTCGCCACATCGACAATGAAACTGCGATCTATTTTGATTTTGTCGAACGGAAACGACCGCAATGAGGAAAGAGAAGCATAGCCAGTGCCGAAGTCGTCCATTGCAATCTTGACACCCAGGGATTTGAGCCGACGCAGGATAGACAGAGTCCGCTGGGGGTCGTTTATGAGAACCCCTTCAGTGATTTCGAACTCCAGACGGGCAGGAGCGAGCCCCGTTTCGAGTAAAATCGAGTGGACAAGGTTCACCAGGTCCCCATGTTGAAACTGCACCGGCGACAGGTTAACCGCGATCTTCAGAGGAGCGAACCACGCTGCAGCCTCGCGACAAGCGCGTCTGAGCACCCATTCGCCAATCGAAACGATCAGACCATTCTTCTCGGCCAACGGAATAAAGTCGTTGGGGGGACGAGGCCTAGCCTTTCGTGGCGCCACCGCAGAAGAACTTCAAATCCGAACACCTTTCCATCAATTGTGGCTTGTGGCCGGTAATGCAGCATCAATTCATCCCGTTCGAGCGCCGATCGAAGGTCAAGCTGCAGCGCCAGCTGTTCGCGCAGATGGCGATCCATCTCCGGTTCGAAAAAGCGGGCATTTAGTCGACCTTCCGCTTTCGCGCGGTAAAGCGCCGCATCGGCATTCGCCACAAGCGTCCCGGCATCGCTTCCGTCTTTGGGAAACACCGCGATGCCAATGCTCAATCCAATGCGCAGTTTTTGGCCTTCAATATCGAAGGCATCATCGGCCGTGGCCAGCAGTCTGCCAGCAAGTTGCTCGAGCGGTTCAAGCGAAATTGGATGTGCCGCAATCAAAGTGAATTCGTCGCCCCCGACTCTTGCCAGGAAAGCATCCTGCGAGGCGATTGTGAGGCGCAGCGCGGCTTCCTTCAGGAGCTCGTCGCCAATGGCATGTCCGAAAACGTCGTTGACCTCCTTAAAATTGTCCAGGTCCATACAAAAGACCGCGAAGGTCTCGCCGCTAGCAATCGACTGTTCGAAGGTCAGGGCCAAATGTTTGGCAAATGCTACCCGATTTGGCAGGCCGGTGAGCGCATCGTGATGAGCGAGATGAACGATGCTCTGATACGACGCATCGAGTTGGCTTCGCGCCAAGGAAAGATTGTCTCTGGCGTCATCGAGGCTATGAGCGGCCTGGAGAACTTCCTGCTGCATTAGATTGAAGCTTTCCGCCATCTCGCCGATTTCATCCCTCGAATGAATGGAAACGGGCGTGATGTTGACGGAGGCGTGGGCTGCACCAAGGTCACCGCGACCGAGGGCCACCATAGCTCGACTGAAGTCACGAGGCGTACCGGAGGTGAGCCGCTTGGCAGCTTCGCTGATTTCGGTTGCCGAGTGCGCAATCATCCCTGGCAGAACCAGTCCGACGCTGATGGTCAACATCGCCACCGCGACAAAGATGTCCTCGAGCGCCGCTATCAGAGCGCCATGTTCGGCCGAGACAGTGCTTACCGCGATGACGTAGCCAGCGGCGTCCAGCGCCAGAACCAGCAACATAGCGCCGGTCAGCTTAAGATGCAGCGACTGCCCGACCGCCGGCAACCCTGCGCGGAGCCGATCCTCGATTGTTCGCCATGCGTAGAGGGCGGCCCCCGAATAGGCCATGACGAGACCGACAATGACCGTAGGGAGTCCGAACTGCTGAAACCCGAGCAAAGCGGCTAGCATCCATATCCCGGAGGCAACCAAGCCAAGCACAATGGCTCCCTTCGGGGCTCGATAAGGTCGGTCGACCCAAGGATGGTCGCGGCGCAAAAGCCAGGCCGCGACATTGGGCAGGCAAATTCCAATCAAATAGGTAAAATTCGCCGCCGCGATCAGCCATATCGGATCGCCTATGACAAGGAACAGGATAGCCATTGAGGCTGTCAGCAACGTCGCCGCCCATGGACAATCCGTCGCCGAACGTCGGCCGAGGAACCGCGGCAGCAGCCCGTCCTCGCTCAGCTGCGCCAATGTCCGAGAGGCGCCCGCCAGCGGCTGCATCGTTCCATGGAACATGTTGAGCATCATGAACCAGATAGCGGCTGCCTTGCCAAAACTGCCAAGCAGGGGGGCAAAGGCAGGCCCCAGAGCGACAGCCAGGTCCATGCCCAGCGGCTGAGACCCCAACGCACCCAACCAGACAATTGGCAGGACAATGAAGTAAAGTCCGGCCATTGCGGCGCTTGCAAACACCGCACGAGGAACGTTGCGGTTCGGGTCGACTGTTTCGCCGACATGGCATGTCGCCGCTTCAAACGCGGGGGCCGCAAACCCGACCAGATAAAGGCCGGCCATTATCGAGGTCAGATCTCCAAACCAGCCTGCGAAGGGTGACGTTAAAGCGAAGGTCGTCGCCTGCCGCCAATCGACGTTGCCCGAGAGGATCGGGATGATCGCGGCCGCGAATGCCAGGAAGGCCGAACCCGTGGCTATCGGAACGACTAGCCGAGAGACCCATTTTATTCCGCATAGATTGACTGCGGTGAAGCACACGACCAACGCGCAGGCCACGAACTCGACGGGAATATCCGGCAGGTACCATTGCTGTATTGCCGACGCCGAAAGCAGTGCCGTCAAGCCACAGGTTGGAACCCAACCCCACCAATAGCATGTACCGGCCAAACCTGAGAGAACCGGACTGTACGGTCGGAATGCCTCTGAACACGTCGCCGCGATGCCGCCCACGCGGTCGGGCCATAGTAATATCAGCTCTATCCACGCTGGCGCGGCTGCCCAACTGAGGATGACGCCTACGATCAGCAAAACAACGGCAGCGCTGCCCTGGCCCGGGATCGCACCCTGGCCGACGAAAAGCGCGGCTATAAGAAACAGGCTTTGGTTGCTGCCACCCATGGCCAGCGCGGTCGTGCCGATCCAACCCAACGATCGGGGATGCGGTCGCAAGGAATGATCCCTTTGCATTCCAGCCGCCAATCTATTCGTGAGCGCTAATCAACGATGCGAGCAAAATCCTTTCGAAGTCCTTAGCGGCAGCAAAGTAGGGATCTCTCGGCGGCCTAGTTAGTCGCTACCACGGAATAGTCGGACGGCAGCTTCCATTGTGCGCGGCACGCATCCGGTGTCATGCCGTTACCGGCACTGCGTGGCGCTCAGGCGATTTGAACTTCACGCCATCTTCCAGGCAGATGATGAAATCGGGCTTTCATCGACCTTATGCCGGCATCGCGGCGGGCCCTGCGGGGCAGCGCGGCAAGACGGCCTGGCGCGCCTCATGTCGGTCGTTCAGTGAACTTTGCCGCCGCCTCCAAGCGCACGTCGTGAGACGCGCCCGAAGCCGCTTGCCCGGCAAGGGGTACATTGACGACCTATTCCGCGATCCAACTGCAGGCTGTATCCTACCTCCTGTCACCAAAAACTTTGAAAGTGAGGAGCCGCGATGCCGAAATATCTCGTCCAGGGTTCTTACACGGACCAGGGTCTCAAGGGCTTGCTGAAGGAGGGCGGTTCGAAACGGCGAATGATGGTCGAGAAACTCGCCGAGGAGATCGGCGGCAAACTCGAAGTGTTCTATTTCGCCTTTGGCAGCGACGACTTCGTTGTTATCCTTGACCTGCCGAGCAACATTGACATGGCTGCGACCGCTATTGTCGCTCAGGCCAGCGGCATGGTGAAGTCTCGGGTCACGGTGCTCATGGATCCGAAGGATGTGGACCAAGCCGTTCAAAGGAAGGTCGACTTCCGCCCACCATTGTAGGTTTGGGACGCGAAGGACCGCGTCCAGTAGCTGAACGGCAGCTTGTCGAAGGCTCCGACCGATACCGGGCCGTCGGTTCCCGGTCCCATCCCGGTCGTCGTCGGCCCAGCCCGATTCAGCCCAAACGTCGGACTCTGCGGCTTAAATCCACGCTAATCAATTCCGGCTGTTCAGATGCCGTACCCGCCGCAGCGCCGGGAATAGCCAGGCCCACAGACCGGCGACCGCGATGGCGCCGATGCCGCCGATCACCACGGCGGGAACCGTGCCGATCAGCGCCGCCATGGTGCCGGCGCGGAATTCGCCGACTTCGTTGGAGGCGCCGACGAAGACCTGGTTGACGGCATTGACGCGGCCGCGCACCTCATCCGGTGTCCAGAGCTGGATCAGCGTCTCGCGGATATAGACGCTGAACATGTCGGTGGCGCCGAGCAGAGCGAGTGCCAGGATCGACAGCCAGGTGATGGTCGAGACGCCGAACAGCACGGTGAAGGCGCCGAACAGCGCGACGAAGCCCAGCATGATCTTGCCGGCATGGTCGCGGATCGGATGGCCGGCAAGCCAGACGGCGACGCAGATGGCGCCGATGCCGGGCGCCGAGCGCAGCAGGCCTAGGCCCCACGGGCCAAGCTCCAATATGTCGCGCGCATAGACCGGCAGCAGCGCCGAGGCGCCGGACAGAAGCACAGCGCAGAGGTCGAGCGAGATCGCGCCGAGCACTATCTTCTCGCTCCAGATATAGCCGAAGCCGGCAAACAGCGTCTGCATCGTCGGCTTGTCGGTGGCCGTCTGCTGCGCCGGCTTCGGAATGGTGAAGATGAGCACGGCGGCGGCAAGCATCAGGATGGCGGCGGTGGCGTAGGCGACCTCCGCCGAAACGCCGTAGAGGAGGCCGCCGGCGACGGGGCCGACGATGGTCGCCGTCTGCCAGGCCGACGAATTCCAGGCGATCGCGTTGGCGAAATCCTCCTGCGGCACCAGATTGGCGAACAGCGAGGACGAAGCCGGGCCGTAGAAGGCCCGCGCAATGCCGAACATCACCAGCACGATGAAGATCGGCAGCGGGCCATGCAGGCCGCGCTGCGTCAGAAGCAGCAAGGCCAAGGCGCAGCCGGCCTCGACCAGCGTAGCCAGCGTCATGATCAGCCGGCGGCCGAAGCGGTCGGCGACGACGCCGGTGACCAGGACCAGAAGCAGCGAAGGCAGGAACTGGACGATGCCGACAATGCCGAGGTCGAACGGGTCGCGGGTCAGGTCATAGACCTGCCAGCCGACAGCGACTGACACGATCATGGTGGCGAAGGTGGTGAGGAAACGGGCCGTCCAGTAGCTGAGGAATGGGCGGTGCCGGAACGCGGCGTAACGCTGGTCGGGTGAAGTTGCTTCGGCGGTCATGATTCGAGAGCCCCGTTGCGACAATGGCCGGCGGGGCACGGTGGGCGCTGGTCCGGCCAGAACGCTTTAGCCCAGTTCGTCCTGTCACGCGCGCAAAAATCCCCGCTGGATCAAAAGAAAATCGAATCTTTTGCGCGAGATGGCGGCTCAGTCCCGCAACGCGGCGGAGATGGCGTCGAGGCCGCCGCGCAACTCCGCTTCCGTCGGCCAGCCGAAGCCGAGGCGGAAGAAGCGCTTCGGCATCTCGAACCAGTGACCTGGGCCGACATAGGCGCCGTGCTCCTCCAGCAGCCTGGTGTAGAAGCGGTCGAGGTCGAAGCCGGCATCGACATTGAGCCGCGGGAAGCCGACGACGCCGCCTTGCGGGCGCACCCAGTCGACCAGCTTCTCGCCGTCGATCCACGCCTGCACGGTGTCGCGGCGCCTGGCCATTTCGGGGAGCAGCGAGGCCAGGAAGGCGTCGCGGCGTTCGAGGGTGGCGCGCGCGACCGCTTCGTCGATGACGCTGCCGCAGATGCCGATCTGCTCCTTGGCGGCGAGGAAGGTTTCCTGCAGCTCGGGATCGCGGGTCAGCAGCCAGCCGATGCGGATGCCCGGAATGCCGAAGGCCTTGGACAGCGAGCAGACGCTGATCGCGCTCGGGCTGAGCGAGGCCGCCGAGGGCAGGCGCTCGCCATAGGAGAGGTCGCGATAGGTCTCGTCGACCAGCAGGCGACATCTGTGATGTTCGGCAAGCGCGATCAGCGCGTCGAGTTCGGCGCGGGTCATCATCGTGCCGGTCGGATTGTGCGGGCAGGTGACGCTGATCAGCTTGGTGTTCGGGCGGATCTCGGCCTTCACGCGCTCGACGTCGATGGCAAAGCCTTGGTCGAAATCGAGATCGACATAGGAGATGGCGCAGCCGATCGCCTTCGGCGTCTCGATGTTGGTGGCGTAGTTCGGCCGCACGACGACGAGATGGTCAGCGGGCGACAGCAGCGAAGTCGCAATGATGAACAGCGCGCCGGCCGCGCCGGCCGTCACCAGCACATCGTCGGGAGAAAGGCCCTTGTCCTGCCCCGCGATCAGCGCGCGAAGTTGCTTGTCGCCGCGATGCTCGCCATAGAACAAGGTGAGGTCGGGCAGCGCGAGGCCGATGTCGGAGAGTTTCTGGTCGGCGATCGAGCTTTCGGAAAGATTGTAGCGGATGCGGTCGTAGCCGTATTCCTCCGGCGCTTCCTTCTCGATCAGCATCCTGGCGTAGTTCATGGCTTGCCTCCCCAATCTCCGGTAGTATCAAAGCCACAAAAGCGGAAAGCCTGCCAAGGCAGATTCCTCGGCAGGCTTCCTCAAATCATTGGTGCAGGCGCGCTATTTCAGGCGGGCGCCTTGGCCTTCCTGCCCTTGGTTGGCTTCACCGGTTCCGGCTCCGCCTTGCGGCCGAGGCCGATCGATTTTGCCAGCTGCGAGCGCGAGGCCGCATAATTAGGCGCAACCATCGGGTAGTCGACCGGCAAGCCCCATTTGGTGCGGTAAGCCTCCGGCGTCAGGCCGAAATGCACGCCGATATGGCGCTTGAGCGATTTGAACTTCTTCCCGTCCTCGAGACAGATGATGTAGTCCGGCGTCACCGAGCGCCTGGGGTTGACGGCGGGAACCGGCGGGGGCGCGGCGGGTTCCGTCGGCTGGCTAATCCCGCCGATCGACGAGGCGACGCTGGCGATCAGTCCGCCCAGGTCCGAAGCGGGCAGGCGGTTTTTCGCGACATAGGCAGATACGATGTGAGCCGTGAGCTCGAGCAGGTCGACTTCCTTGGTTGTGCTGGTGTCCTCGTCCACGTAGTTCCTCCATTTTGTGCCGCAATGCCGCGAAACCAGTCCGTATTTCGCGGTGTGTAATATCAAAGCGCTGCGAGCGTTGTTGGCGAATTCGAAAGCCGCAGGGGCCGCAGGCTGGTGAATTCCTAGTCGGCAAATCTGCGCGGCGCAACGTTTTGTAGCGTCAATACACGCCGTTTTGAACAATTATACTGAAATGTAACAATATCAGACGATCAGCGCCTTGTCGCGCCATAGACGAAATCCACCCTCGAAAGCGCGAGTGTTGTCGCCGCGCCGGGATTTTTCAGGCAATTCATCGAGCTTGTCGACATTGCCGCCGCCGATCACGACATAGTCCGGCTGCAAGGCGGCGCGAAGCCTGCCGACCACGTCGAATACGTATTTGCGCCACTTCTTCTTCCCGTGCTTCAGCAGGCCGCGCTCGCCGACATAATCCTCGAAAGTCGCCCCCTTTTTGTAGGGCAGATGGGCAAGCTCCATCGGCTGGCCGACATTCCTGATGATCATGGCGGCGCCCAGGCCGGTGCCGAGGCCGAGGAACAGCATGCGGCCCCCGTCATAGCTGCCGATCGCCTGCATCAGCGCGTCGTTGACGAGCTTCACCGGCTTGCCGAAGGCGGCGGTGA
This sequence comes from Mesorhizobium sp. M2E.F.Ca.ET.209.01.1.1, assembly GCF_004010375.2. NCBI lineage: Bacteria > Pseudomonadati > Pseudomonadota > Alphaproteobacteria > Hyphomicrobiales > Phyllobacteriaceae > Mesorhizobium > Mesorhizobium sp. M2E.F.Ca.ET.209.01.1.1. Next base: position 136,648 of record NZ_SADP02000010.1, on the reverse strand, counting down.
AATCATAACCGTTCCAGCCCTTGCCGAGATTGAAGGGATCGAGCGAGGGCTTGTTGTCCGACACGGGGCCGGGATAACCCATCGAGATCACGTCATAGTCCAGGCCCTCGGCGAGATCCCTGACCGAAGCGACAACCTTGTCGGGCGTCAGGCTCGGGCCGGACGGAACGCGGCGCATCTCGCCGCCGGCGCTGGTGAGGATCTTCACATGCGAGCCGCCGACATCGATGCAGAGCACGATCGGATCGCTGCCCGTCGCGGCGGTCTTTGCTGCCTTCGCCATTTCCCTCCTCCCCGGAAATTATCTGGTCGGATTGATCCAGCCATCGGGCGGGCCGAAACCTTTCATGGCGTCGGCCGGCCCCCAGGTCTTGGGCGCATAGATTGCCGGCGGCGTGGTGTCGCCGAGCACCGGACCGACGATGCGCCAGGCAAGCTCGGCCGCGTCCTGGCGCGTGAACAGCTGGCCATTGCCGTTCATGGCGTCGCCGATCAGCCGTTCATAGGGCGGCATGTCGCCCTTGGTGTCGTCGAGCGCGGTGAGCTCCACCTGTTCGCCGATCATGTCGTCGCCGGGCCTCTTGCGCTGGGCGCCGATCGAGATTGCCACCTGCGGGTCGATGCGGAAGCGCACATAATTGGCGTCGTCCGCCTTGATCGGATCGAAGACGTCGAGCGGCGGCCGCTTCAGCCGCACGATCACCTCGGTGGCGTGCACCGGCATGTTCTTGCCGGCGCGGATGAAGAAGGGCACGTCGCGCCAGCGCCAGGTGTCGACGAAGAAGCGCACCGCGGCGAAGGTCTCGACCGGCGAGTTGGGCCTGACGCCCGGCTCGGCCAGATAGCCGTCGAACTGGCCGCGCACGACATCGTCCCTGGTCAGCGTGCGGATCGCGCGCAGCACCTGCACCTTCTCGTCGATCAGGTCGTCGGCCGAGCGGCCGACCGGTGGCTCCATGGCGAGCAGAAGAAGGATGTTGAGCAGGTGGTTCTCGATGACGTCGCGGATGCAGCCGACATCGTCATAGAATTTGCCGCGGCCCTCGATGCCGAAATCCTCGGCCATGGTGATCTGCACGCTCTCGACGAAATTGCGGTTCCAGATCGGCTCGAGGAAAGAGTTGGCGAAGCGGAAATAGAGCAGGTTCTGGATCGCTTCCTTGCCGAGATAGTGGTCGATGCGGAAGATCGACTGCTCGTCGAACACCAGATGCAGCACCCGGTTCAGCCAGCGCGCCGACTGCAAATCGTGGCCGAAGGGTTTTTCGATCATCAGCCGCGCGCCGCGTGCGGTGCCGGACTGCTCCAACCCCTGCACGACGGTCTCGAACATCGTTGGCGGCACGGCCATGTAGTGCAGCGGGTGTAGCGCCGGACCCAGCGCCGTCCTCAGCTTCTCGAAGGTGGCGCCGTCGCGGTAGTCGCCGCTGACATAGCGCAGCAGCGAGGCGAACTTGGCAAAGACCATGTCGTCGATGCCGCCCAGCGCGGTGACGATGCCGTCGCGGGCGCGGTCCACCAGCTTGGGCAGGTCCCACGGGTCGAAGGCGACGCCGATGATCGGCTCGGTCAGTGTTCCCTTGGCGACCATCTGGTAGAGCGCCGGGAATATCTTCTTGTGCGCAAGGTCGCCGGTCGCCCCGAAAAGCACCAGCGTGTCGGACCTCTCCTGGCTCATGCCGTTTCTCCCCTCACGCGCCGGCCTTGGGCTTTTCGACATGGCCGCCGAAGGCATAGCGCATGGCGGACAGGAGCTTGTCGGCGAATTGCGATTCGCCCTGCGAGGAGAAGCGGTCGAACAGCGCCGAGGACAGCACCGGCGCGGGCACGCCGGTGTCGATCGCCGCCTTCAGCGTCCAGCGGCCTTCGCCGGAGTCGGAGACGCGGCCGCCGAACTGGGCGAGCGCCGGATCGCTCTTCAGCGCGCCGGCGGTGAGATCGAGCAGCCAGGAACCGATGACGCTGCCGTGCCGCCAGACTTCGGCGACCTGGGGCAGGTCGATATCGAACTGGTAGTATTGCGGGTTTTCGAGCGGGCTCGTCTCGGCGTCGGCGGTGCGCTGCCTTTTGCCGGCATTGGCCGATTTCAGGATGTTCATGCCCTCGGCATAGGCGGCCATGACGCCATATTCGATGCCGTTGTGCACCATCTTGACGAAATGGCCGGCGCCGCTCGGTCCGCAATGCAGATAGCCGAAAGCCGCCGTTCCGTCGGTCTTCGACGGGTTGGCTCCGGCGTCCGGGCCAGGCGCCAGCGTGGCGAAGACCGAATCGAGGTGTTTCACCGCTTCGTCGGGGCCGCCGATCATCAGGCAGTAGCCGCGCTCGAGACCCCAGACGCCGCCGCTGGTGCCGACATCGACGAAGTTGATGCCCTTCACCGCCAGCTTCGCCGCCTGGTCGACGGCATCGTGGTAGTAAGAATTGCCGCCGTCGATGATGATGTCGCCCGGCTCCATCAGCGCCGCCACCTGGTCGACGATCCTGCCGGTGATCGCGGCCGGCAGCATGAGCCAGGCGCAGCGTGGCTTGGCGAGCTTGCCGACGAACTCCTCCAGCGAGGCGGCGCCCACGGCGCCGTCCTTGACCATGCCGGCGACGCTTGCCGAATTGATGTCGTAGACGACACATTCATGGCCGTCGCGCATCAGGCGCCGCACCATGTTGGCGCCCATCCTGCCCAGTCCCATCATTCCGATCTGCATGGTTTCATCCCGATTGCTTGAGGAAAGAAGAATTCACTGGCCGTTTGGCTGGTCGATCGCGACGGTGAAGTCGACATTCTCCCAATGCATCGCTTCCGGCCAGAAAAAAGTGAAGACGATGGTGGTTCCCGGTTGCAGGCGGTCAACGGGCAAATCCACCAGATGGATGCCGAACGCGTTTTCGACCGTCCTGCTGTCCTGCACCGTCAGCCATTTGTCGCTGCTCCAATGGACGATACCGGGCGTCGACAATTCGACGCGCAGCGCCTTGCCGGCGGGGATGGAACGGATCTTGTTGTTGAAGCGCCACGTCCTGAATGGCGCAACGGTCTTTCGCTTGATGTAGCGCTCGACGCCTTGCGGCGGCAGGTCGAAGACGGCGCCGTCGCGCAGCGATCGCAGCAGCTTGATGTGCTCGGCATGCGCCCAGACCAGCGGCATGGCGCTGCCCGACGGCTTGCCAAGCCAAAGCTCGCGGTCCGGTATGTCGGGTCGATCCCAGACTTGCTCCGGCAGAAGGTCGCCCACGCCGGCCGAGCGCTCGAAAGTCTCAAGCAGCTGCGTGGCTCTGTCCTTGCGGCCGGCGGCCAACTCGTAATGGGCGCGCTCGCCGGCAAGCAGCGGCCATGGCCGCCCCCGGCCGGTGCCGTCGAAGGGCGAGCCGTCCTCGTGCTCGCCATAGCCGTCGTCACTATAGCGGTACCAGAGCGGCCCTTGCGGCAGCTCGCAGCGCAGCTCGGCGTCGATTGCCCTGACGGTGTTCAGGATGCGCGGGTCATCCGCGGCTCTGAGCCCGAAACGGACCAGCGCCAGCGCGTCCGGGCTGATGATGGCTTCGGCCGGCTTGTCCGTATCGGCCGGCGGCCGGTTCTTGATCGGCACGAAGCCGTCCTTCGGCGAGGCGGCGCCGCCGTCGTCGGGCGGGGCGATGCGGACATAGTAGCCCTCGACCCCCGCCTTGGCGCTTACCTCCGTGCCGGTGACGTAGGTCCAGCGCTCGATCTGATCGTTCCAGCAATCGGCGGTCTCGCGCAGATAGTTCGCCGGCTCACTTTTACCGCAGGCTTCGAGCATGTCGGCCGCGGCGAGCAGCCCCGCTATCTCCACGGCCAGCGTGAACGGGCTGTAGCCGGCGTCCTCTTCCCAGCGGTCCTCGCCGGTGACCGGACCGTTGCGCACGACATAGGCGGCCGCGTTCTCGATCATGCCCAGGAAGTCGGCGAGTTTCGACTTCGGCAGATGGCCGGCGCGGCGCAAGGCGTCGGCCAGCAGCAGCGGAAAGGCGCATTCGTCCATCTGGATGCCGGGCCAATAGGCGGTGCCGTCGGACCAGACATTCTGCGGCCAGTGGCCGTCCGGCTGCTGGATCGATCGCAGATAGGTGAGGATCTGCAGCGCTTGCTTACCATCACCAGCCGCAAGGAAGCCGCCCGCCGTCTCGACCAGGTCGCGCGGCCAGACGAGGTGATAGCCGCCGAGGTCGTCGTCGCCCTTGTTGAAGCCCCAGGGGATCGACAGGCTGGCGACCGCGGCGCCGGGCCTGGCGACCGACAGATGCGTCGCCAGCACTGCCGTGCTGGCGCGGTAGGTGTTCAGACCGGAAGCGCCGCGACGGTCGAGCTTTTCCAACCCCGCCTGGAATTTCCGCCAATTCTCTACATAGGTTTTCGCAGCCGGCTCGAAACCCTCTTTCAGGCCTGCAAGCGCGAGGTCGGCGGCTTCTTGCGGTGAAACGCCGAAGCCGAGCGCCAGCAAGGCAACCTTCCTGCCGACCGCAAAGCCGATTTCGCCGGTGAGCGCGACATTGCCGTTTTCGGCCGCCTGGCAGGACGGGTCGAGCGCGCCGCTGTCGCGCAGCTGCCGCCAGCCGTCGGAAAAGCCGACATAGCCCGCCGAACAGTTGCCCCAGGGCAAGGACGAGGCAAGCGCCAGTGAAACGCCGCGGCCGGTGGCAAAGAGAAGGCGCTGTCCCTTATGCTCCCCGATCCAGGCCGTGTTGCCCATACCGGCATTGACGAGATGCGGCGCAAGCAGCGCGTAGACGCGATAGTCGGCGGCCTGGCCCTTGATCGCGGTGAAACTTGTTTCTTGGAGTAGGACAGGTCGTTTCGAATCCGTAACGATTCGCTTTTCGATACGGTAGACGCCGTCGGAAGCGATGTTGGTCAGTCGGTAGCCAGGAACCCCATCGTCGAAAGGTTCGACCGTATGGGCCGCATCGCGCTTCTCTTCGGAAAAATAACCGCCGGAACCGGTGACGACCAGCCCCAGGTCGCGCGTGCAGGCGCTGTCGAGGCGCGGATAGTAAATCTCGTTCAAGATGCCGTGACTGGTGGTGAACCAGAGCGGGCTTCTTGCCGAAAGGGCGGTTCCGACGCCGCTCTTGGCGCTTGACGTCCATCGCGCGGGTATTCCGGGCGCGCCTTTAGCAACGATCGGCGTCACTGCCATGCATTGGCCTCCTGCCGCGTTCCTAGACCATCAGCCGGAGGCATTTCAATTGCCGCACCGCAAGTTGATCGCTGGCCCATCAAGCTTTGCAGTTGACAGCTTGCGGTTCCTCTAAATTTGTCTGACAATAGATAAAAAACAGGCAATTCGCCTTACGACCATCTGTGAAGACCAGCAACCTCGGGAGGAACCGACATGAAGAAACTGCTCGTACTAGGTGCATTCGCGGCGATGCTCGCCTCGGGCACAGCGCTTGCCGACACCAGCGGCAAGAAGATCGCCTTTTCCAACAACTATGCCGGCAATTCGTGGCGCCAGGCGATGCTCGACAGCTACGGCATCGTCACCAAGAAGGCGGTCGAAGACAAGATCGTCGCCGCGGCGGACGTCTTCACCACCGCCGATAAGGAGGTGCCGACCCAGGCGGCGCAGGTGCAGAATCTCATCCTGCAGGGCTACGACGCCATCGTCATCAACGCGGCTTCACCCGATGCGCTGAACGGCGCCATCAAGCAGGCCTGCGATGCCGGTATCGTCGTCGTCTCCTTCGACGGCATCGTGACCGAGCCCTGCGCCTACCGCGTCGTCGTCGACTTCAAGGACATGGGCAAGCAGGAAGTCGAGCAGATGGCCAAGTTCCAGCCCAAGGGCGGCAATCTGCTGGAAATCCGCGGCCTCGCCGGCACCTCGATCGACGATGCCATCCATGCCGGCATCCTCGAGGGCGTCGCCGCCCATCCCGAGTTCAAGATCGTCGGATCGGTGACCGGCGACTGGGACCAGACCACGGCGCAAAAAGCGGTGGCGACCATCCTGCCTTCGCTCCCCGATGTCGTCGGCATCGTCGACCAGGGCGGCGACGGTTATGGCGCGGCGCAAGCCTTCGCCGCCGCCGGCAAGCCGCGCCCGACCATCATCATGGGCAACCGGCAGGACGAGCTGAAGTGGTGGAAGGAGCAGAAGGAGAAGGACGGCTACAAGACCTGGTCGGCCTCGATCGCGCCCGGCGTGTCGACGCTGGCCTTCTGGGTGGCGCAGCAGGTGCTCGACGGCCACAAGGACATACCGCACGATCTCCTGGTGCCCTATCTCGCCTTCACCCAGGATGATTTCGAGGCCGCGCTGCCGAAGATCAAGGAAGGCGGCGTTGCCACGCACGAATACACGCAGGAAGAGGCTATCGCGGCGATCAAGGCCAACATCAAGTAGTGGCGGAGTGAATTTGCCAGCCGCATCGCCAGCCGGGTATCGTTGAGCATGCTCAAGGCAAACACCGACATCGTCAGGCTGAACGGCGCCGAAAAGCATTTCGGCGCCGTTCGGGCTCTAAACGGCGTCGACTTCCATGTCGGCGCCGGCGAATGCGTCGGGCTGGTCGGGCATAACGGCGCCGGCAAGTCGACGCTCATGCATATGGTGGCCGGCACGCTGCGGCCGGATGGCGGGCAGATCGCGGTGCGCGGCAACGAAGAGGCGAGCTATTCTGTGGCCCGTGCGCTCGAACTCGGTATACGCTGCGTGTTCCAGGAACTGTCGCTCTGTCCCAATCTCAGCATCGCCGAGAACACGCGCATCAACCATCCCGCGCTCAAGGGCTTCGGCTGGCGGCGTAGGGCGGCCGATCTCATCCGCGCCAAGCTCGACGAGATCTTTCCGGAGCACGGCATTTCGGCGGACGACATCGCCGGTGACCTGTCGATCGGGCGGCGGCAGATGGTCGAGGTGGCGCGCGCCTTCACGCTGACCCGCGAGCCGCTGCATCTGGTCATCCTCGACGAGCCGACCTCCTCGCTCGATGCGCACACCGCAGGCCAGCTGCTTTCCTTCGTCCGTCGCTTCGTCGAGGCAGGCGGCAGCTGCATCCTGATCTCGCATGTGCTGGGCGAGGTGCTGCAGAACGCCGACCGCATCGTGGTGATGCGCGACGGCAAGGTGGTCGCGGCCAATGCCGCCCGCGCCTTCGACCGCGACAAGCTCGTCGCCGCCATGGGCGGCGCCGAAAGACATCAGAAGGCCGCCGCCGAAACCCGGAAAACCGAGGCCGGCGCGCTCAGGGTTCGCGCGCGCCCGGCCAGGCAGCAGGACGGCAAGGAGCTTGTCGCCCGCGCCGGCGAGATCATCGGCCTTGCAGGGCTTGCCGGCCATGGCCAGACGGACCTTTTGCTGGCGACCTTCTCGGCCGCCTCGCGCGCCAAGGCCGGCATCGAGGTGACGGCGCCGGTGGCGCTGGTCGCCGGCGACCGCCAGTCGGACGGCATCTTTTCGCAATGGTCGATCGCGCAGAATATCGGCATCCGCTCGTTGGCCCGGTTGCGCAATGGCCTTTTGATCTCGCCGCAGCGCGAGGCCGAGCTCGCCGAATTCTGGAAGCAGAAGATCGGCATCCGCACGCCCGACATGAACAACAACATCTATTCGCTGTCGGGCGGGAACCAGCAGAAGGCGCTGTTTGCCCGCGCGCTCGGCTCCGACGCCGAGATCGTGCTGATGGACGACCCGATGCGCGGCGTCGATATCGGCACCAAGCTCGAAGTCTACGACCTCGTGCGCGAGGAGGCCGCCAAGGGCCGCACCTTCCTCTGGTACACGACCGAAACCGAAGAGCTCGACAATTGCGACCATGTCTACGTGTTCAAGAACGGCCGCATCGTCGCCAATCTGCGGCGCGACGAGCTGACGGAGGAAAAGATCATCCAGTCCTCGTTCGGCGACGCGGCCTGAGATGACCGCGATTGCTCCTGGCACGCTCCCGAAATCCTCGCCACGCGGCAGCGCCGCTCGGGCGCGCCTGTTGCGCGGTCTTTTGCCGGCTTTGTCGCTGGCGCTGGTGCTGATGGCGATTGCCTGGCTCAACCCACGCGCCATCAGCTATTTCGGCTTCAACCTGATGCTCAACCTGGCGATCCCGATCGCGCTGGCGACGATCGCGCAGATGTTCGTCATCGCCGGCAATGAGCTGGATCTCTCGATCGGCACCTTCGTCGGCTTCGTCGGCTGCGTCACCGCGACCTGGCTGAGGGACGCGCCGCTCATCGGCATTGTCGTGCTGCTCGGCTCGATTGGCGTCTACGCACTGCTCGGCGCGCTGATCCATCTGCGCAACCTGCCGTCCATCGTGGTGACGCTCGGCATGAGCTTCGTCTGGCAGGGGCTTGCCATCCTGGTTCTGCCCAAGCCCGGCGGCAAGGCGCCGGACTGGCTGCTTTCGGTCATGTCCTTCAAGCCGCCTTACATCCCATTCCCGATCCTTGCCGCGCTGATCATCGCGGCGGTCGTGCATTTCGGCCTGATGCGCACCTCCTACGGCGTCATCCTGCGCGGTTCCGGCGGCAATGCCGCGGCGTTGCGGCGCGCCGGCTGGTCGCTGCTCAAGACCAAGATCATGCTCTTCGCGCTGACAGGGTTATTCGGCTTGCTTTCCGGCATGGCGCTGATCGGCATCACCACCTCGGCCGACGCCAATATCGGCAATGGCTACACGCTGCTGTCGATCGCCGGCGTCATCCTGGGCGGTGGCGAGTTCGTCGGCGGCCGCGTGTCGCCGATCGGCGCGGTGCTCGGCGCGCTGACGCTGGCGTTGGCCGCTTCACCGCTCTTGACCTTCATGCACATCCCGCCCGACTGGCAGGTCGCCGCCAACGGCGCGATTCTGATCATCGTGCTGGCCGCGCGGGTGCTGATCAGCCGCAGGGAGCGGTAGGCGATGACCTCGGTGCGGACGCTGCTTGAAAAACCCTGGATCTGGTCCTTCGTCGGCGCGCTGGTCGTCTGGCTGGCAACGGTCGCCTTCACCGGCGGCTATGGCGCCGGTGGCATGGTCACGGCGGCGCTCTCGCTCGCCGTGTTCACCGTTATCGTCGGTGTCGGTCAGATGTTCGTCATCACGCTCGGACCCGGCAATGTCGACCTGTCGCTGCCGGCCAATATCGGCCTGGCAAGCGCCGTCGCCATGAAGGTGATGGGCGGCAGCGATTCGATGATCGTCGTCGGGCTGCTCGCGGCGCTTGCCTGCGGCGCGGCGATCGGCGCCATCAACTATCTCTTGATCTGGGCGCTGCGCATCCCGCCGATCATCGCGACGCTATCGGCGAGCTTCATCATCCAGTCGGTCGACATCAGCTATGGCCGCGGCCTGCAGATCAAGCCGCCGCCGGGTTTCGCCGACTTCACCAACTGGCAGGTGCTGGGCATTCCGGTGCTGGCGATGCTGACTGTGCTGTTCACGATTGGCGCCGCGCTCGCGTTGCAGCGCATGATCTTTGGCCGCTCGGTGCTGGCGATCGGCCAGAACATTCGCGCCGCATGGCTGGCCGGCGTCCATGTCGGCCGCATCCGCTTCCTGACCTATACGCTGTGCGGCGCGCTGGGGGGCATCGACGGGGCGCTGCTTGCCGGCTATTTCCGCGGCGCCAATGTCGATATCGGCAATGAGTACCTGCTCGCCTCGATCGCGGTCGTCGTCATCGGCGGCACCTCGGTCGCCGGCGGCAAGGCCAATGTGCCCGGCGTCTGGGGCGCTGGGCTGTTCCTGGTGTTGCTGCTCACCATGCTCAACACGTTCGGCGTCAGCGCCGGCGTGCGGCTGGTGCTGACCGGGTTGATCATCGTGGGCGTAATCACCGCCGCCGGCGGCGAGAAGGCGGTGCGTTAAGCTTTAGCCGCCTTGGCCCGCGCGATCGCGTCGACGATCATCTTCTTGGCATATTTGGAATCGTGCCAGCCCTCAATCTTGACCCATTTGCCGGGCTCGAGATCCTTGTAGTGCTCGAAGAAGTGCTGCACCTGCTGGCGGGTGATTTCCGGAAGATGGGTGTATTCGGTGACGTTCTCGTAGCGTAGCGTCAGCTTGGGCGAGGGGACGGCGATCACCTTCTCGTCCTGGCCGGCATTGTCTTCCATGATCAGCACGCCGATCGGCCGCACGTTGATGACGCAGCCCGGCACTAGCGCGCGGGTGTTGCAGACCAGGACGTCGATCGGGTCGCCGTCGCCCGACAGCGTGTGCGGCACGAAGCCGTAATTGCCGGGATAGCGCATGGAGGTGTGCAGGAAGCGGTCGACGAACAAGGTGCCGGCCTCCTTGTCCATCTCGTATTTGATCGGCTCGCCGCCGATCGGCACCTCGATGATGACGTTGATGTCGTCAGGCGGGTTCTTCCCGATTGGCACGGCTTCGATACGCATGGCTAAATCCCTCTCTCGATTGCAAGACCGATAGCGGGCGAAGCGTCATGGTGCAATGCGGCGATTAGTGCCGGACGCTAATGGAAGCGCACAGTTTGTGATCGCCTGTAACTTAGGGATGCTAGTCGTTCCAGACGAATGCGACCTTCTTCAGCGCCCTCTGCTCGAAGACCTCGACGCCTTCGGCGATATCGCGGCCGCCATTGCCGGCGTAGAAGGCCAAGGCGTTGTGGTTGTCTTCCAACGCCCAGACCACAAGGCCGCGCAGGCCGTGGTCCGCCAGCCGGGCCTTGGCCGCCTTGAACAGCCGGCTGCCGAGCCCGATGCCCTGATATTCCGGCCGCAGATAGAGCTCATAGATCTCGCCCTGCTGACGGAGCTCGCGGGCGCGGTTCTTGCCGATCGTGGCATAGCCGGCGACGGTTCCGCCGATCTCGACCACCAGCACGGTAGCGGCGCGGCGAATCGCGTTGGCCCACCAGTCGACGCCGCGGCGGTTGATCATCGAGGTCAGCGTGCGGTGCGGGATGATGCCGGAATAAGCGCCGCGCCAGGCTTGCTGGTGCACCTCGGCGATGGCGCTGGCGTCGCGCGGCTCTGCCTTCCGGATGTCGATGGTCAGCGTGTTCATGATTGGTTAACCATAAACCCGCATCGGGCGATTGCAAAGAGTCCGCCACGGCCCTTGGACGGCTTTCGCACAGACGAAAGCCGTACGCTGTGTTGATATTCAGGTGATGCCGGTCTGCGAACGGCAACTTCCTGCGCTTCCGGTGCTCACGTACTCAAAAGTACGATCCGCTCCGGTTCTCGGAAGCTGTCATTCTCGACTCGGCCTGACCGGAATCTCAACACAGCGTTCAGATCTCGACGAGATGGTCGTCGAGCTCGTTGGTGTCGCCTTCGGTGACCGGGAAATGCTCGGCAAGCACCGCGCCGACCGATTCGATGGCTTTCACGAAGCCGTCGGCCAGGCGGTTGTCGCCGGCATGTTTCGTCAGCTCGCGCACAACGCCGTCCCAGACATGCTGGCCGACCTTGGCGTCGATGCCGGAGTCGGCGACGACCTCGGCATAGCGCTCCGCGATGGAGACGAAGATCAGCACGCCCGTGCGCGCGCTCGTACGATGGACGTTGCGGGCAAGGAACTGCTTCATCGCATTGGCATGCGCGGCCTGATAGCGCAGCCTTCGCGGCACGAAATGGATGCGAAAGGCGGGCAGGAACCAGAGCAGGGCGAACACCGAAGCCAGCGCCAACATCTGCGCCAGCACGAAATGCGGCAGCCGGATGGTCAGCCACAAGCCTTCAAGCCCGTAGGCGACGGCGAGGCTGGCGATGAACAGGCCGATCGTCGTGGTGAAAGCGGCCGGAAAGAAGTAGCCGTCGCTGGCTCTGGCGACGACGCAATAGATCTCGCCGTCGGTCTTCAGCTCGGCCGTCCGGATCGCCTCGGCGATTCGGTCATGGTCCTCGGCGCTGATCGGTCGCGTTGCCATGGTGCTCACCAGCTGCCTGAAGAACCGCCGCCGCCGGACGAGCCGCCGCCGCCGGAGAACCCGCCGCCGCCCGACGACCAGCCTCCGCCGCCGCCTGAGGACCAGCCGCCGCCACCCGACGACCAGCCGCCCGAAGAGGAACGCCGGTTCTGATCGAAGGTCATGCCGAGCCAGCGGTAGCGGCCCGGTCCGATCTTCTGGCCGAAGATCGGCGGCAGCACCGTCATCGCGATGCCGCCGAAGAAGATCAGCGCCCAGATGGTGATGAAGATGGCGAAGAAAAGGTCGTCGGAGTTGAACGGGGCCTGCTCGTTGCGCTTGCCGCGCGCCTCCAGCTCCTCCGGATTGCCCTCCAGCACCATGATCATGTCGTCGACGGCCTTGGTGATGCCGCCGGAGAAATCGCCGGCGCGGAAGGCCGGCACCATGTCGTTCTCGATGATCAGCTTGGTGTGCAGGTCGGTCAGCGTGCCTTCCAGCCCATAGCCGACCTCGATGCGCATCTTGCGGTCGTTCGGCGCCACCAAGAGCAGCACGCCGTTGTTTTCCTTGGCCTGGCCGAGCTTCCAGAAGCGGAACAGCCGGTTGGCGTAAGGTTCGATCTCTTCGCCGCCGAGGCTGGGGATGGTGGCGACGACGATCTGGTCGGAACCCTTGGTTTCGAAGTCGGCGAGTTTTTGCGTCAGCGCCGCCCGGGTGCCGGCATCGATGATGCCAGCATTGTCGACGACGCGGCCGGTCAGCGCAGGAAGGTCGGCGCCGAAGGCGGCGAGGGGGAGGAGGAGAGCGGCAAGAAGGCCAAGAAACGCGAGGTAGGCGCGAGGCACCCCCCTCTGGCCTGCCGGCCATCTCCCCCACAAGGGGGGAGATTGGCAGCTTCGTTGCCGGCCTTCTCCTTCAGACGCCGAAAATTGGCGAAAGCGCAGATGACGGCTGATCTCCCCCCTTGCGGGGGAGATGTCCGGCAGGACAGAGGGGGGTGTGAAGGAACTCAAGGCCTGCAAGCTCGATCAAATCTCAGCCGAAGCTCTCACCCGCCCTGCTTGGTGGTGCTCGTGCCGAAATCCACCTTCGGCACCTGCATCTTGTCCTCGTCGACGGTGAAGTTGGCGAAGGGCTCGTTGCCGCGGAACCAGAAGGTCGCCCACAGCACGGACGGGAAGGTCTTCAGCGTCAGATTGTAGTCCCTGACCGCCTGGATGTAGTCGCGCCGCGCAACCGCGATGCGGTTCTCCGTGCCTTCGAGCTGCGCCTGCAGCGCGAGAAAATTCTGGTTGGCCTTGAGATCGGGATAGGCTTCCGACACCGCGATCAGCCGCGACAGCGCGCTAGTCAGTCCGGCCTGGGCATCCTGGAACTTCTTCAGCGCCTCGGGATCCTTCAGCGTCTCGGGCGTCACCGTGATCTGCGTTGCCTTGGCGCGCGCCTGAACAACCGCGTCGAGCGTGTCCTTTTCATGCGAGGCATAGCCCTTCACCGTCTCGACCAGGTTCGGGATCAGGTCGGAGCGGCGCTGATACTGGTTGAGCACCTCGCTCCAGGCCGCCCTGGCGTTCTCTTCCGCCGTCGGAATGGTGTTGTAGCCGCAGCCGGCGAGCAGCGGCAGCACGAAAGCCATCATCAGGAAGGCGGGCAGGATACGGAAGGCGGAAGGTGGTGAGAGGCGCTCGGCAATCATGAATGGTCCCTCGACAGAAGTTGCAGGCGAAGCATTACCACAATCCACGCGCAAGAAAATGTCCGGCTGATGACGCCCGCTGCGGTGCCACCGTGAATAGTCGCGCGAACAAGATGTCATCTTTTTTGTCGACGCAATTCCGGGCGGAAAACCGCTTCGCACTTTCCCTGGAATTGCTCTAAGCTGCGGGCCGGAAAGGGCAATTGCCATGGCAGAGCGCCGGGACGACGAGGCCGAATCGCGCCGCATCCTCGAACGCGTGCAACAGGAGACGTCCCCAGGCGCGTCGTTTATCGCCCGCGCGGCGAAGGACGCGCGCGACCGCGTCACCGCCGCCGACACGGACCGCGCCGATCCCATCGAATATTGGGGAACCCGCATTGGCCGAACGCTCGGCTTCGTCATTGCCATTGGGCTATTGGCCTGGCTGGTGTATGCCGCCACACGTGGCGGCTAGGATTCAGATTCCATGAATGCAGAAAAAAACGACGCGCCGCGCGCGGTCATCGTCATCTCCAGCCATGTCGCCCGCGGCTCGGTGGGAAATCGCGCCGCGGTCTTCGCGCTGGAGACGCTGGGCTTTCCGGTCTGGGCGGTGCCGACCGTCATCCTGCCCTGGCATCCGGGGCACAGCCGGGCAACCCGCATCGTGCCGCCGCTCGACCAGTTCAAGGCGCTGATGGCCGACCTCGAGCTGGCGCCCTGGCTGGGCGAGGTGCGAGCCGTGCTGTCGGGCTATCTCGGCGAGGCGGGCCAGGCGGAAGCCGTCGCCTCGCTGGTCGCCGCCGTCAAGGAGAAGACGCCGACCGCGCTTTACGTCTGCGACCCGGTGATGGGCGATTCCGGCGGGCTCTACGTGCCGGAGGCGACGGCCGCAGCCATGCGCGACAAATTGATGCCGATCGCGGATATCGCGACGCCCAACCGCTATGAGCTGGAGTGGATGGCGGGCGCGCCGCTGCCCGATATCAAGGCGGTGACGGCGGCCGCCCTTCATGCCGGGCCCTCTACCATGCTGGTGACCTCGGCGCCCGCGATGATGGCGGGCGGCATCGGCAATTTCCTGCTCGACGGCAGCCAGGCGCTGCTTGCCGAGCACCGTGTGATCGAGAGGCCGCCGAATGGGCTCGGCGACCTGACGGCCGCGGTCTATCTGGCGCGGATTCTCTCCGGCCAGGCGCCGGTCAAGGCGCTGCAATCGACCACGGCGGCCGTCTACGAGATCCTCGCGCGCACCGCGAAACGCGGCGGCGACGAGCTGCAGCTCGAAACCGACGCGCAGAGTCTGTCGCACCCGATGGCGATGGTGCAGCTGCGCCATCTCCTGCATCCCGGGCGGGACAAGCGGGCGTGAAACCGGCCGGCCACGCGCTGGCCGGCGTGGACGGCTGCAAGGCCGGCTGGATCGCCGTCCATCGCGAAGCTGGCGCCGCGCCCTCCGTCTCGGTCTTTCCGAGTTTTCACGCGCTGCTCGACGCGCTGCCGGAGGCCACGATCGCCGTCGACATGCCGATCGGCCTGCCGGATTTTTCGCGCAAGGGCGGCCGCGGGCCGGAAGCGCTGGTGCGGCCGCTGCTCGGGGCAAGGCAGTCGAGCGTCTTTGCCATCCCCTCGCGCGCGGCGCTCTATGCCGACACCAGCGATTTCACCACGATCGAGGCCTGGTATGAAGCGCACCGGCGGTCAAGCGCGGTGGCGATGGGGACCTCCGACCCGCCGCGCGGCGTTTCCATCCAGGCCTTCGGCATCTTTTCGAAGATCCGCGAGATCGACGCTTTGCTGATCGCAAAGCCGGATTTGCGCGGCCGCGTCTTCGAATCGCATCCGGAAGTGGCGTTCTGCCGGCTGAATGGCGGCACGGCGATGGCGCTGCCGAAGAAGATCAAGGGCGCGGTCAACCCGGCCGGCATGGAGGAGCGCAAGGCGCTGCTTTGCCGGCATGGCTATGAGAAAAGCTTCCTCGATCAGGCGCCGCCACGGGGTGCTGCGAGCGACGACTTCCTCGACGCGGCGGCGATGATGCTGATTGCCGGGCGGATCGCCAGCGGCGAGGCGCGGCCGTCGCCCGATCCGCCGCTGCTGGATCGTTTCGGCATTCCTGTTGCCATCTGGGCTTGAGGCGAAATCGGCCGTGCAGCCTTTGGCGGTACGCGATTGCGACGCTTCCATCCGCAATTCGGCATTGCCCGCGACCTGCATTTGCCGCTAGAGGCTTTTTCGATCGCACCGAGCTGCCGCCTCCAACCCCCGGAAAGGCTTTAGCCGCCCATGCCTCACCTCCCCGAGCACCTCCTCGCCGGCTATCGCAACTTCATGAGCGGTCGCTACCCTGCCGAAAGCGACCGCTATCGCTCGCTGGCGCGCGACGGCCAGGCGCCCGAGACGATGATCGTCGCCTGCTGCGATTCGCGCTCCGCGCCGGAAGCGATCTTCGATGCCGGTCCCGGCGAGCTCTTCGTGCTGCGCAATGTCGCCAATCTGGTGCCGCCCTACGAGCCGGACGGCGAGTATCACTCGACCTCGGCCGCGCTCGAATTCGCCGTGCAGAGCCTGAAGGTGAAGAACATCGTGGTGATGGGCCACGGCCGCTGCGGCGGCATTCGCGCCGCGCTCGACACCAACTCGGCGCCGCTGTCGCCTGGCGATTTCATCGGCAAATGGATGAGCCTGATCGCTCCGGCCGCCGAGACCGTGGCCGCCAGCACGATGATGACGGCAACCGAGCGCCAGACGGCGCTGGAACGTATTTCCATTCGCTATTCCATCGCCAATCTCAGGACCTTTCCCTGCGTCTCCATCCTCGAAGGCAAGGGCAGGCTCTCGCTCTACGGCGCATGGTTCGACATCTCGGCCGGGGAGCTGTGGGTGATGAACAAGGAAACCGGCGACTTCGAACGGCCGGAGCTTTAACGGAGGCGTGATGCGGCGGAGCTGGTGGAGGATCTTTGTCGCGGCGGCGCTGCTGGTGACGTCGATCGTCCGCGCCAGCGCCGATGACGGCGCCATCATCGATCGCTGGTATTCGGCGCTGCTGGTCGCCGACCGCAGCGAATTGTCGGACCTGCTTTCCGACGATGTCCGCATGAAGCTTGACGACATCGGCGTTGTCCAGACCAAAGAGGACTTCATCGCCTCGATCGACGAATGGCAGCGCGCGGTCGCGGGTGCTGCGATCCGCCACCGCATCGAAAAGAGCGAGAACGGCGAGACCACTGTGCTCGCCTGCTACGATTTTCCGAATAATGACATGCTGATGCGCGAGACCTTCACCGTCGTCGGCGGGCGCATCGTCGCCAGCACGCAGACGGCGGTAGCGCAGGATTGCAGCGGCTATTGACCCCGCCGTGTTGCGCGTCGCGCGGCATCGCCCTACATCGGACACAGCCCGCCTCTATCCACCTCACCGGAATCGCTCATGTCATCCTCACAAGCCGTCGACCTCGCCGCCCATCCGCTGACCCTCTGGCAGGGGCCGCTCGGCCTGCCGGATTTCTCGCGCATCGGCGACAATGATTTCGGTCCGGTCTTCGACGCGGCACTCGCGGCGCACCAGGCCGAGATCGACGCGATCGCCGGCAACAGCGAGACGCCGACCGTCGAGAACACGCTGGCCGCGCTCGAGCTTGCCGGCGAGCCGCTCGACCATGTCTCGTCGATCTTCTGGTGCCGCGCCGGCGCCCACACCAACGACACGATCCAGGCGATGGAACGCGAGGTTTCGCCGAAGATGTCGCGGCATTTCTCGGCGATCTCGATGAACGAGAAGCTGTTTGCCCGCATCGACGATCTCTACCAGCGCCGCGACAGCCTGAAGCTCGATGCCGAAACGCTGCGCGTTCTGGAAAAAACCTGGAAGGGCTTTGTCCGGTCGGGCGCGAAGCTCGACGCCGAAGGCAAGAAGCGGCTCGCGGCCATCAATGAGGAACTTTCCTCGCTCGGTACCAAATTCGGCCAGAATTTGCTTGCCGATGAACGCGACTGGGCGCTGTTCCTCGACGAGGCCGATCTGGCCGGCCTGCCGGATTTTCTGAAGAGCGCCATGGCCGAGGCGGCCGAGATGCGCGGCCAGAAGGGCCGCTATGCGGTGACGTTGTCGCGCTCGATCTACGAGCCGTTCTCGACCTTCTCGGAGCGCCGAGACCTGCGCGAGATCGCGTTCAAAGCTTTCATCATGCGCGGCCAGAATGGCGGCGCCTCCGACAACACCGATGTCGTGCGCGACATGCTGAAGCTGCGCGCCGAGAAGGCGAAGCTTCTGGGCTATGATTCCTTCGCGGCGCTGAAGCTCGACGACACGATGGCGAAGACCCCGAAGGCGGTGCACGAGCTGCTCGATCCGGTGTGGGAGAAGGCATTGGAAAAAGCCGCCGCCGACCAGAAGGAGCTGGAACGGCTCGCGACTGAAGCCGGCAGCAACGAGAAGTTCGCCGCCTGGGACTGGCGCTTCTACCAGGAGAAGCTGCGCGCCGAGAAATTCGCCTTCGACGAGGCGGAGCTGAAGCCTTACCTGCAGCTCGAACGCGTCATCGAGGCCTGCTTCGATGTCGCGACGAAACTGTTCGGCATCACCTTCGAGGAGAAGAAGGGCATCGCCGCCTGGCATCCGGACGCCCGCGCGTTCGTGGTGAAGAATGCCGACGGCAGCGAGCGCGGCCTGTTCCTGGCCGACTATTTCGCGCGGCCCTCCAAGCGATCCGGCGCCTGGATGAGCGCGCTGAAGTCCGGCTACAAGCTCGGTCACGGTTCCAAGCCGGTGATCTACAACATCATGAACTTCGCCAAGCCGCCGGCCGGCGAGGCAGCGCTGCTGTCGGTGGATGAGGCAAAGACGCTGTTCCACGAGTTCGGCCACGCGCTGCACGGCATGCTGACCGAGGTCACCTGGCCGTCGGTTTCCGGCACTTCCGTCAGCCGCGACTTCGTCGAACTGCCCTCGCAGCTCTACGAGCATTGGCTGACGGTGCCGGCGGTGCTGGAAAAGCACGCGCTGCATGTCAAGACCGGCAAGCCGATGCCGAAGGCGCTGCTCGACAAGATGCTCGCCGCCCGCACCTTCGGCGCCGGCTTCGCCACGGTCGAGTTCACCGCCTCGGCGCTGATCGACATGGCCTATCATGCAAGACCTGAGGCGCCCACCAATCCGCTTCGCTTCGAGGCCGAGACGCTGGAAAAGCTGCATATGCCGGACACGATCGCAATGCGCCACCGCACCCCGCATTTCGGCCATGTCTTCGCCGGCGACGGATATTCAGCCGGCTATTATTCCTACATGTGGTCGGAAGTGCTCGACGCCGACGCCTTCTCGGCTTTCGAGGAGACGGGCGACGCCTTCAACCCCGAGCTGGCCGAGCGGCTGCGCAAGAACATCTATGCCGCGGGTGGCTCGAAGGATCCTGAGGAGCTCTACACGGCGTTTCGCGGCAAGATGCCGTCGCCGGACGCGATGATGGTGAAGCGGGGATTGGTGTGATTGGCTGATCTCCCCCTTGTGGGGGAGATGGCCGGCAGGCCAGAGGGGGGCGCTGTCCCGCCGACGTTTCAGGCCCTCAAGTCGCTCCGACATCCCGCTTGGGACTTGTTACCTAAGCTACGCGAGGTCGCGATCCTTCGCGCCCCCCTCTGCCCTGCCGGGCATCTCCGCCACAAGGGGGGAGATTGGCTGTTTCCACGGATCAGCCACCCGCGGCCATATAGCCCGCTTCAACTTCCTGTAATCCGTCTTCACCGGATTGCTCGGATAGGAGCTCGGCGCCGCGACATAGATGATCTCGGCGGCGATCGGCGCGAAGCCGGCGTAGAAATGGTTTGTCGACTTGATCAGCAGGATATCCTTGCCCATCGGATCGATGCCGATGTTGGAGAAGACGTCCGGCTCGAAGGTCTGGGTGCGGTTGGTGTTCAGGATGACGTCGACCTCGGTGCCTTCGATGCGCACCACCGCTGACGGCCCCAATGTCACGCGACTCGGGCCGAAGCTTTGCCAGCCTTCGTTGGTCGTCTTCAGCACCGTGACGCGCGCATCGATCGGCTCGCCGGCCTGAGGGCCGGCCTTGCCGCCGAAGCGCAGGTCGATGACGGCGCCTTCGCCGGCGGCGTGGCAGAAGGTCACCGCGATCGGGTCCCAGATCGTCGCCACGCCGACCTTGGTTACGCCGCGCTTGAGCAGCTCGCGCAGCACGATGGTGCCGTCGCCCGGCACGCCGCCGCCGGGATTGTCCCAGATGTCGGCTATCACCACCGGCCTGTCCTGGCGTTCCGCGCGCACGGCTAGCGCCTGATCGATACCCGCAGCGGCGGAGAGCATCGTCATCGCCGTCTGTTCGCGCATTGCATAGAGCTCGCGGCCCAGCGTCTCGGCGAGCTTGTCGCCCTTTGCCTTGTCATTGTCGGTGACGACCAGGATGCGCGTGCCCATCTCCGGCACGTCGGCGGCCATGAAGCCGTGGATGACCGAGACCGAGAGCACACCGTCCTTGCCATGCAGCGCCTTGATCCTGTCGACGAAGGAGCGCATCGGCTCGCGGCTGGTCGGCAGCACCTGGATCATCCGGCAGTCGAAGGTCGAGATCACCGGCCTGATCTCGCCACGCGCCGCGGCGAGGCCGAGCTCGACGACATGCTCGCCGCGCTCGTAGAAATCGGTGTGCGGAAATTCGAGGAAATAGGCCATCACATCACTAGCCGCGACGCGTTTCGGCGTCAGATGGCTGTGCGGATCGAACTCGGAGGCGATCACCACTTCCGGGCCGACGATGGCGCGCACCCGCTCCAGCAGATCGCCTTCGCAATCGTCATAGCCTTGCGCGACCATGGCGCCGTGCAGGCCGAGGATGACGGCATCTACCGGCAGCGCTTCCCTTAGCTGGCCAAGGATCTCGTCGCGTAGCGCTTCATAGGTTTGCCGCTGCACCAGGCCGCCGGGCTCGGCCCAGGTCGCCGTGCCTTCGATGACGGTCAGCCCGTCCTTCGCAGCGCGCTTGCGTAGCGCCACGATCGGCGAGGAGCACAGCGTCGGCGTCTCCGGATGTTTTCCCGGGCCGGCATAGAAGGCCATCTCGAAGGAGGCCCGGTCGGTCGGGACCGGCGAGAAGGTGTTGGTTTCCGTCGCCAGCGAGGCGGTGAAGATGCGCATGAACGCTCCCTAGACTTTCTTGTTTTTTCGCGATTCCGGAACGAAAACCGCTGCGTATTTTTCCTGGAATTGCCGGGATTGCTATTTGACGGCCCCGAGCGCAAGGCCCCGGACGAGGTAGCGCTGCAGCCAGATGAAGAGGATCGCCACCGGCAGCGTCGCCAAGAGCGTGGCCGCCATGACATGGTGCCATTCGATCGTATAGCGGCCGGCGACCAGCGAGAAAACCTGGATCGGCAGCGTGTAGCTTTCCTGGCTGCGCAGCATGGTGAGCGCGACCACGAACTCGTTCCAGGCGTTGATGAAGGTGAAGATCGCCGTCACCGCGATCGCCGGCAGGCAGAGCGGCAGGAACACTTTGCGCAAGGTCAGCCAGCGGCCGGCGCCTTCCATCCAGGCCGCCTCCTCGAGGTCGCGCGGGATGGTGTCGAAATAGCTCTGCAGCATCCACACCGTGAAGGCGACGTTGAAGGCCATGTAGATGAAGCCGAGAGCCGTGGTCGACTCGACCAGGCCCCAGGCAGCCATCAGCCTAAACAGGCCGAGCACCAGCACGATCGGCGAGATCATCTGCGAGATCAGCAGGAACTGGCGGAAGGCGCCATAGCCGGCGAAACGGAAGCGCGACATGGCATAGGCCGCCGGCACGGAGATCAGGATCGCGCCGATGGTCGCCAAGGCGGAGACATAAAGCGAATTCAGAAGCGCCTGGCCGAAACCGGTCGCCACCCACATGTCGGCGAAATTCTCCCAGCGGAATTCGCTCGGCCACCAGGTCGGCGTCAGCACCTCGGTGCGCGGCTTGACGGCGGTGAGGAACATCACGGCGAAGGGGAAGATCGTCACCACGATCAAAGGGGCCAGCAGCAGCCACGCGATGAAGGTGCGTTTCAGCTTCGGCGTCATGCGCGCTGCTCCCGCATGGCAAGCCGCACATAGATCATGGTGAAGATGAGCAGGATCGCGAACATCACCAGCGACACGGCGGAAGCCTCGCCCAGTTTGCCGATGCGGAAGGCGAGCTTGTAGAGATGCGTGACCAATATGTCGGTCGAGTTGGCCGGCCCGCCCTGCGTCATCACCCAGATGATCGGGAAGGAGTTGAAGACATAGATGGTGTTGAGCACGATCGCGATGTTGATGAAGGGTTTCAGGAGCGGGAAGGTGATCTCGCGGAACTGCTGGAAATGCGTCGCGCCTTCGAGCGCGGCCGCCTCGTAGAGGTCGTCGGGGATCGAGGACAGGCCGCCGAGGAAGATCGTGGTGGTGAACGGCACCGTGACGAGAATGCCGATCAGCACCTGCATCGGAAAGGCCGTCTCGGCGCTGGCCAGCCACTGGATGTTCTGGCTGATCAGGCCGAGCTTCATCAGCGCCGAATTCAGCATGCCGCTTTCGCCGTTGAGCGCCCAGCGCCAGACCACGGCCGTCATCGTCAGCGACACCGCCCAGGGCAGCATGATGATGACGCGGGCGAGGCCGCGTCCGTAGAAATCCATGTTGAGGATCATCGCCACCGGGATCGACAAAAGCAGCGCGCCGCCGACCACCAGCACGGTCCAGAGCCCGGTGCGCCAAAGTGCTGCGACGAAATCTGGGTCGGCGAACAGTTCGGTGAAGTTGGCAAGGCCGCTGAACTCGCGCAACTGACCGAAGCGGTTGACGTCATGCGTCGATATCTGGATCAGGTCCCAGACCGGCCAGAAGATCACCACCGCCGCCAAGAGCAGGCTGGGTAGCGTCAGCAGATAGGGCAGGAAGCGATTTTGCATCGGCTGGTTGGGACCATGTTGCGAGGCATCGGCAGCGCTAGTTTGCCAGCTAGCCTAATCTCGACGCGTTCGTTCTGAGGGCTCAGTTCAAATTCTTTCCCAGCGTCTGCGCTGCCCTCACCTGCCTGCCGGCATCCTCTCCCCGTATAGTGACGGGGAGAGGAACGCTGTCGCCGGCGATTTCGCCAATCGCCAACCTGGCAGGCAATGCGCCAGCGCTGCAGCATGCCATTTCTCCCCGTCACTATACGGGGAGAAATGCCCGGCAGGGCAATGAGGGGCGGCGCGGACTTTGGCAATCTATCCTCTGGTCCGAGGTGAACGCCCTATCGGTTCAGCTATTTCCGCGGCCGTTGCAGCCTCTTCTAAGAGGTGTGGCGCGCCCCGCGGGGGTAGGGCGCGCCACGGGCGCAGGGAGATACGCCCTTATTTCTTGAACACCGCGTTGGCCTTGGCCGCCGCTTCCTTCAGGCCGGCCTCGGGGTCGCCGCCGAGATAGATCTTCTGCATGGCGTCCGAGGTGATCTGGGCGATCTCCTCCCAGCCCGGGATGACCGGCGCGAAGCGGGCGTCGGGCAGAAGTGCTGTAAAGGCGGCAAGATCAGCGTTGTTGACGTAATAGTCCATCTTGGCCTCTTCCTTGTTCACCGGCAGGAAGCCTTCGCCTTGGGTGAACTTGGCGCGCTGCTCCTTGGTGAACAGGAAGTCGAGCAGCTTCCAGGCCTCGTCCTTGTTCTTGGAATTCTTGAACATGATGATCGAGTCGGTGACGCCATAGGTGCCGCGCGCGCCGGTCGGGCCGGCGGGAATGGCGGCGACGCCATATTTCAGGTTGGGCGCTTCTTCCTTGATCTGGTTGGACAGGAAGGGCGCGGTGATCATCATGCCGACCTTGCCCTGCTTGAACAGGTTCTGCACGTCCTCGCGGTTGTTGGAGGTGACACCCGGTTCCGTCAGGCCCTCGTCGATCATCGACTTGTAGAGCTTGGCGGCTTCCAGTGCGCCGGGCGTTCCGAGGCCCGATGTGCCGTCCTTGTTGAGGATCTCGGTGCCGAAGGACCACATCGCATAGTAGTAATAGACGTCGGTCTCGATCTCCTTGCCCTGCAGGCCGTAGCCGAAGGCGCCGACGGCCTTGATCTTGCGGGCGTCTTCCTGCAGTTCGGTCCAGGTCGCCGGCGGCTTGGCGATGCCGGCCTTCTCGAACAGCTCCTTGTTGTAATACATGGCGCGCGCCGAGGCGGCGATCGGCAGGCCATAGGTGTGGCCATTCATGATCGAGGGCTGCAGGAAGGTGTCGATGAAGCGGTCCTTGAATTCGGGCTTGATGTAGCTGTCGAGCGGCTCGGCGACATCCTGCTGGACGAAATCGATCAGCCAGCGGGTGCCAATGATCGAGAGGTCGGCATTGGTGCCGGCGGTGATGTCGGTGGTGAGCTTCTGCAACAGCACATCCCACGGCACCACTTCATATTTGATGGTGATGCCGGGATTGGCGGCCTCGAATTCCTTTTTCACCGCTTCGAAATAGGGGCCGGTCTTGGCGCTGTATTCGGCGACGGTGACGCGCACCTCGCCGGCATCGGCCGGCGCTGCAAAAGCCAGCATGCTCATTCCGGCCAACAGGCCGACAGTCCATTTCGCAAGGCTCATCTCGATTTCTCCCATTGATGCACGTTGGCGCCTGGCCCTTAGGAGCACAGGATTTATGTTACTTTCCTACATTATCCAGGATTTCACGCCGCGCAAGCGGATTATCGTGTTGCTTAATTACATTTGCTTGGCTAGCTTATTGGCTCAAAATAAGGGCGTGGAGGAGGGCGCAGCGTGGGTTCGACAGCCGAGTTCGAAGGCAAGACCGTGGTCGTCACCGGCGCCGGCGGCGGCCTCGGCTCGGCGATCGTCGAGCTCATGGCCGAGCGCGGCGCGCGCATCGTCGGCTGCGACCAGTCGACGGAGGCGCTGGCCAGCCCGTATATCGCCTCGCGTCATGTCTTCGACCTGCTCGACCGGGCCTCGATCGAAGCGGCCATCCCTGCGCTGCTCGACAAGGACGGCGTTCCCGACATCCTGATCAACAATGCCGGCTGGACGCGCGCCGAAACGCTGAAGGCACTGACGGCGGAGAAGATCGAGCAGGAGCTCGACCTCAATTTGACCGGCGTGATGAGTTTCGCCGATCCGCTGATCAAGGCGATGGCCGGGCGAGGCGCGGGCAGCGTCGTCTTCATCTCTTCGGTCAACGCTATCGCGCATTTCGGCAATCCGGCCTATGCGGCGGCCAAGGCCGGCATCAACGCCTATGCTAAATCGGTCGCCGTCGAGCTCGGCCGCAGCGGGTTGCGCGCCAATGTCGTCTGCCCAGGCTCGATCCGCACCGCCGCTTGGGACCATCGCCTGGCCAAGGATCCGGAGATCCTCGGCCGGCTGCAGCGGCTCTATCCGCTCGGCCGCATCGTCAATGCTTCGGAAGTGGCGGAAGCGGTGGCGTTCCTTGCCTCCCATCGCGCTTCCGGCATAACTGGCGCCGTGGTGCCCGTGGACGCCGGACTGACGGCCGGCTACCTGCCTTTCATCGACGACATATTGGGAGCGTGACCATGACCGACGTCCAGTTCCGCAATCTGTCGAAATCCTTCGGCCAGCACAAAATCCTGGAAGACATCAACCTTGACATCCGGACCGGCGAGTTCGTCGTGCTGGTCGGGCCGTCCGGCTGCGGCAAGTCCACGCTTTTGCGCATGCTGGCGGGACTTGAGACGATCACCTCCGGCGATCTCGTCATCGGCGGCATACGCGCCAACGACCTGCCGCCGCAGAAGCGCAACATCGCTATGGTGTTCCAGTCCTACGCGCTGTTCCCGCATCTGAAGGCATCGGAAAATATCGGCTTCGGCCCGAAGATCCGCGGCGAGAAACGCGCGGCGATCGACGACAAGGTGAAGAAGGCGTCCGGCGTGCTCAACCTCTTCTCCTATCTCGACCGCTATCCGAGGCAATTGTCGGGCGGCCAGCGTCAGCGCGTCGCCATGGGTCGCGCCATCGTGCGCGAGCCTTCAGTGTTTCTGTTCGACGAGCCGCTCTCCAATCTCGACGCGCAATTGCGCGTGCAGATGCGTACCGAGATCAAGGCGCTGCACCAGCGGCTGAAATCGACCATCGTCTACGTCACCCACGACCAGATCGAGGCGATGACCATGGCCGACCGCATCGTGGTGATGGATCGCGGCCGCATCCAGCAGGTCGGGCAGCCGCTGGACCTCTATGACCGGCCGGCCAACAAATTCGTCGCCGGCTTCATCGGCTCACCCTCGATGAGCTTTGTCTCGGGCGCGCTGAGGACTGCGGGGGCCAAGTCCTGGTTCGAGACAAAGGGCGGCGGCCGGCTGGCGCTTGCCGGCGGCGCGGCTTCCGGCAGCGACACGGTCGAGGCCGGCATCCGGCCCGAGCATTTCGTGGTCGGCGCCGGTGACGAGGCCATCGCCATTAAGGTCGATGTCGTCGAGCCGACCGGCTCGGAAACGCATGTCTATGGTTCGGTCGGCGACGACACGGTGCGCGCGGTGTTTCGCGACCGGCTGCAGGTCAAGCCCGGCGACCGGCTGCCGGTGAGCGTCGACCCGCGCAACATCCACCTGTTCGACAAGGCGACAGGCCTGCCGCTGTGAGAAGACGATGAAGAGCCCGGCCGACATCATCACCCGCCTGCAACTGATATCGCAGGACGGCACCAGATCGGACCGCCGGCTGGCGGGACTGGTGCTTTCCGATCTCGATTTCGCCTCCAAGGCGGCCATCTCCGAAATCGCCGCGCGCGTCGGTGTCAGCGAGCCGACGGTCACGCGCTTCTGCCGCAATCTCGGCTGCGAGGGGCTGCGCGACTTCAAGTTCTACTTGGCGCAGGCGATCGCTATCGGCGGCCAGTATCTGTCGCCGGAGCCGCTCAGCCGCGATGCGCGCGAGCAGCGCATTGCGTCCGCCATCACCGAGGCGGCGATCGCCGCCATCCAGCGGGCAAGCGAAAACCTCGACATGACGACGCTGATGGAAGTCGCCGCCCGGATTGCAAGCTCCGGCAATGTGCTCTGCATCGGCTCCGGCGGCATCTCCTCGATGATGGCGACGGAGATGCAGAACCGGCTGTTCCGGCTGGGTCTCTCGGCGCTCGCCCAGACCGATGGCCAGCTGCAGCGCATGTATGCCGCCGTCGCCACGCCCGAGACCACGCTGCTTGCCTTCTCGGTCTCCGGCTATGCGCGCTCGGTGATCGAAGCGGTCGAGGTCGCGCAGCAATATGGCGCCGCCACCGTCGCCATCACCGCGCCGGACTCAGCGCTGGCCAAGGCAGCAGACACGGTGATCCTTCTGCAGTCGGTCGAGGACGGCAACATCTACAAGCCGACATCGTCGCGCTACGCGCTTCTGGCCATCGTCGACATGATCGCCACCACGGTGGCGGAATCGCGCGGGCCGAAAGTGCTGGAGAATCTGCGCCGCATCAAGCAGAGCGTGAACACGCTCAAGGTGGACGATCCGAAGCTGCCGCTGGGGGATTGAGCGATGCAGCAGCTTGCGCCGTCAAAGCTGGCGATCCTTCGCGCCCCCCTCTGGCCTGCCGGCCATCTCCCCCACAAGGGGGGAGATCAGATGTCACGCCGGCTTTCGTCAATCTCCAACGTTGCAGAACAAAACGGGGCGCCGAAGCTGCCAATCTCCCCCCTTGTGGGGGAGATGTCCGGCAGGACAGAGGGCGGCGCTGTCCCGCCAGCATCTCGAATCTTGGATTACTCGATCAGTGCCTCAACGCTTTTCGCCAATTCAGCCGCATCCCCCACCACCCGCAGAGTCTTCAGCCGCGAGGTGCCACCGGCGACCACGGAAACGGCCGAGACCGGCACACCCAGCGCCTTGGCCATCATCCGTTCCAGCGCTTGATTGGCGGCGCCGTTCTCCGGCACGGCGCGCACGCGGGCTTTGAGGTGACTGCGCCCGTCGGCGGCGGTCTCGACGCCCTCGATCCGGTCGAGCGCCGCCTTCGGCGTCAATCGCACGAAGAGGTCGATGCCGTTCTCGCGCAACCGGAATGGCGAGCTCATCAGCCGCCGGTCACGACCCAGGACCAGACCGTGGTGACCAGGAACTGCCGGATGAAGAAAAGGATCAGCAGCAGGATGATCGGCGAAATATCGATGCCGCCGAGATCGGGCATGAAGCGGCGGATCGGGCGCAAGGCCGGATCGGTCAATCGATAGAGCATGTTGCCGACGCTGCCGACGAACTGGTTGCGCGAATTGACGACATTGAAGGCGTAGAGCCAGGAGAAGATCGCCGAGGCGATGATGATCCACCAGTAGATATCAAGCGCCATGACGATGGTCTGAATAAGGGCGATCATGCCGGTCTCCAAATTGTCGCCGACATGTAGCCATTGCTTGGCTTGTGGGCAAGGCCCGCGGGCTTGGCGTGAGGGGCAAGGCCCGCCCGGTCACAGCGCTTGTGGCCGGGCCGGTCTTTCGCCTTGACATCAAACGGCCGCGACCGATACAAGCCGATCCGCTGGAACGGGGCTGTAGCTCAGCTGGGAGAGCGCATCGTTCGCAATGATGAGGTCAGGGGTTCGATCCCCCTCAGCTCCACCAGCCAGCACAAGCATGTGCTCTCGTCGCTTACGCCTTCCTCGCTCGCCATTTCGTGACCGCCGGATTTCGGGCCGCGTGCCTGGAACCAATGGCGGGGCAATTCGGTTCAGCTATACATTTGAAGCCGACGTGCGCGGCCGGTTGGGCAAGCGGCGATCTTGAGGAGTTCCATCATGCAGATTTCATCCAGGTTCCGTTCGGTCGCGGTCGCGGCAATCGCCGCCGCGGGCGTGAGCATTGCCAGCGCGGCGCATGCCGACACCGGCACGATCCGCTTTTCCGTCTACAAGGCGGCCTTCTTCATCGGCGGCTCCGGCGGCGAGGGCACGCTGACCTTTCATGGCAAGCGCTATCCGATCTCCGTCGGCGGCGTCTCGGGCGGCCTCGCCTTCGGCGCCTCCAAGACCTATTTCCAGGGCACGGTGCGCCGCATCCGCCGCGCCAGCGACGTGACAGGAGTCTACGGCGCTGCCGGCGGCGGCGGCGCGGTCGGCAAAGGCGCCCAGGTGATCGTCATGACCAATGACAAGGGCGCCCAGCTCGAGCTCACCGGCAGGCAGGTCGGCCTGCAGGTCAACGCCGATCTCAGCGGCATCAGCATCGCGCTGAAGCGGTAGAAGACGCAGCTCCCGGAAGGGCCGGCAAAGGCGCTGCCTGGGCGCCGAATGCCGGCCGCTGGAGGCATAAAGACACGCAGGCACGAAGCGTGGCTCTGGCCTTAGAGCGTTTCACCGTTCCACGGAAACGGCGAACCGCGCCGTCTCTTTGTTTTGTCGCAATTTCCAGGAGGAAGGCTACGGCGAAGTCGCCGAGCCTAAAGCGCGTCGCAATCTTTCAGATTCGCTCCATGCGCTTTAGGTTTTTGACTTTACGCATGTCTTTTATCCCGAAACCGGCTCCCACTTTCGGGAGACATGCTTTAACCGCTTCACACTTTTCCTGGAATTGCTCCAGGCGGGCTCAATCGTCCCAATCATCCCAATTGTCTTCATCCCGCGGGTAGTTGGGAACGACCCGGATAATCGGCCGCGGACGCTGATAGCGCCAGTAATATTCGTCCGGCGGCTGCGGCTCATAGGTGCGATAGACGGGCCGGTAGTAGTGCTTCGGCTTCCAGTGCTTCTTGTACGACCGCACGCAGTAGCCGTCCTCGGTCAGATAAGCGCATGTGACATGCGCCTCCTGCACCAGACTATTTCCGGCCGGCACGCCGAATATCGGCGCCGCCTCGACCGCCGGCATCACCGCCAGCATGGTCCCGGCAAGGGCAAGAACAGACAGTTTCATAGGCCTCTCCAACGTCTTCAGAATAAGGCTGGAAGAACGTCCCGATTGGGGGCGATTTGGGGCGCCCGAGATCACTTTGATTTTCGGCCGCACATATGAGCGTCAGATCATGTACCGCGCCGGCGTCAGCCTGAGGTGACGAGAGCGAGCGCTGTCTTTCGCGATGGGCGTTTCGGCCAATCTCCCACGCATGCCACTTGCCAATGCGAGCCGAGCCGACCAGTCAAAATCCCTATGCAGTGCCACTAGCGATCCCGGCGCACCCCTAACGCTAGTTCGCCAGCTGATCGAGAAGCGTGTCTATTTCGCCTTTCTTCGGAGCTTCGGGCGAAGCAGGGGCGGGTTGGGGGTCGGCTTGCGGATCGACGGGGGCGGATTCCGCCGCCGGCGCGGCGGCTTCGGTCTCGCTGCTGGTGTCCGAACTTGTCGGCGGCGTCGCGTTTTCCGTATTGCCATTGTCGGGCGCCGCGGCTGCCTCCGGAGCGGCGGGCGGCGCCTTGGGCCGGGGCGCGGCGTTGCGCAGAAGGTCGCCGATCAGATCCGCCGGTCCCTTGCCGGAGCCGTCTGCGTTCGAGCCTGTCTGGCCCGGGATCAGCTTGTCGAGATTGAGTTTTCCGGTCGGCAGACCGAGGTGGCTCAACATGTCCAGCGCACCCTGCGGGTCCTTGGCCAACGCGCTGAGGTCCGGATAGGCACGGGGCGCTGAGAGCGGGCCCTGGACCACGACCGGCACCCCGATGCCCTTCACGGCAACGTCGCCACCCTGCCCGGCGAGTGAAGCGACGACGCGAGGGTTGAGCCGCATGTCGAGCGTCTGTTCGGCGAGGTCCATCTTGCCCGAGCCGTCCATCCGCACCAGCAGGCCCAGCAGGCTGATATCCGTCGTCTGCGCGACGCCATTCTCGATCGCGAATGAGGCACCAAGTTCCGTGAACGTCGTCTTCTTGGCCTGATCCTGCTTGAAGCCGCCGGCGAGCAGTCCGACGAGGTTGTTGTAGACCTCCGCTATGTCGATGCCGCGGAAGGCGCCGTCGCTGAATTTGGTCGCCGCCTTGCCGGCGAGGGAGCGGGCAAGCGATTTCGTGGTCTTTCCCGAGCCTGAGACCGCGACCGTCGCATCGAGCGTTCCTTCGATACGGTCGAAATTCGCCGCGTCATGAAGCAAGGGCGCAGCGGCCGCGCCGGTGATCGCGGTGTTGAGAGCCAGGGAGGCGGCGTCGCCGGAACCGTCGGCGGTCATTTCCGCGGCAATCATGCCGCCGTAGAAGGGGCTTTGCGGCACATTCAGGTGAGCCTTGCCGTCGGTCACCGTCAGGCTGGTCGCCACCGGCCCTGCAAAGACCTTTCCATAGCCAAGCTTGTCGGCCTGGATATCTACCTTGGCATCAAGTCCCTTGAGGAAGGAGAGATCGATCGGCGCGTCGGTTGCCGCGCCCGGTTTCTGCTTGCCGCCGGCCGCGGCTCCGCCGCCGCCGGCGAGCGCCGCAAGGTCAAGCTTCGCGAAATTAAGCGACGTCCGGATGGTGAGAGGCTCTCCCAGCTTCACCGAGCCTTGCCCTGACGCCTTGACGCCGTTCAAAGCGATGGCGGCTTTCTGGAAGGAGAATTGCTTCGGGCCGGCATCGACATCGCCCTTGAAGGCAAAGTCCTGCAGGCTGCGGGAAGCGCCTTGTCCCAGCCATTGCATCAGCCTGTCGACCGAGGGCGATGTGGCCGAGACTTGGCCCTTGAACGTGCCGCCCCCGACGGTACCGCTTATGCTGCCTTCGAGATATTTGGAGGAGACCGAAAGGCTGATCGGCCCCGGACGCGTCGGCAACGGAGCCGCCGGCCAGAAAGGATGCGGGCGCGACCTGAGACTTGAACGTCACGGCTTGCCCCCGCCAGGCGAGCTTGCCCGTCACATCGACCGGCTCGCCGATGTCGCGAACCTTCGCATCAAGATTGAGGCCGGTGATGTCGTTGGCCGTGCGGGCATCGGCAGGCGCCGCAAGCGGAAGCTTGCCCTCGCGAATCCCGACCGTTCCCTGCAGATTTGCGCTGCCGCGGATGCGTTGCGCGGTGAGCCCGCGAAAAGCGAAGCCCATATCGGCCGTGAGCTTGCCGGACAACGGCACGGATTGTCCGGCCAGCTTCGCAATCGAGTCGATGTCCAGCCCTGAACTCGCAACATTGCCCCGTATGGTGGGAGGCGTTTCAGCGACATTGGTCGAGGCATTCGCGGTGAGGTTTCCCGCATCGAGGCCGAAATGCTCCAGCTTTGCCTCGAGATGCCCGTCGCGCAATGTTGCGGCGAGCTGGACGTCGGACGCCCGTATCTTGCCCCCGACCAGTTCATCGATTGTCACGCTGATGTCGGCATCGAAAGCGGACAGCATGGCAAGGTCGGGCTCGCCGGAGCCAGCCGGAGGCTTGCCACCGCTGGCGTTTCCAAGATCGTTCAAGGCGTCGATATCGACGCGCTTGGCTGCCAGGTCGGCGAAGAAGCGATGCCGCGCCCCAGGTTGAAACAGCGCGTCCATCTGGAAGCTCTGGTCGCCGACCTCGAACTTTCCGCTCTTGATCTGATAGCTGCCATTGCCGTTAAGCTGGATCTCGCCGCTCGCCTGCAAGGAAGAGAATTTGGCAACCGGCGCCGGGTCGAGCCGCGCCTCGATGGCGATTTGGGCCGGCAGCCGTTTCAGGATGGGCCGCAAGGCGGAAAGGCTCCCGCTCATGTCGATGCGACGGTCGCCGCTGGTGGCGGCCAGTGAAAACGAAACCTCCCGGTCGAGGTCCGGAACCCTCAGATCGGCGTCGATTGCCGTGACCGCGACGGCCTTGCCGGTCGACGCGTTTGAGGTAAGGGTGCCGTTCGTTATGGTCAGCTGGTTGATCGCCAGCCGCTCGAGCGTATCAACGATCGCCGCGAACGGATCGGCCTGAACATCCTTCGGTTCCGGAGCTGGCTCCGCGCTCGCGGAGGCTTTGAGCGCGATCGTCGGGTCCGCCAGCGCGACCGACTGAATCTCAAGCTTTTTCGACCATAGCGATGACAGGGTTATCGACGTCGAGAAGCGCGGCGCGGATATCGCGATGTCGCCAGTGCCGGTCGAGAGCGAGATATCATCCGCGACCACCGCCAGCCTTGGCAGCAGCGACAGTCTGACAGGTCCGTCGAGCCGGATGGTCATTCCGGTCGCGGATGACAGTTGCCGGCTCAATTCGCCACGGACCCAGTCGGTCGAAACAAGAGCGGGCAGAAGCAAGAGCAGCCCGACGACAAGAACCACAGCTACGGTGAGTGCAGCGACGATTTTTCTCAAATCGACCAGCCAAAATGATCGGAAGAATCAGTATCGTCGAGCATACAGGCTTCCGGCGCCCGACTGAATCCTGCCGAACCACGAGCCGCGCGCCGGACGAATTTCGGACTGGTCCAGGCAGCCCGTCGGCTCTTTCGCCGAGGCCCATCGCGATCGAAGCGGTTTGCACGCAAGTGTTTCCAGAACCAAAGGGATTGGAAACGATCAGCCGGTTTCCGAGCCATTCCCGTGAAACAGACCAGGGGCACTGTCCGGTGCCCGCCACCGACATATCAGCAATCCAATGGAGGACGTGCCAATGTCAGTGCTCGGAACCCTGCTCCATTTCAGCCGCGCCATCATCCACGCGCACAACAATGCCAAGGTGAGAAACCTGATGGATGTCCCGCCGCCCCAAATCCGCAGAGACCGGGACCGGCCTGGTTCGCCCGATGCCTCAGAAAAGGAACCCGGCGCCATTCACCCCGGAGGACGCTGACGCAAACGGAGCTCGGACCGGCCTGGTCCCACTCACCTGGAGACCACCGGCGCGCCGTGACGGTGTTGGCGCGCATAGGCCACGCAGGCGTCGACCGTGCTGACGCAGAGCGCATCGATGCTGTTCGGCAGGTTGTTGTCGCCGGCATAGGCCACCTCGGCGACCTGGCCGCCGACCATGCGGATCTGCGTGTTGCAGTAGCCCCCAGGGGCGACATTGACGGACCCGCCGACAGCGGGGATCGCGCCCACGGCCATGGTCGGCACCGCGATGCTGAGATTGCCGCGCTGCACGGTGCGCTGATAGGTCCAGATCTGGCCGGATGATCCCACATCGGCCGTCGCGGTCGGAAAGCCGGCGCACATGCGGACATCGGCCTCACTGAGACCGACCATCTCCTTGCGAGCGGCAGCCGTGGTGGCGTCGACCTTGGCGATGCTCGACGTGTCGTCGGGGATGACGCAGGACGACAGGATGGGAATGCCCGCCGCGACTAGGGCAAGTTTTCGAATGCGCAAAAATGTCATGCCGTCGGTCGGAGTTGCGTGTCGCCCGCCTGCCAGTTGCCTACCTAGGCAATCAGGCGGCGCGGTCAACCCACCTCACGAAAACGAGACGCGCTCACGCCACCCGAAGATAGCTCGTCATGCCTGTCTTCTGGTGCTCGATGATGTGGCAATGCAGCAGCCAGTCGCCGGGATTGTCGGCGACAAATCCTAGCTGCACCTTCTCATCGGGCTGGATGAGGTAGGTGTCGGAGACGAGCGGCTGCACTGGCCTGGTCGAGGACGACAGCACCTTGAAGCTCATGCCGTGCAAATGGATCGGGTGCGCGTGCGGGGTGAGATTTTCCATGTCGATGATGTAGCTCTGGCCGAGCTTCAATTCGGCCAGCGGCGCCGTCGGGTCCGGCGTGTCGCCCGGCCACGGCACCTTGTTGATCGCCCAGAAACTGTAGCCGAGCGAACCGCAGATGCTGTCGGCCGAAACGTTTTCCGCCGTGGCGCTCAGCGCCAGCGGGATGCGCCTGGCGCTGGAAAGGTCTAGCTCCGCCACCGGATTGACTTCCAGCGGGCCGAGATCGCGCAGATCGTGCTTGAGCGATTTGCCGACCGAACGCAGTGTCGCCACGACCTTCGGCTTGGTACCACGGACGTCGCGCAGGCTGACGATCGCGCCTTCCTTGTCGGGCATGCGGATGGCTAGTTCCAGCCGCTGGCCAGACCCGAGCTGCAAGGCGTCCGGCGCAAACCGTTGCGGCACCGGATTGCCGTCGAGCGCGATGACGGTCGCCTCAGCGCCGTCGACGCGGAAGGCGTAGATGCGGGTGACGTCGGTGATGGCGGCGCGCAAGCGCACCAGCCCGCCGGCCGGCGCGTCGAATTGCGGCTGGTCGAGCCAATTGGCGGTGCGCACCGTGCCGAAAGTGCCCGCCTTGGCGGCGTCGCGCGGCCTGAACGCCTCGATGAACTGGCCATCGTCGCCGAGTCGCCAGTCGCGCAGGTTGATCACCATTTCGGCGTCGAAGGCGGGATCCTTCGGGTTCTCGATCACGATCACGCCGGTCAGGCCGTGACCCATCTGGACCAGCGTGTTGCAATGCGGGTGATACCAGAAGGTGCCGGCGTCGGGCGGGGTGAAGGCATAGTCGAAATGGTCGCCCTGATAGACATAGGGCTGGATCAGGAACGGCACGCCGTCCATCTTGTTGGGAACGCGGATGCCGTGCCAGTGAATGGTCGTCGGATCATCGATGCCGTTGATCAAGCGCGCGGCAAACGCCTCGCCTTTCCTCATTCGGATCACCGGCGGCGGACCTGCCTCGCCATAGGTCAGCACGTTCTTCGTCGGCGCGCCGTCCATCAGCCGCGCCTCGATGCTGGCGGTCTTCAGGGTCAGCGGCTCGGTCGTGGGCGCAGCGAGTCCCGTCAATCTGCCGAAGGCTGCGGCACCGGTTCCGGCGAGACCGGCGACGGCTGCGGTTTTGAGAAGAGTGCGACGGGTTAGCATGGTCATAGGGCTTTCGAATGAGAAGGCTCTTGGCGCAAATCAACATAGAGCCGATCGCTTGGGGCACCTATCGCCGATAGCATGACATCCACGAAGGCGATCTCCTTAATCCTGAACATAGAAATACAATGGCGCCGTTACGCTGGTGCCGGCCTTTTCGGGCGGGGGCGCGGGCACGGTCGCTCCTTGAAGGGCACCCAGCGCGGCCCGATCGAGATCCGGGTCGCCCGAGGAACGCGCCAGCCGGACGGAGCTCACGTTGCCGGAAGCGCCAACAACAAAAGTCACATTGACGGCACCTTCGACCCGTCTGGAACGTGCCGCGCTCGGATAGCGCGTATGTCGGCCCAACCACGATCTCAGTTGAGCATTCCACTTGGAACTGTCGCCGGACCGCGAGGCTGCCCCGGTCGATTTGGGGGCAGCCGCCTTGCCCTGCGCCTTTGCATCGATGCTGGCTGTTATGGATGCTCTCGGGGGCGCCGTTTTTTCCTTCTTCGGCCGCTCCCTCGGTTTGTCGAACGGCTTCTTCTCGACCTTCTTCTTCGCTTCGATCGGCCTGTCCGCCTTGACGTTCCTTTCGACCGGTCTCGGCTCCGGCAATGGGACGACGACGGTGGGATTGATCGCCACCAAGGGGTCCGGCACGACCTCTTCCAGCGGCTGCTGCCCGCTCAGCGCCGCCATCTTCTGGTCCGCCGGCTCGGCTTGCTCGATCTCTTCCGCTTTCTCGGTCTCGACCGGCGGCTCCGCTACGGGCTCGGGTTCCTCCACCACCGGCTCGGACGACGGGTCGGTCACGGGATGCGCCTCGACAGGCTTGTCCGTTGGCTCGACGATCGGGTCGGGTTGATCGGGTGTCAGCGTGTCCAGCATGGCGGCATCGTCGGCGCTGACCGGGACGATAGGCAGCGGCGCCAACTCCACCGCCAGCGCGGGCAGCGAACCGCCGTCCTGTGCGTCGGCGAAGCTCAAGCGCTGCAGGCCATAGCCGGCCACGACATGGACGGCCAGAATGATCGCGGCGGCGCTCGTCCACAGGCCGGCCTCGCGCGGACCGAAGCGCGGCTGGGACATGCGGGAAAGGGTGGCGGCCGTCATCGCGCCGCGCTTCCGCCCGGTGTCGGAGCAGGGCTCGCGCCGGCCGCAGGAGTTCCTGGCGCAGCCTGTCCGCCGCCGCCCGTGGCTTCGAGGCCGACCAGCGCCACCTTCAGATAGCCGGCGCTCCGCAGCAGGTTCATCACCTCCATCAGGTCGCCATAGCCGACCGTCTTGTCGGCGCGCAGGAAGATGCGCGTCTGCCTGTCGCCTTTGGTGCGGCTGTCGAGCATCCCGGCGAAGGCCGGACGCGGCACGCTGTCATTGCCGATCGCCAGCGTGAGGTCACTTTTCAGCGTGAGGAACAGCGGCGTTTCGGGGCGCGGCGCGGGCGTCGCCGTCGATCCGGGAAGGTCGACATTGACGTCGACGGTCGCGAGCGGTGCCGCGACCATGAAGATGATTAGAAGCACCAGGATGACGTCGATGAACGGTGTGACGTTGATGTCGTGGCTTTCCTCGAGATCGTCGCCGGCCGTCTCGCGAATGCGCGCCGCCATCGCCGTTACTCCGCCGCCATGGCCGTCGCCGGCGGCACCGTGCGGAAATCGAGATCGCGGCTGACCAGCCGCTCGACGCCGGCGGAGGCGTCGGCGAGGATCTGCCTGTAGCCGGCTATCGAGCGCGCGAAGACGTTGTAGACGACGACCGCCGGAATGGCCGCCACCAGGCCCATCGCGGTCGCAAGCAGCGCCTCGGCGATGCCCGGCGCCACGACGGCGAGGTTGGTGGTCTGCGCCTGCGAGATGCCGATGAAGGCGTTCATGATGCCCCAGACGGTGCCGAACAGGCCGACGAAGGGCGCGGTCGAGCCGATGGTGGCAAGCAGCCCGGTGCCGCACGACATGCGCCGCGCCGCCGCCGCCTCGATGCGCGAGAGCCTGGAAGCGACGCGTTCCTTCAGGCCGTCGCCGGAAACGTGGTCGAGCGCGCCGGCCGAGAGCGCCCGTTCTTCTTCGGCTGCCCGCACCAGCAGGGCGCCCGGACCGCCGCTGTGGCCAAGCTCGCGGCCGGCCTGCATGAGCGTCGCGGCGTTGCCGATCGCATCGGCAGCGCGGCGGGCCCTCAGCTTGCCGCCGAAGACCTCCAGCGACTTGGCAAGCCCGATCGTCCAGGTGACGAGAGACGCGAAGGCCAGCCCGACCATGACCGCCTTCACGATGATGTCGGCATTCATGAACATGCCCCAGGGCGAGAGGTCATGCGGCAGTGTCAGCGAGATGGAAGGCTCTGCGCTAACGGCTGCGTTTGGAGCCGGCTGGGCGCTCCCCGGCGCGGCCGGCGTCTCTGCCGCGGGTGTTTGCGGGGTCGTTGTGGCCGGCGCCTGCTCAACCGGCGCAGGCGCCGCCGATCGTTCCTGCGCCGCAGCGATACTTGCCGAAAGAAGGAGCGACGCTGCCAGCGCCGCTAAGAGGCCGTTTCGGGACAAGGCTCGTCCTCGCTTCATCATTGCAACGCGGCGGCCGCCGTCCACACAGACGCCAGGCAGTCACGCCGGTTGACTATGAAACATGACATCACGAGTCAACTATAAAGATGACTGTACTGCTCAACAATTTATCACGGACCCGTTGTCCCACCAGCGCATGCTGCAGGTCTGGACCGCAAGGCAGTTGCCGGGCACGATGCGCATGAGCAAGCGAGCTTTATTCATCGTGCGATTGCGGACGGAGGCTGCGGCGAAGGCACCGAACCGAAACCGCCGCGCACTTTTCCTGGAATTGCTCCAAAGCAGGCGACCGATGATCAAGGCGATACCATTCGACTTCCCTTATGACGACAGGCTGGTGCCGCAACACACCGCGCTGCTGGTTATCGATCTGCAGGAGGATTTCCTGTCTCCGACCGGCTATTTCGCCAGGAAAGGTTATGATCCGTCGCCGCTGAGAGCCATCCTGCCGGCGGTCAACCGGCTGATTGCCGCGGCGCGCGCCGCTGGCCTCGTCATCATCCACACAAGGCAAGGCTACCGCGCCGACATCGCCGACATGACGCCATACGAAAAATGGCGCCGCAAGCGAGCTGGCCTCGACGGTACCGATGTCCTGCTGCGCTCGGGTCCGGGCTTCCAGATCTCCGCGGAAGTCGACGTCGCGCCGCAGGACGTCATCATCGACAAGACCTGCAACAGCGCCTTCACCTATACGGATCTGGAGATGGTGCTGCGCGCGCGAGACATAACGCATCTGCTTTTCACCGGGTGCACGACGGATGTGTGCGTGCACACCACCTTGCGCGAGGCCTGCGACCGCAATTTCCAGTGCCTGACGATTTCGGACGCCTGCGCCAGCGGCGACCAGTATGCGCATGAAGCAGCGCTGCACATGGTGACCGTCGAGGACGGGATCTTCGGCGCGCTCGCCGACTCGCAAACCGTCATTGCGGCTTTGCGGCAGCTCGCGGGCGCCGTGCGCTGAAAGTTATTTGCGGTGTCATCGAAATTTTTCCGCCGCACCGTTCCGTTTCCGGTTCCGCCTTCGTCTTGAGGGTCGTGACAGGGGCGAGCGCCGCGACGGCCTCCGCCCGCAGGACAAACGGAGCCGAGCCATGTCGACCACAGTGACCTTGATCAACGTCTTCACCGCCAAGCCGGGCAAGCAGCAGGAACTCGCCACGACGCTCGCCGAGGGCACGCGAAACTTCTTCAGCAAGCAGCCGGGCTCGTTGTCATCATCCGTGGTCGTCGGCGGCGACGGCAGCAAGGTCGCCAACATCTCGCAATGGCGTTCGGCCGAGGATATCGCGGCCTTTCGTGCCGATCCGCGTTTCGCCGACTACATGAAGTGCATCGTCGGGCTCGCAGCTGGCGAGAGCATGATGGGTCACACGACCTATTCGCATACGGGCGGGATCGAAGACCAGGAGGTTGCGTGACCGGTTTGCACGATCAGTCCGCCGCGACGACCGAGGCCCGGCTTCGCGCCTTCGAGCGCGAGGCCGCCGGCCTGAGGGCCAAGCTGCACCGCTACGCGTCGCGCATGGTCGGATCGGTCATCGATGGCGAGGACATCGTCCAGGAGACCCTGGCCAAAGGCTTCGTGGCGATCAGGAATGGCGACATGCCCGACAGGACCGAACCCTGGCTGTTTCGCATCGCGCACAACGCGGCGCTCGATTTCCTGCGCAAGCGCGCCCGGTTACGGGGCCGCGAGAGCGAGGTCGAGCTCGACACGATCGCCGACGAGAATTCGGCGCAGGACGCTCGCATCGCCGCCGAGGCGAGCCTAGCCGAGCTGATGCAGCTGCCGCCGGCGCAAAGATGCGCGGTCGTGCTGAAGGACGTGCTCGGCCACAGCCTGGAGGAGATCGGCGAAATCCTCGACACATCCGACACGGCGATCAAGGGCGCGCTGCAGCGCGGGCGCGAAAGCTTGCGCAAGCTGGCGGCCGCGCCGCGCATGGCGCCGCCCCGTCCGGCGCTCGACCGGCAGGACATGCGCCGCTTGGGCGACTATGTGGCCGCCTTCAACGCCAGGGATTTCGATACGCTGCGCGGTCTTTTGGCCGAGGACGTCAAGCTGGAGCTGGTCAATCGCCTACGCGCCGACGGCAAGGAATTTGTCGGCAATTATTTCGGCCGCTATGGCGACGAAACGCATTGGCATTTCGCGACCGGACTTGTCGAAGGCCGGCCCGCCATCCTGGTCACCAGCCCGGAGCGTCCGGATGGACCGCCGCGCTACTTCATCCTCATCGATTGGGAGGACGGCCGGATCGCCGGCATCCGCGATTTCCTGTTCGCGGATTACGTGATGGACGGCCTGGAGTACTCCGGCGCGCCGTGACTTCAACCTATACGGTGTTCCGCAAAGGGGGATGAGGCAAACGCACCCGGTTGCGGAACCTCCGGCTCGCGGCGCGCCAGCGAGTTGGCGAGCAGCGTGATGGTTTCGCGCCCAATGCGGGCAATGTCGCCCGGACGGTCGATGCCGCTGATCATGAATTCCTCGATGCCGAGCGCCGCATAGGGCAAAAGCGCCAGAGCAAGTCGCGCCGGCGGCCCGGCGAGCTCGACCGCCTTGTGATCCGGGGTTCCGCTCCAGCCATCCGCGTGGATGCGCACCGGCAGCGCGAAGCGCAACCTGCCGGCGCGGCCATGTTCCGCCGCGGCGCCGCGCGCGCGCTCGATCAATTGCCGCACCTCGTCCGGCGAACCGGCGGCCAGCTCGAAGACATCGGCATGTTTGCCGGCGACCTTCAGCGCGGTGCCAGATTGGCCGCCGAGCCGGATGACGAGATCGGCGCCATGCGGGCCCTTGCGCGGCACGAAGCCGCCCCGGACGCTGTAGAAGGCGCCTTCATGGTCGAACGGCCTGTCGTTCGACCAGAGGCGCTTCAGCAGCACCAGATATTCGTCGATGCGCTGCCAAACCACGCTATGGCCGACCGGCCGCGCCTCGGCATCGCTGTCTTCCAGCGGCTCGCTCAGCATGCGAAGCGACAGGCGGCCGCCACCCCTGCGATCGAGCGCGGCGAGCTGCCTTGCCGCCACTGTCGGTTCGATCACGCCGGCCCAATGCGTCAGCACCACCTCCAGCGAGCCGGTGCGGTCGAGCGTCTGCGCGGCGATGTCCATATTGTTGAGCAGGCCGGCCGGATCGTCCACCACCAGCCTGCGAAAACCGGCGTCCTCGATCAGCGACAGTTTGGTCGCCGTCTCGGCGAAATCATAGAAGAAGCTGCCATTGGCAGCCTTACCGGGAACATGCGTGAACTCGATCGGCATTGCCATCTCCTCCATCACGTCGGCTTGCCCCGCTCCAAAGCCTTCGAACCAAATCCGCGGGCGCGCGACGGCGCCCCGGCGCTCGGCCAGCTTTCCACTCCGGTTACGCAACTCAGCTTGTTTGACGGCAGGTCTCGGCCCGCCTTGAAATCAGGGGATCAGCCCCAGCACCACCGCGCCGGTGAACACGAATGCAAGCGCGAAGACGAGATAGGCGAAGGTACCGCCATAGGCGGGCCTCCAGCTCTGGTCGGCGGTCAACCTTTGGCCCTTGCGGGCGGTCTGAGCGTTCTGGATATAGGACATATCGGCCTCCGTCTCAGGGCTTAATCTATAAAGTTAGTAGACTTTGTCGATTGCTATTTTTCAAGGATTTTTGGGAGAATGTTCTCATAGAGGGCGCAATCCAGGTAACTCATGCTCCTGCGGAGCGGAGCATCCAGGGAGCAGGCGGAGCATGGGCTGCCCGGCAAATGCCCGGGACCACGGGCTTTCAGCGGCAAAAGGCATCGTTCGAGCGCTTGGCCATCCCCCGCACGACGCGGTAGCATCAAAGACACCTCACCGAATCCAGGGAGACGAAAATGGGTGGAAGGCTGGCGGGCAAGGTCGCCATCATCTCGGGCGGCGCGACGGGCATGGGCGGGGCGGCCTCCGAGCTGTTCGCCGCTGAGGGCGCCAAGGTGGCGATCATCGACCGCAATGGCGAGGCGGCCGGCAAGACCGCCGCGGCGATCCGGGCGCGGGGCCATGTGGCGGAGCATTTTGTGGCCGATGTTTCCGACGAGGCGCAGGTCGAGGCGGCGGTGACGGCGGCGACGGATAGGCTCGGCCCGGTCACGGTGCTTTTCAACCACGCCGGCACAATCGTGATAAAGCCGTTCCTGGAGACGACGCTGCAGGAATGGGACTGGCTGCACGCCGTCAATGTCCGCTCGATGTTTTTGATGACGCGCGCGGTGCTGCCCGGCATGATCGCCGCCGGCGGCGGCTCGATCGTCTGCACCTCGTCGATCTCGGCGGTGGCGGCGACGCCGAACGAGGTGCTCTACGACACCACCAAGGGCGCCTGCCACATGTTCGCCCGCGCCATCGCGGTGGAGTTCCGCGACCGCAACATCCGCTGCAACGCCGTCTGCCCCGGCTTCATCCGCACGCCGCACGGACTTCGCGAAGTGGCCGATCTCGGCAAGCTCGGCGTCGACGTCTCCGATGCCGCCATGGCCGCACAGCAAGGGCGCATCGGCGAGCCGGAGGAGGTGGCGAAGGCCGCGCTGTTCCTGGCCAGCGACGAGTCGAGCTTCGTCAACGGCGCGCATCTGTTTGTCGACAACGCGTTCACGGCGATTTGAGGCTTTTCCTCGCCCCACGAAAGTGGGGAGAGGTGGCTCGGCGAAGCCGAGACGGAGAGGGGACGCCCTGCGTGAAGCCAGAACCGGCTGAGAATTTGGCGCAAACGCGGCGCAGAAAGAGCAACCATTCGACCGTCGGCGCAGCGCCCTCTCCGGCCGCTTCGCGGCCACCTCTCCCCCGCTTTGCGGGGGCGAGGAAATCCGAGCCTACCGCTCTTCCCTTCTGAACGGTTTCAGTAGCGCCGAGGGCGCCACCGCATTGCGCGACATGAAGGCCATGGCGACGATGGTGAAGATGAAGGGCAGCATCAGGAAGGTTTCGTAAGGGATGTGGCCGAGGCCGCTCGCCTGCATCCGGAGCTGCAGCGCGTCGACGAAGGCGAAGAGCAGCGCGGCACCCGCCGAGCGCCAGGGGTCCCAGCGTCCGAACACGACCAGCGCGATCGCCACCCAGCCACGGCCCGAGACAACGCCGAAGGTGAAGGCGTTGAATTGCGCCATGGTGAGGAAAGCGCCGGCAAGACCCATCAGCGCGCCGCCCAGGATCACCGCCTGGAAGCGCGTGGCAATCACGCTGACGCCGGCGGAATCCGCCGCGCGCGGGTTTTCTCCGACCATGCGCACCGACAGCCCCCATGGCGTGCGGTAGAGCACGAAGGCGGCGAGCGGGACGGCGATGATCGCCATATAGACCAGCGTGAACTGGTTGAACACGGCCGGCCCCAGGATCGGGATGTCCGAGAGCAGCGGGATGGGCATGGGCTTGAAGCCGTCGATGCTGGGCGGCACCGATTGCTGGCCGAAGATCAGCCGGTAGAGGAAATAGGCAAGGCCGGAGGAAAACAAGGTCACGCCGATGCCGCAGACATGCTGGCTGAGCCCCAGCGCGACCGTGAACAGCGCATGCAGCGCGCCCATCAGCGCGCCGGTGAGCACGGCCACCAGCACGCCAAGCCACAGGCTGCCGCTCAGGCTGGCGGCGGTGAAGCCGGCCATGGCACAGAGCAGCATGATGCCCTCGATGCCGAGATTGAGCACGCCGGCGCGCTCGGAAAACATTTCGCCGAGCGTCGCGAAGGCCAGAGG
The DNA here is from genome assembly GCF_004010375.2 of Mesorhizobium sp. M2E.F.Ca.ET.209.01.1.1. Taxonomy (NCBI): domain Bacteria; kingdom Pseudomonadati; phylum Pseudomonadota; class Alphaproteobacteria; order Hyphomicrobiales; family Phyllobacteriaceae; genus Mesorhizobium; species Mesorhizobium sp. M2E.F.Ca.ET.209.01.1.1. The sequence continues at coordinate 93,246 of NZ_SADP02000010.1, read as the reverse complement.
CGTGGCAATGCGGATGATGGCGGCGAGGAAGCCGACCTGGAAGATCTGCTCGAACACCGCGCTCATGTCTGCGCTCCCACGCGGCGGATGCGATAGGCGGTGAAGAGCAGCGCCACCAGCATGGCAAGCAGCGCCGTGCCCTGGATGACGTCGCTGAGGAAAGCCGGCACGCCGGTCGCGCGCGACATCGCCTCGGCGCCGGTCATGACGGCGGCGAGGAAGATCGCCGCCGGCACCACGCCGAGCGGGTTGAGCCTGGCGAGCATCGCGACGACGATGCCGGAATAGCCATAACCCGGCGAGATGTCGCTCATCACCTGGAAGTGCACGCCGCCGACCTCGCCGACGCCGGCCAAGCCCGCCAGCGCGCCGGAGAGCAGGGCTGTCGAGAGCAGCACGCGCTGCACGTTGATGCCGCCATAGCGGGCGGCTTCCGGATTTTCCCCGGTGACGCGGATGCGGAAGCCGAGCGTGGTGCGCGCGATCAGGAACCAGCAAAGGGGTGCTGCGATCAGCGCCACGACGACGCCGAGATGGAGGCGGGTGCCTTCGATCAGCACCGGGAAGTTGGCGGAATCCTCGATCGGCGGCGAGATCGGGTAGCCGGAAAAGGTGTCCTTCCACGGCCCTTCGATCAGCGCCATCAGCGCGTAATAGATGACCGAGTTGAGCAGCAGCGAGCTGACTACGTCGTCGACCTTGAACTTGACGCGCAATGTCGCCGGCACCAGCGCGACGAGCGCGCCGGCGGCGGCGCCCGCCAGCCCCATCAGAAGCATGGCGAGATAGCCCGGCATGGGGATCGCGCCGACGAAGCAGCTCGCCACCGCGCCGGCGAGCAACTGGCCTTCGGCGCCGATGTTCCAGAATTTGGCGCGGAAGGCGATCGCCACGGCAAGACCGGTGAAGATCATGGGTGCCGCGCGCACCAGCGTCTCGGTGATGGCGTAGCTGTCGCCGAGCGAGGCCGACAGCATCACGCCATAGGCCTCGTTCACGCCGGCGCCGGCCACGGCAATGAGCCCACTGCAGAGCACCAGCGTGACGCCGATGGCGATGAGCGGGAGGGCCAGGTTGAACCAGGCCGGTGTCGACGTGCGGGCTTCGAGGCGAAACATCAGGCCGCCTCCTCGCGGTGTCCTGCGCCGGTCATCATCAGGCCGAGCCTTGCGACGGTGGCGTCCGCGCTGGGAAGCGTGCCGGCGATGCGGCCCTCATACATCACCGCGATGCGGTCCGAGAGCATCAGCAATTCCTCGAGATCCTCACCGACGACAATGATGCCGCAGCCTTTCGCCCGCATGGCGAGGAATTTCTCGTGGATGAAGCGGGCGGCGCCGATGTCGAGGCCGCGCGTCGGCTGCGAGACGATCAGCACTTTTGGGTCGAAGGCGAGTTCCCGCGCCAAAAGCGCCTTCTGCAGATTGCCGCCGGACAGCGCGCCGGCGCGGACCATCGGGCCAGGACAGCGTATGTCGTAAGCCTTGATCTGCGCTTCGGCGAAGGCGCGGATCGCTGCCGAGTGGAGCAACCCGTTGCGGCTGAAGGCCTCGGTGCCGATGCGCGGCAGCACCATGGAATCGGCCAAAGGCAGGTCGGTCACCAGGCCGGTCGTCATCCGGTCTTCCGGAATGCGGCCGAGGCCAAGCGCCTGCAGCTCGCGCGGCGAGAATTGCGTGACTGTTTTGCCGGCTATCGTCATGGTGCCGGCCCTGGGTTGCAGCATGCCGGAAATGACGTCGGCCAGCGCCCGCTGGCCGTTGCCGGAGACGCCGGCGATGCCGAGAATCTCGCCCGCGCGGACGAAAAGCGAGACATCGCGCAACGGGGTGCCGGCGTGACCCGAAGTGGATATGCCATCCAGCGTCAGCACCGAAGCGCCTGGCGTCGAAGCCTCCCTGACCGGCGGCACGATTTCGTGGCCGCACATCAGCTTCGCCATTTCCGCCGATGTGGTGCTTGCCGGGTGGTCGACGCGGCCGGCGACCTTGCCGTGGCGCAGCACGACGCAGCGATGGGTGAGCGCCCTGACCTCGTTGAGCTTGTGTGAGATGAAGATGATGCCTAGCCCTTGCGCCGCCATCGAGCGCAGGGCGGCGAACAGGCCGTCTACTTCGCTTGGCGCCAGCACTGCCGTCGGCTCGTCGAGGAGCAGAAGCTTCGCGCCGCGAAACAGCGCCTTGATGATCTCCAGCCGCTGCTGCTCGCCGACCGACAGAGCCGACACCGGCAGGTTCGGGTCGAGGCTCAGCCCATACTGCCGGCTGATCTCGGTGAGCCGGGCAAGCCCGCGCGCGCGGTCGATGCGGCCGGACTTGCCGGGAATGCCGATCAGCAGGTTTTCCAGCACCGTGAGGCGCGGGGCGAGGTGAAAATGCTGGTGCACCATGCCGATGCCGGCGGCCAATGCATCGGCGGAATTGTGGATGGCGACCGGCCTGCCTTCGACCAGGATGTCGCCGGCATCCGGCGCATAGGCGCCGAACAGCACATTCATCAGCGTCGTCTTGCCGGCACCATTCTCGCCCAGCAGGCCGAGGATCTCGCCGGGCGCCACGCTGAGGTCGACGGCCTCATTCGCCTTGACGGCGCCGAAGCTCTTGGTGATGCCGCGCATTTCGATGAGTGGGGCGGACAAGGGTGCTCCCTGGATTTGTGATCCGGCTAACCGCCGAGGGCAGCGCGAGGCCCCCCTCTCTGGCCTGCCGGCCATCCCCCCCTCAAGGGGGGAGATCAGATGTCACGCCGCCCTTCGCCACCTTCCAACGTTGAAAAGATCGAGCGTTGAAAGATCGAGCGCCGTCAACGGAACTGCCAATCTCCCCCCTTGAGGGGGAGATGTCCGGCAGGACAGAGAGGGGGGGCCTCGCGCCACCCCTCAACAATGCATCAATCCGAAACCGGCGTGTTCTCGTCGACGTCGACGCGGAAATTGCCTTCGAGGATCTCGGCCTTCTTCTTCTCGACCAAGTCCTTGACTTCCGCAGGCAGCGTCTTGTCGAACTTGTGGTAGGGCGCGAGATACGAGCCGCCCTTGGCCATGCGCGAGAAGTCGCCATAGTCCTGCGCGGTGAAGACGCCGGCCTTGACCAGCTTGATCGCCTGCTCGACCGTCGGATACATGTCCCAGACCGGGCCGGTGATGACCGTATCCGGGCCGAGGCTCGCCTGGTCTGACATGTTGGAGATGGCAAGGATCTTCTTCTCGACCGCCGCCTCGATGACGCCGAAGCGCTCGGCATAGATGACGTCGACGCCGGCATCGATCTGCGCCACCGCGGCTTCCTTGGCCTTGGGCGGATCGAAGAAGGAGCCAATGAAGGCGACCTTCTTCTTGACGTTCGGATTGACCTCCTTGGCGCCGGCAAAGAAGGCGTTGACCAACCGGTTCACTTCCGGAATGCCCATCGCCGCGACCGCGCCGACCGTGCCCGATTTCGACATCTTTCCGGCGATCATGCCGGAGAGATAGGCCGGTTCATGGATCCAGTTGTCGAAGACGCCGAAATTCGGCTCGGCCGGGCCAGCGCCGGAGCCGAACAGGAAGGCCGTCTTGGGGAACTGCTTGGCGGTCTTTCGCGATTCGCGCTCGGCGGCGAAGGCGTCGCCCAGCACCAGCTGGTAGCCGCCTTGCGCATATTCGCGCATGACGCGGCTGAAGTCGGCGGTCTGCACCTTTTCCGACCATTTGTATTCGATGCCCAGTTCCTTCTCGGCTTTCTGCAGCGCGACATGGATCTGGTTGTCCCACGGCTCCTCGATCGGCGTGGCGAAGATCGCCGCCACCTTCAGCTTCTTGTCCTTGGCGAAGGCCGCGCCGGGCAGCACGGTGGCCGCGAGGCCGAGCGCGCCAAGCTCCAGCAGGTTGCGCCGCGACAGGCCGGCGCGTTGCGTTTTGCTACGGTCGTTTTCCATTGAAGTGCCCCTCTGTTCGACAGCCGTGTCGAGCCGGCCGTTCCAAAAATGTCAGACGCTGAGGACTATGGAACGGCGTCTGAGTTTTGTCCACATGGTCAAATTTGGCTTGTCGCTACCGTGTTCGTCATCCACGGGCGGAGCAAGGAGCGAAGCGACGCGCGCAGACCCGAGGATCCATGCCGTGACCTCGACGCTCCTCAACGGTGCAGAACCAGCAACGGCTGCGCCAATGCCTGTTCTGCACCGTGGCATTCTTCGCTTGAAGTTACGGCATGGATTCCAGGGTCTACGCTTCGCTTCGCCCTGGAATGACGAAGTTACGGGGCACCGCCCGCGCCTTCCCAAGCTCCAGTCTCCGCAAACCGCCTCAACGCCGGCGCCGGCTCGAAAATCGCCCGTCCGGTCCGCCGGTGCCAATACTCCAGCCGCTCGACGATCTTGCCCGCGCCCGCAAGCCCGGCCCAGAACATCGGTCCGCCCTTGCCGATGGGAAAGCCGTAGCCGTTGACCCAGACGACATCGATGTCGGAAGCCCGCGCGGCGATGCCCTCAGCGAGGATCTTCGCGCCTTCGTTGACCAACGGATAGAGCGTGCGCTCGATGATTTCCTCCGCGCCGATCTCACGCCGGGCGATTCCGAGTTCCGCCGCCTTAGCGCGGATCAGCGCCTCGACTTCCGGGTCGGCGATCGGCTCTCTCGCGCCGCTCTCATAGCGGTACCACCCACTTCCGGTCTTCTGGCCGAAATGACCCTGTTCGCACAGTTTGTCGGCGATCAGGGCTGTCTGGCCGCGCGCCTTGCGGTTGCGCCAGCCGATGTCGAGGCCGGCGAGGTCGCCCATCTGGAACGGTCCCATCGGCCAGCCGAAATCGGTAAACGCCTTGTCGACCTGGGCAGGAGTGGCACCTTCAAGCAAGAGCGCCTCGTTTTCGGCGCCCCGCGCGGAGAGCATCCGGTTGCCAACAAAACCGTGGCAGACGCCGACGACGACCGCCACCTTGCCGATGCGCCGGGCGAGATCGGTGACCGTCGCCAGCACCTCCGGCGCGGTCTTTTCGGCGCGCACGATTTCCAGGAGCTTCATGACGTTTGCCGGCGAAAAGAAATGCATGCCGAGCACGTCTTGCGGCCGCGAGGTCGAGGCGGCGATTTCGTTCACGTCGAGATAGGAGGTGTTGGTGGCGAGGATGGCGCCGGGCCTGGCGACTGCGTCGAGCCTACCGAAGACGTCCTTCTTCACCGCCATATCCTCGAACACGGCCTCGATGATAAGGTCGCAACCGGCAAGGTCGGCATAGTCGGTGCTGCCCTTGAACAGTTCGAGGCGCTTCCGCCTGGCCTCCTCCGTCAACGAACCGCGGCTAACGGAGACCGCATAGTTCTTTTCGATTGTCGCCAGCCCGCGCCGCAGCGCTTCCTCGCTGGTCTCGAGCAACGTCACCGGAAGGCCGCCATTGGCGAAGGCCATGGCGATGCCGCCACCCATCGTGCCGGCGCCGATGATGCCGACCCGGGCGATTTGGCGCTTCTGCAGGTCCTTGCCAGGAATTTTTGCCGCCTCGCGCTCGGCGAAGAACAGATGCCGCTGCGCCCGCGACTGGTCGCCCGAAACGAGTTTCAGGAAAAGCTGCCGCTCGGCGGCCAGCGCCTCGTCGAAGGGCAAGGTGATAGCGTTGCGCACGGCTTCGGCGCAGGCAAGCGGCGCTTCCAGTCCGCGCACCTTTTTGGCCAGATCGGCCGCCTGGGCGTCGAAGGCGGCGAGATCCGTTCCGGCAAGGCGGTCATTGCGGTCGCGCACCGGCACGAACGGCCCGCCTCGGTCGGCCATTTCGCTGGCGAAACGAACTGCCTCCACTAAGAGGTCACTGTCGACAACATCGTCGACAAGACCGGCCGCCTTCGCCTCGCCGGCCGAGATCGGCGTGCCGGAAACGATCATGGCGAGCGCCTTCGCGGCGCTGACCAAGCGTGGCAAGCGCACCGTGCCACCGCCGCCCGGCAAGAGGCCGAGCTTAACTTCCGGCAGGCCGAGCTTGGCGCTCTTTTCCGCGACGCGAAAATGGCAGCCCAATGCCAGCTCCAGCCCACCACCCAGCGCCGTGCCGTGAATGGCGGCGACCGTCGGCTTGGCGATGGTTTCAAGCAAAGCGATAATGGCTCGCAGTTCCGGCTGCTCTACAGGCTTGCCGAATTCGGTGATGTCGGCGCCGGCCACGAAAGTCCGCCCGGCGCAGGCGATAACGATCGCTCTGGCGGCGGGATCGTCGCGCAAAGCGGTGAGCGCCTCGTAAAGCGGCTTGCGGACATGAAAGCTCAGCGCGTTGACTGGCGGGTTGTCGATGGTGACCACCGCCACGCCGTTGTCGTTCGCGACGCTGACAGAACTGGACAAGCGGACCTCCCGAAAACCTGCGACCGCGCAAGGGTTTACTAGCCACGCCGGCGAATGGGAACCCAATCCGGTGTTGGCCCAATGATTGGCCGCCTGTCAGTTATCCACCCGGCCGAAGGGAGGCACGTCGCCGATCACTTCGCGCTTGTCCTTGCCGCAGACGAAGGTCTTGGCTTTCTCATCTGCCAGCTTGCGCGCCTGATCGTTGGCCTGTGGGTTGCCGGTGGCCAAAACCAGGCCGACGGTGCAGCCCTGATGCTCTTCCGGTTGCGCGACCTTGGCGACAACCAGCACATCGGTCGATTTCTTGTCGTCCTCGGGATTGCTGACGGAGCGGCGATGGATGGCGGCGAAGGGGATTGCGATGTCGCCATTGGTCTCGATGCGCCATTCCACTTTCGGGCCGGATCCGTTGAAGGCGGTGAAGCTCTCCCAGATCGCGGTCATGTCGTCCGACGGAAAGCCGTAATAGACGGATTCGCGAGCGTCGTCGTAGCCGATAAGCACCGGGTAGCCGCGATAGCCGGAGCAGACGAGGTCCGCCCAGTCGCCGTCGCCTTCCGCGGCCTGCGCATAGGTCACGCAGTCCTTCTTCGAGTCGAGATCGGTGTAGGCGCTGGAGATTTCGCCGGCCTGGGCCGCCTGGCAGAAACCGGCGAGGGCAAACGGGATCAGAAGGGCACGCATCGCGGGCAACTCCGTTTCGAGTTGCCGGAAGCGTAACGCCGCTCGCTATTTCTTCAAGCTGGCTTCGATCAAGAGGTCGGCGTTGCGGGCGACCGCCGCCGCCGGTCCGCCACGGCCGAAAAGCTGGCCGCTGATATAGGCGCCCTCGATGAGGAGCAGCAGGCCGTCGCCCAGCGTGTCGGAATCGCTGGCGCCCATCGCGGCGGCCATGGCGCGCAGGCGCCGGCGCAATTCCTGCTTGTTGTTCTCGCTGACGATGCGCGCGGGATGCCCGCGCTCGGGATATTCCACAGCGGCGTTGGTCATGCCGCAACCGCGGTAATCCGGCTTCTGCGTGCGTTTGCCGACACGGGTCAGGAAGGCGACGATCTGCGCGCGCGGATTGCCCGGATGCGCGTCGACAGCCTCGTCGAAGCGTTCCCAGAATTCCAGGTCGTATTTGCGCAGATAGGAGGCGGCGAGCTCATCCTTGGACGGGAAGCTGCGGTAGAGGCTGGGCTTGGTGACGCCGGCGCGCCTGACGATCTCGTCGACGCCGATCGCCCTGATGCCCTCGCGATAAAAAAGGTCGCGCGCCACGTCGAGGATCTTGTCCGCCGCCCTTGGAGCCGGGGTCTCGCTGATCGACGTTTCAATTTTTTTGTCCGACGGCATGCAAACAACTCGCTTGACAATGTTACTGACCGGTACGTATGTATGGCGCGATCCCATTGCAACGTACCGGTCAGTAACATGATAGCTCAATCCCGTCCGTTTGGCCAGCGCTACGCCTTCGTCGTCGTCGCCGTCATTTTTCTCTGCCTGCTGATCGCCGCCGGGCTGCGCTCCGCGCCCTCCGTCATGATGCTGCCGCTGGAAGAGAGCTTCGGCTGGCGTCGCGACGTCGTCTCGCTCGCTGCCGCGATCGGTATCTTCCTGTATGGCCTGACGGGCCCGTTTGCCGCAGCGCTGATGGAGCGGATCGGTCTGCGCCGCACCTTGCTTGCGTCACTGCTGGTGATGTCGGGTTCGACCGCGCTCAGCCTGCTGATGACCAAGCCGTGGCATCTGCTGATCACGTGGGGTGTGTTTTCCGGCATTGGCTCGGGCGCCGTCGCAACCGTGCTCGGCGCGACCATCGTCAACCGCTGGTTCAAGACCAATCGCGGGCTCGTGATGGGGCTGATGTCGGCCTCCAGCGCAACCGGTCTGCTGGTGTTCCTACCGCTGCTCGCTTCGCTCGCTCAAGCGGGCGGCTGGAAGCCTGTCGCCATCGCTATCGCGATCGCCACCGCCGCGTTGATCCCGCTGGTGTATTTGATGGTGCCGGAGCGTCCGGCCTCGATCGGCCAGGTGCGCTACGGCGCCGATGCCGACGACGTGCCGCCGGTGTCGCCGGCATCGCAGGGCAATTTCCTGGCGCATACGCTCTCCACGCTGCGCCGCGCCGCCGGCACCAGGGTGTTCTGGTACCTGTTCGCCACTTTCTTCATCTGCGGCTTCACCACCAACGGTCTCGTCGGCACGCATCTCATCGCGTTTTGCGGCGACATGGGCATTCCCGAAGTCCAGGCGGCCGGTCTGCTGTCGCTGATGGGCATCTTCGACCTGATCGGCACGACGTTGTCCGGCTGGCTCACCGACCGCTTCGATCCGCGCAAGCTGCTCGGCGTCTACTATGCCATCCGTGGCCTGTCGCTGATCTACCTGCCCTATTCCGGCTTTTCGGGAATCAGCCTGATCATCTTTGCCGTGCTCTACGGACTGGACTGGATCGCCACCGTGCCGCCGACGCTCAGGCTTGCCAACGAGGCCTTCGGTGACCGCAGCGGGCCGATCGTGTTCGGCTGGATCGTCGCCGGCCACCAGGTAGGCGCCGCGGCGGCCGCTGCCTTTGGCGGAACGATGCGCGAGCTGCAGGGCAATTATGAGCTCGCCTTCCTCATCGCCGGCATGACGGGCATCGCGGCGGCCTGTATTTCGCTGTTGATCAACACGACCAAGCCGGCGTTCGAGCCGGAGCCGCAGATGGTCTGAGCTGCCAATCTCCCCCACAAGGGGGGAGATCAGCAGTTCCGCTGTGCACCTGTTATCAAAACTTCATGGTTCCGAGACACGCCTGAAACATTGAGGCGAGAGCTTGGCGGTCCCGTTCAATGCCATCCGGAGACAGCCATGAACAAGCTTTCCTTCACCCGCCGCGCTTTCGTCACCTCGGCCAGCGCCTTCGGCCTTGTCGGCGCCTCCGGTCTGGCGCTGCCCTATTATTCCCGCGCCAGCCAGCGGCCGGCCTTCACCCATGGCGTGCAGTCCGGGGATGTCGACGCCACCTCCGGCATGGTGTGGACGCGTACCGACCGGCCGGCGCGCGTGATGTATGAAGTGTCGACCACCGAAAGTTTTGCAAACGCCACAAGGCTGGCTGCGCTCGATACCTCGCCGGCCAGCGACTACACGGCGAAGCGGCTGCTCACCGATCTCGCCTCCGACCAGGACATCTTCTACCGCATGGTCGCGGCCGATCTTTCCGACATCAATGCCGTCTCCGAGCCGATCGTCGGGCGTTTCCGCACCGCGCCGTCGTCGAAGCGCGACGTGCGCTTCGCCTGGTCGGGCGACACCGCCGGCCAGGGCTGGGGCATCGACGAGACCGGCATGAAGACCTATTCGACCATCGCCAAGCACACGCCGGACTTCTTCCTGCATTCCGGCGACACGATCTATGCTGACGGCGCCTTGAAGGACGAGGTCGACCTGCCTGGCGGCGGCAAGTGGAAGAACGTCGTCATGCTCGACGGCAAGCGCAAGGTCGCCGAGACTCTGGACGAGTATCGCGACCAGTGGAAATACAACATGATGGACAAGCATGTGCTTGCCCTCTCCGCCATCTGCCCGACCTTCTACCAGTGGGACGACCACGAGGTGCTGAACAACTGGTCGGACTCGAAGGACCTCAGCAAGGACGACCGCTACAAGGAAAAGTCCATCCATGTGCTGGCGGCCAGGGCCGCGCGCGCCTTCCATGAGATGACCACCATCCGCTACGAGCCGTCGGAGCCGGGCCGTGTCTACCGCAAGATCTCGCATGGGCCGCTGCTCGACGTGTTCTTCCTCGACATGCGCTCCTATCGCGGCCCGAACGGCGCCAACCTGGATGAAACGCTGACGCCGAGGTCGCGCATGATCGGCGAAGAGCAGTCGAAGTGGCTGAAGCGGGAGCTGGCGAACTCCAAGGCGACCTGGAAGATCATCGCCGCCGACATGCCGCTCAGCCTCGTCGTATGGGACGATGCGGCGAAGAAGGTCGGCTTCGAGGCCGTCAGCAACAACGACAACGGCAAGCCGAAGGGGCGCGAGCTCGAATTCGCCGATGTGCTGCGCTTCATCAAGACTGCCGGCATCACCAACACGGTGTGGCTCACCGCCGACGTGCACTACACGGCGGCGCATTACTACAACCCCGACAAGGCGCAGTTCCAGGATTTCAACCCGTTCTGGGAATTCGTCTCCGGCCCGATCCATGCCGGCACGTTCGGCCCGAACGACCTCGACATGACCTTCGGGCCGGAGCTGAAGTTCATCAAGGCGCCGACCGCCGAGCAGGGCCAGAACCTGCCGCCGTCGGCAGGCCTGCAGTTTTTCGGGCTGGTCGATATTTCGGGTGCCACGGAACAGCTGACGGTGCGGCTGATGGATCGCGACGATAATGAGCTTTACAAGGTGACGCTGGATCCGGTGCGATCGGCTTAGGCTGCGTTAATATTCAGGTGACGCCGGCCTCCGAACGCTGGTTTCCTGCGCTTCCGGTGCTCACGTACTTCGAGTACGCTCCGCTCCGGTTCTCGGCAACCAGCGTTCTCGGCTCGGCCTGACCTGAATCTCAACGCACCCTGGGCCGCCGGCCCGCGTCGATACATCCCGTGGCGTCAAGCGCCGTGGCGATCTTAATTCGGAATGCGATGAAGGGCGTCAGTCCGGATAGCAAGCCCGGGGAATGTTCGGCCAAACCGCAGCGTCGCAGTTGGCATCCTTCTGGCGCTGCTTGAAGGCAGCGCTGACCGGGCCGGTGACGATCGGGTCGACGCCATCGGGGGCATCGGCGAACATCTGCTGCGCCGTTTGGGCATCGGGCGGCGAGATCGGATCGGCTTGCCTGAGCGCGGCCGCCGACTGCGCGGCGCCCGCCGCGACGAGCAGTCCAAGCGCCGCCCACGCGAAAACCGGACGCAATCTGGACATCTGATCGGTCATAAACATCAAATCGCCCGGCCCCTCAAAGGTTCCGCCTTGGTTAACAGAATCATTTCACACCAAGACGTTTAAGAATCAGTGACCATTTATTTGGGGTCGGGCCTCCCCTTTCGCAATTGCGAAAAACCTTGTATGAGCCGCGCAACCGAAAAAGGCGGCGCTTTTTAAGCCTGCTGCCTGCAACGTTCCCGAGACCAGAAAAATGAACCTCCGCAATATCGCGATCATCGCGCACGTCGACCATGGCAAAACCACGCTGGTCGACCAGCTTCTGAAACAGTCCGGCGCCTTCCGCGACAACCAGCGCGTGGCCGAACGCGCCATGGATTCCAACGACCTCGAAAAAGAGCGCGGCATCACCATCCTGGCCAAGGCGACCTCGGTCGACTGGCACGGCACCCGCATCAACATCGTCGACACCCCCGGACACGCCGATTTCGGCGGCGAGGTCGAGCGCATCCTGTCGATGGTGGATTCGGCGATCGTGCTCGTCGATGCCGCCGAAGGCCCGATGCCGCAGACCAAGTTCGTCGTCGGCAAGGCGCTGAAGGTGGGCTTGCGGCCCATCGTCGTCATCAACAAGATCGACCGTCCGGACGCCCGCCATGTCGAGGTGGTCAACGAGGTGTTCGACCTCTTCGCCGCGCTTGACGCCACCGACGAGCAGCTCGACTTCCCGATCCTCTACGGCTCGGGCCGCGACGGCTGGGTTTCCGAGAATCCCGAAGGTCCGAAGGACCAGGGCCTGGCGCCGCTGTTCGACCTCGTCGTCAAGCATGTGCCGGCGCCGACGGTGCATCCCGGCCCGTTCCGCATGATCGGCACCATCCTGGAAGCCAATCCGTTCCTCGGCCGCATCATCACCGGCCGCATCGAGTCCGGCACGCTGAAGGCCAATCAGGCGGTCAAGGTGCTGCACCATGACGGCACCCAGATCGAGACCGGCCGCGTCTCCAAAATCCTCGCTTTCCGCGGCCTCGAGCGCCAGCCGATCGACGAGGCCCAGGCGGGCGACATCGTGGCGATCGCCGGCCTGTCGAAGGGCACGGTCGCCGACACGTTCTGCGACCCGGCGGTGAACGAGCCGCTGCACGCGCAGCCGATCGACCCGCCGACGGTCACCATGTCCTTCCTCGTCAATGACAGCCCGCTTGCCGGCACCGAGGGCGACAAGGTGACCAGCCGCGTCATCCGCGATCGCCTGCTGCGCGAGGCCGAAGGCAATGTCGCGCTGAAGATCGAGGAATCGGCCGAAAAGGACTCCTTCTTCGTCTCCGGCCGCGGCGAATTGCAGCTTGCGGTGCTGATCGAGACGATGCGCCGCGAGGGTTTCGAGCTTGCCGTGTCGCGTCCGCGCGTCGTCATGCAGAAGGGCGATGACGGCCAGCTGCTCGAGCCGGTGGAGGAAGTCGTCATCGACGTCGACGAGGAGCATGCCGGCGTCGTCGTGCAGAAAATGTCGGAGCGCAAGGCCGAGATGGTCGAGCTGCGTCCGTCCGGCGGCAATCGCCAGCGCCTCGTCTTCCATGCGCCGACGCGCGGCCTGATCGGCTACCAGTCGGAGCTTTTGACCGACACGCGCGGCACCGCAGTGATGAACCGGCTGTTCTTCGCCTATGAGCCTTACAAAGGCGAGTTGCCCGGCCGCACCAATGGCGTCTTGATCTCCAACGAGCAGGGCGAGTCGGTGGCCTACGCCATGTGGAACCTGGAAGACCGCGGCCCGATGATCATCGATCCGGGCGTCAAGGTGTATCAGGGCATGATCATCGGCATCCATAGCCGCGACAACGACCTCGAAGTGAATGTGCTCAAGGGCAAGAAGCTCACCAACATCCGCGCCGCCGGCAAGGACGAGGCGGTGAAGCTGACGCCGCCGATCCGCATGACGCTGGAGCGGGCGCTGGCCTGGATCCAGGACGACGAGCTGGTCGAGGTGACGCCCAAGACCATTCGGCTCCGCAAGCTCTATCTCGACCCGAACGAGCGCAAGCGTTTCGAGAAGGCCGCCAAGGTCATGGGCGCGGCGTAAGCTTTTCAGCCAAGGGTTCAAAAGAGGGAGCATCGGCTCCCTCTTTTCGTTTCAGAGCATGATCCCGAACCGAAGGTCCGCGTCGGCGAAACTTGGGAACCGGTTTTCGGACAAAGATCATGCTCCAACAAAGAGCTGGATCGTGATGGCGATTCAACGAAACGCCATCACGATCTAGCGGCACGCTGCCGACAGGATAGCGGGGCAATCCGCCTCCTCGGCCAGATCGATGCGCACCGCCAGGCCGTCGCGAACCGGCTTGCGCAAGGCTTTCGCGCCATCCGGTTCGATGGTCAGTAGCCCTCGGTCGTCCAGGGTCTGGAGCCTTGACCGCGAAAGGCCCAGCTCGCCGGCAAGCAGGCGGTCCAGCCGCAAAGGCGTCGTCCCCTCCAGCCGAAGCTCGAGCGCGAGCGCGTCGGCGTGTCCCGGCTCTCCGTCCATCAGCCTCTTTCGGACCGTGACATCAGGAGATTCCTCGACCCGCCCGGCCCGGTTGCGCAACGCGGCGGCATCGAAGGCAAAGCAGCGAGCAAGCGCCGGATCGTTGCTTTCAAGCGCCGTCAGCAGCGCCGGCTCGATATCGCGGCGGTTTCGCCGTTCCAGGATGGTGAAATTCCAGGAGTTGTCGCAGCTCACGCAGCGATAGATCAACCAGACGTCGATGCGCTTGCCATTGGCATTGACGCGGAATTTTTCGCTGCATCGATAGGGTTTGATGTCGCCGCAACGGTTGCAGTTGATCAGAGGTCGTGGCGCGATTGCGGGTGCGATCGTCCAGCGGACACGCAAGGTAGAAGACATGCCGGTAGGCCCTTCCCGCCGGGAAGTCCGTCAGGCCGGCAATGTCCGAGATGCCCTTCATGGGCACGGCGTGGCGAAGACTGTTCTGTTCGGAAGTCAGGCGTCGGCGCGGATTACGCGCGGCGGCTCAGCAATGCCAAACCGGTCTCGAACCGCCGCCTGAAGAACACGTGAATAGATGCAGGGCCGCTAAAGCTGCGCCTGCGATGCATTCGGAGGAGTTGGCGAGACCGGCGGTTACTGAGGCAAAGCGATGCTCGAAAATAGATGTCGGGCGGATCTTCTAGCCAAGGCTCAAGGGAACGGCAAGAGCAGCAATTGTCGGCGTTGGCGCTGCCCCTCATCCGCCTGCCGGCACCTTCTCCCCGTGAACGGGGAGAAGAAGGCTGGCCGCGACGCCGGCGCTTTCTTGCAACGGTGGCGATTGGCGAAAGCAGCCATGAGAGTGTCCTTCGCCCCGTTTACGGGGACAAGGGCGGATGAGGGGCGGCGCCGGCGTTGGCAGTTATTGTCGCCTTGATCGATGATCGCGCCTTGCTGGGCGTGCCAAATCTACTCCGATCGGCTATCGTTTCTTTCTATCCCGTAGGAAACGCCCCCATGCATCTCGCCTCGCTGCTGATCTTCGCCGCCGCTTTGTTCGTCGCCGCCGGCTCGCCCGGGCCGTCGATCGCCGCACTCGTGGCACGGGTGATCTCAAAGGGGTTTCGCGACGTCTTCCCGTTCCTGCTGGCGATGTGGATCGGCGAGGCGATCTGGCTGTCGCTGGCGGTATTCGGGCTGGCCGTCGTGGCGCAGACCTTTCACTACGCCTTCGTCGTCGTGAAATGGGTCGGCGTTGCCTATCTCACCTATCTGGCGTTCAAAATGTGGACGGCGCCGGTCGAGGCCAAGGAAGGCGAGATGCCGCGCGAAGATTCGCCCGTGAAGCTATTCTTTGCCGGCATGGCGGTGACATTAGGCAACCCGAAGATCATGATGTTCTACCTGGCGCTGCTGCCGACCATCATCGATCTTGCCTCGGTCAGTGTGTTCGGCTGGGTCGAACTGACGCTCACGATGGCGATCGTGCTGGTGGTCATCGATCTTGCCTGGGTGCTGGCCGCTTCCCAGGCGCGCCGGCTCTTGAAGAGCAAGCGCGCCATGAAGATCGCCAACCGCGTCAGCGCCACGACGATGGCGGGCGCCGCGGCGGCGATCGCCGCTCGGTAGTTGATGTTCAGGTCAGGGTGCCCGCGCGCGGGCGGCCTGAACCTCTTACCTCACATCATTTCGATGATCGGCGCGATCTCGACGCTGAAGGCGGGGTCCATCAGGATCGGGCAGTCCTTGGCCTTGGCGACGGCGTCGTCGATGTCCCTGGCTTCGACGACGGTGTAGCCGGCTGTCGGATTGCTGCCGCCATTGTTCTCGACCTTGCCGCTCGGCAGCACAGTCTTCGACATACCGACCGGATTGCCGCCATCGACCACGGCCGAGCCGAGCTTGCCGTACCAGCCGGTCCAGGCATCCATAGCCGCTTTCCGTTCGGCCTCATCGGTCGGCATCTTGCCGGAGCCATGATAGACATAGAGAAATTTCGCCATGTTCTCTCTCCCTTGTCGGCAGCGTCGAACCGGCATGCGGCCGCGCCGCAATCGTTGATCATCGGACCAAAAGGCGGGGTCGGCAACGAAAAATTCGAACTCGCTAATATAATCGTGGCCGTCACCTTGCCATGGCGTGGTATTCCGCGTTGGGCCGCATGTCGACGGCGGCGGCCACGCGATTGGACATGTTGAAGAAGGCGGCGGTCGCGGCGATGTCCCAGATATCGCGGTCCGAAAAGCCGGCCTGGCGCAAGGTGGCGCGGTCGGCTTCCACGATCCTGGCCGGCTCTTCCGTCAGCTTGACCGCGAATTCGAGCATGGCGCGCTGGCGGTCCGACAAGTCGGCGGCGCGGAAATTCATCACCATCATCTCGCCCAGCGCCGGCTCGCCCGACAGCTGACGCACCGCCGCGCCATGCGCGGTCAGGCAATAATAGCAATGGTTGATCGAGGAGACGGCGACCGCGATCATCTCGCGCTCCAGCTTGGACAGGCCCGAATCGCCCAGCATCAGATCGTTGTACATGTCGGTGAAGGCACGCAGTTTCTTCTCGTCGAAGGCGTAGGCGAGCAGCACGTTGGGCACGAGACCGAGCTTCTCTTCGCACTTGGCGAAATAGGCTTTCGTCGCCTCGCTGAGCTCCGCCTGGACGAGGTCGAGCGCGGTTATTTTGCCGGTCATATGGTTTCTCCTTGCAAGCCAACGGCGTCGGTTCGAATTTTTTAATGCGTCGTCAAACCTTTGTCGCGAAACGGCGGTCATCTGCTACGATAGCCGCAAAAGCATAAGACGGGAGGAATAAGCGTCATGGCCAGCGTGAAATCCAAGCCGAGGAAGAAAGCGGCAGCCGCCGCGAAAGCGGAGGAGAAGCCCGCAAGGCTTGCCGACTATCTGCTTGCGCGGGCACCCGCCGAGGATATCGCGGCCTATGACGCGGCCGACCTGGAACGCGCCGGCGCGCTCGCCGCCCAAGCGGTGGCCAGGCACAGGAAGGGCGAAAGCGTCGTCGCCGTCGAGGCCGATTCGGGCGTTGCCTGCGACGGCCGGCCGGTCACCGTCGTCACCGTCGTCAACGACAACATGCCGTTCCTGTTCGATTCCATCCTCGGCGAGATCACCGAGACAAGCGGCGAGCCGACGCTGGTCACCCATCCGATCGTTACCGTACGCCACGGCAAGAACGGTGTGGTCGAGGTGCTTGGCGATGGCGGCAAGGAGGATGACGAGCACGACAGGCTGAGCGTCGTCCACGTCCACATTCCAAGGCTGACCGCCGAAGAGGCGAAGAGCCTTACCGAGCGGCTGCGCAAGATGCTCTCCCAGGTCCGGGCCGCGGTCGTCGACTGGAAGCGTATGCTCGCCCGCCTCGACCAGGCGATTTCCGAGTTCCGCTATTCCGCGGTGCCGCTCGACAAGAAGAGCGTTGCCGAGGCGATCGCCTTCCTCGAATGGCTGCGCGACGACAATTTCACCTTCCTCGGCATGCGCGAGTTCAAATATGTCGGCGGCGAGGAGAGCGGCACGCTGGAGCGCGCCGACAAGCCGGGCCTCGGCATCCTGTCGGATCCCGATGTGCTGGTGTTGCGGCGCGGCACCGAGGCGGTGACGACGACGCCGGAGATCCGCGCCTTCCTGCACGGACCGGAGCCGTTGATCGTCACCAAGGCGAACGCCAAGTCGCTGGTGCACCGCCGCATCTATCTCGACTATGTCGGCATCAAGACCTACACGCCAAAAGGCGCGCTCGCGGGCGAACTGCGCATCGTCGGCCTGTTCACCTCGACCGCGTACACGCGCTCGGTGATGAAGATCCCCTATCTGCGCTCAAAGGCCGAGACGATCATTGCCAAGTCGGGTTTCAATCCGAACGACCATTCGGGCAAGGCGCTGATCAATGTGCTGGAAAGCTATCCGCGCGATGAGTTCTTCCAGGTTCCGGTGCCGGTCCTCAGAAAGCATGCCAACGCCATCCTCGGCCTGGTCGAGCGGCCGCGGATCAGGGCGCTGGTGCGCGTCGACCAGTTCGATCGTTTCGTTTCGATCCTCGTCTTCGTGCCGCGCGACCGCTATGACAGCGTCGTGCGCGAGAAGATCGGCGCCTATCTCAAGACCGTGTTCGAGGGCCGGCTGTCGGCCTATTACCCGGCCTTCCCGGAAGGCGGGCTGGCGCGCGTGCATTTCATCATCGGCCGCTCCGGCGGCAAAACGCCGAAGGTCGAGCAGTCGACGATCGAGGCGGCGATCCGCGACATCGTGCGGACCTGGGAGGACGCACTGTCCGAAGCCGCGGAAGCGGCCGGCAGCGATCCGGCGCTGAAGGCGATCGCGGCGCGGTTCCCCGAAAGCTATCGCGACACCTTCTCCGCCGCCGTGGCGCTGGCCGATGCCGGGCGCATCGCCAAGATCAGCGCGGATAATCCGATCGCGATCGACTATTACCGCCATGCCGGGCAGAAGACGAACCAGGCGGCGCTGAAGATCTACCACCATGGCAGCCCGGTGGCGCTGTCGCGGCGCGTGCCGGTGCTGGAGAATATCGGCTTCCGCGTCATCAGCGAGCGCACCTTCGAGGTCAGCGGCGATCCGGCCGATCGGGTGTTCATTCACGACATGGAGCTGGAGAACAGCTACGGCACCGCAATCAACCTCGCCGATGGTGGGGCGCTGTTCGAGGACGCCTTCCTCTCCGTCTGGCGCGGCGATGTCGACAATGACGGCTATAACGTCCTGGCGCAGACCGCCGGCCTCTGGTCGGCCGAGATCACCATCCTGCGCGCCTATGGCCGCTATCTGCAGCAGGCCGGCATTCCACAGAGCCAGGATTTCATCGCCGCGGCGCTCAACCGCTATCCGGAGATCGCGCGCGGCCTGCATTCGCTCTTCGTCGCCCGGCTCGGGCCGACGGCGGAAGGCGACGGCGCGGTCGCGGCCAAGCACCTCAAGGCCAAGATCAAGGATGCGCTGGAAGAGGTGCCCAATATCGATGACGACACCATCATCCGCCGCTACCTCAACCTCATCGAAGCCTCGCTGCGCACCAATCATTTCGTAGCCGATACGAAAGCAAAGGGGCAGTCGCTGGCGATCAAGCTGGACTCGCAAGGTGTCGAAGGCCTGCCGGCGCCGCGGCCATGGCGCGAGATCTTCGTCTATGGCTCAGAGGTCGAGGGCGTGCATCTGCGCTTCGGCCCGGTGGCGCGCGGCGGCCTGCGCTGGTCGGACCGCGCCCAGGACTACCGTACCGAGGTGCTGGGGCTGGTGAAGGCGCAGCAGGTCAAGAACGCGGTCATCGTGCCTGTCGGCGCCAAGGGTGGCTTCTTCCCGAAGCGCCTGCCGGCCGGCGGCAGCCGCGACGCCATCTTCGAGGCCGGCACCTCGGCCTACAAGAACTTCGTCTCCAGCCTGCTTTCGATCACCGACAATATCGGAGTCGACGGGGTCATCCCGCCGGCCGGCGTGGTGCGGCGCGATCCTGATGATCCCTATTTCGTCGTCGCCGCCGACAAGGGCACGGCGACCTTCTCCGACACGGCCAACGCGATTTCCGAGAAGCACCACTTCTGGCTGGACGACGCCTTCGCCAGCGGCGGCTCGGCGGGCTACGACCACAAGAAGATGGGCATCACCGCCAAGGGCGCCTGGGAAGCGGTGAAGCGGCATTTCCGCGAGATCAACCGCGACATCCAGACCACGCCCTTCAGCGTGGTCGGCGTCGGCGACATGTCGGGCGACGTTTTCGGCAACGGCATGCTGTTGTCGCCGGCCACCAGGCTGATCGCCGCCTTCGACCATCGCGACATCTTCATCGATCCCGATCCGGACATGGCCGCTTCGATGGCGGAGCGCCAGCGCATGTTCGCGCTGCCGCGCTCGTCCTGGCAGGACTATGACAAGTCGAAGCTGTCGGAAGGCGGCGTCATCGTCTCGCGCAGCCAGAAATCGATCACGCTGCCCCAAGCGGCCGCCGCCGCGATCGGCTTATCCAAGACCACGGCGACGCCGGTCGAGATCATGAACGCCATCCTGAAGGCCCCGGTCGACCTCCTGTGGTTCGGCGGGATCGGCACCTATGTGCGGGCTTCCGGCGAAAGCAATCAGGATGTCGGCGACCGCGCCAACGACGCCATCCGCGTCACCGCACTCGATGTGCGCGCGAAGGTGATCGGCGAGGGCGCCAATCTCGGCGTCACGCAGCGGGCGCGCATCGAGTTCGGCCTGAATGGCGGTCGCTGCAACTCCGACGCCATCGACAATTCCGGCGGCGTCAACTGCTCCGACGTCGAGGTCAACATCAAGATCGCGCTGGCCTCGGCGATGCGCAAAGGCTCGCTGACGCGGCCGGCGCGCAACAAGCTGCTGGCCGAGATGACCGACGAGGTGAGCGCGCTGGTGCTCTCCAACAACTACCAGCAGACGCTGGCGCTGTCGCTGGCGCGCAAGCGGGGGCTGGCTGACATCGCGCACCAGGCCCGCTTCATGACGGCGCTGGAGGCGCGCGGCCTGCTCGACCGCGCCGTCGAGACGCTGCCTTCGCCGGCGGCGCTTGCCGAGCGCGAGGCGCGCGGCGAGCCGCTGACCAGGGCCGAGCTCGGCGTGCTGCTCGCCTATGCCAAGATCGTGCTGTTCTCCGACATCGTCGCCAGCGACGTGCCGGACGATCCGCATTTCGACCGCGACCTGATGGGCTATTTCCCGGAGCGCATGGCCAAGAAATTTGGCGGCGAGATCCGCGACCACAGGCTGCGGCGCGAGATCATCGCGCGGGTCGTCGCCAACGATCTCGTCAATCGCGGTGGACCATCCTTCGTCAACCGGCTGCAGGAAGCCACCGGGCGGCCGGCGGCCGATGTCGTGCGCACCTTCGCCGTGGTCCGCGACGGCTTTGCGTTGCCCGCGCTTTATCGCGAGATCGACGCGCTCGACAACCAGATCGACGGGCAGACCCAGCTCGATCTCTACCAATCCGTCAGCCGGCTCATCTTTGTGACCAGCGGCTGGTACCTGAAGAACGAAGCCGGCGCCGAGCCGCTCGGCCAGCGCATCGCCGAGCTGCAGGAGGCCCGCAAGGCGCTGGAACCGAAGCTGGCCTCGCTGCTGCCGGCTTTCTCGCGCGAGCGGATCGAGGAGCGGCGGCACGGCCTGTTCAAGGGCGGCGCGCCGGAGAAGCTCGCCGGGCAACTTGCCCTGGCCGAGGTGGCCGAGTTGATCCCCGACGTCGCGCTCACCGCGCGCACCGCCAACGCCGACATCGTCAGCGCCGCCAAGGCCTTCTTCGCCGTCAGCGATGCCTTCCGCATCCCGCGCGTCGAGGAAGCTGCGCGCTCGATCATGCCGCCCGACTATTACGACCAGCTGGCGCTGTCGCGCGCCACCGACACGATCGGCGTCGCGCGGCGCGGCATCGCGGTGGCGGCTCTGACCGCACACGGCACGGCGGCGGATCCGGTCGCGGCGTGGCTGGAGGCCGGTGGCGAGCGCGTCGCCCGCATCCGCGAGCGGCTTCAGGCGCTGACCGAAGGCGGCGACATCACCGTGTCGCGGCTGTCGGTGGCGTCCGGCCTGATGACCGACCTGACGGGGATGTGAATACGCTTGGGTTCCTCGCCCCGCCAAGGTGTACAGACTGGGGAGAGGTGGCCGCGAAGCGGCCGGAGAGGGGACTTCGTAGGGCGGAGACCTTCTTTGACCGGTCTGCCGGAGGTCGCCGCATTCCCCTCTCCGTCTCGGCTTCGCCGAGCCACCTCTCCCCACTTCGTGGGGCGAGGAACCCAGGCGCGCCGGCTAGCGCTTGTTCATTTGCATCGCTGCCTCAAAACATGCAGACATGACGCCCGACGCGGACGGCCCGAGGGAATCAGCATGGCGGCAGTAGAGACAGTGCAACGGGCATCGGGGCGCGGCATCTGGGGCTGGATGTTCTTCGACTGGGCGGCGCAGCCTTTCTTCACCGTCGTCACCACCTTCATCTTCGGCCCCTATTTCGTCTCGCGCATGGCGAGCGACCCGACCGCCGGACAGGCTGCCTGGGGTTACGGCATTGCCGCGGCGGGCCTGGTCATCGCGGTACTGTCACCGGTGCTCGGCTCGATCGCTGACCAGACCGGGCCGCGCAAGCCATGGATCGCCTTCTTCGCGACGATCAAGATCGTCAGCCTCACCTTGCTGTGGTTCGCCGCACCCGGCTCGAATCTGTTCCTGGTTGTGCTGTTGTTCTCGCTGGCTTCGGTGGCGGCGGAATTTTCGACCGTGTTCAACGATTCCATGATGCCGCGGCTGGTGCCGAAGGAAGAGATCGGCCGCATTTCCAACGTTGCCTGGGGGCTCGGCTATCTAGGCGGCATGGTGGCGCTGATCTTCGTCGTGCTGTTCCTGGCCGGCAATCTGGAAACCGGCAAGACGCTCATCGGCCTTGACCCATTGTTCGGGCTCGACCCGAAGCTCGGCGAGGACGCGCGCTTCACCGGGCCGATGTCGGCCGGCTGGTATTTCCTGTTCATCCTGCCGATGTTCTTCTTCACGCCCGACGCCACCAAGGGCATCCCGATCGGACCGGCGGTGCGCGAGGGCCTGTCGGAGCTGAAGTCGACGCTTGCCGAAGTGCGCCAGCGCGGCGGCATCCTGCGCTTCCTTTTGGCCCGGATGATCTATCAGGACGGCGTCAATGCGCTGCTGGCGCTCGGCGGCACCTTCGCAGCCGGCATGTTCCAATGGTCGATCACCGAGATCGGCCTGTTCGGCATCATCCTCAACATCGTCGCCATCTTCGGCTGCTGGATCGCAGCCCGGCTGGACACGGCGTTTGGCTCGAAGCATGTCGTGATGATCTCGCTGGTGATGCTGTCGGTCGCCACGATCGGCGTCGTCTCGACCGGCCCGGGCTTCACGCTGCTCGGCCTGATCCCGCTGCCGACAGCGGATTCCGGCGGACTGTTCGGCACCGCGGCGGAAAAGGCCTACATCCTCTATGGCTTGCTGATCGGCCTCGCCTTCGGACCGGTGCAGGCCTCGTCGCGCTCCTACATGGCGCGCAGCGTCACCGCCGCGGAGTCGGGGCGCTATTTCGGCATCTATGCGCTGGCGGGGCGGGCGACCAGCTTCCTGGCGCCGTTCATGGTGGCGACCATCACCACGATGAGCGATTCGCCACGGCTCGGCATGGCGGCGATCATCCTGTTCCTCGGTATCGGCATGGCGATCCTGGCAGGGACGCCTTACCCGGCGGACAAGCCGAAGGAGATGCTTCGATAATTCTACTCCGCCGGCCGCTTGCCGCGGTTTTCTGCGCTTCCGGTGCTCACGGACTGAATGTCCGCTCCGCTCCGGTTCTCGAAAACCGCACCAATCGACTCAGCGGAGCGAATTCTTGAAGCATCTCCGTGTCGAGCATCAATGCCTGAAATGCCTGACTCCGGTGAACACCATGGCGATGCCATGCTCGTCGGCGGCGGCGATGACGTCGTCGTCGCGCATAGAGCCGCCGGGCTGGATGACAGCCGTGGCGCCGGCCTCGATCGCCGACAACAGCCCGTCGGCGAAGGGGAAGAAGGCGTCCGAGGCAACCACCGAACCCTTGGTCAGTGGTTCGGCGAGGCCCGCCGCTTCCGCCGCGTCGAGCGCCTTGCGGGCGGCGATGCGCGAGGAATCGACGCGGCTCATCTGGCCGGCGCCGATGCCGACCGTTGCGCCGTCCCTGGCATAGACGATGGCGTTGGACTTCACGTGCTTG
The DNA here is from genome assembly GCF_004010375.2 of Mesorhizobium sp. M2E.F.Ca.ET.209.01.1.1. NCBI lineage: Bacteria > Pseudomonadati > Pseudomonadota > Alphaproteobacteria > Hyphomicrobiales > Phyllobacteriaceae > Mesorhizobium > Mesorhizobium sp. M2E.F.Ca.ET.209.01.1.1. Next base: position 69,869 of record NZ_SADP02000010.1, on the reverse strand, counting down.
GCGACGCGGAAGGCAAATTTGAGATCGGCCAGTTCGGCCGATGTCGGCGCGCGCTTGGTCACCACTTTCAATTCGAGGTCGTCGACCACAGCATTGTCGCGGCTTTGCACAAGCAATCCGCCGGCGACCGACTTCACCGTCGTGCCGGCGGCGCGCGGGTCGGGCAGGCCGCCGGTGACCAGCAGTCGCAAATTCTTCTTGGCCGCGACGATGGCGGCGGCTTCGTCGGTGGCGTCCGGCGCGATGATCACCTCGGTGAAGGTTTTCACGATCTCCTCCGCCGCCTCGGCGTCGAGGATGCGGTTCATGGCGACGATGCCGCCGAAGGCCGAGACCGGGTCGCAGGCCAGCGCCTTGGCGTAGGCTGCCTTCAGCGACGAGCCTTCGGCGACACCGCAAGGGTTGGCGTGCTTGATGATGGCGATCGCCGCCGAGCGGGCCGGATCGAACTCGCCGACCAACTCGAAGGCGGCATCGGTGTCGTTGATGTTGTTGTAGGAGAGCTGCTTGCCCTGCAATTGCCTGGCGGTGGCGACACCCGGCCGCTTGTCGCCCGAGAGATAGAAGCCCGCATTCTGATGCGGGTTCTCGCCATAGCGCATCACCTGGTCGAGACGGCCGCCGAAAGCGCGCCATGTCGGGTGCTCGATCTGGAGTTCCTCGGCGAACCAACTGGAGATCGCCGCGTCGTAAGTTGCGGTGCGGGCAAAGGCCTTGGCCGCTAGCTTCTTGCGGAAATCGAGCGACAGCGAGCCGAGATTCATCTCCAGCGCGTTGATGACGGGAGCATAGTCGGCCGGGTCGGTGACGATGGCGACGTAAGCGTGGTTCTTGGCCGACGCGCGGATCATCGCCGGACCGCCGATGTCGATGTTCTCGACGATCGAGGCATAGCCGGCGCCGGAGCGGCGGACCTCCTCGAACGGGTAGAGGTTCGAGACGACGAGGTCGATCGGCTCGATGTGATGATCGCGCATGGCCTTGGCATGCTCGGCATCGTCGCGGATGCCGAGCAGCGCGCCATGCACGGAAGGATGCAAGGTCTTTACCCGGCCGTCCATGATCTCGGGAAAGCCGGTGAGCTCGGAAACATCGCGCACCGCAAGGCCGGCCTCGGCGATGGTCTTTGCCGTGCCGCCCGTCGAAACCAGTTCGACGCCGGCGGCGGCGAGCGCCTTGGCAAAGTCGACCAGCCCGGTCTTATCGAAGACGGAAAGCAGGGCGCGGCGCACCGGAACGAGATCCGGCGCCGGAATGTTTTTTGTGGGCACGGCCATGGCGGGCGGCCTTTCAGAGCTGTTGGAAGGGACGTTGGCCGGCCCTAGCATATGAGCCCCGGAAATCAAGTGAATCCGGGGTCAGGCGCTCAGCCGCGTTTGCCAGGCAGGCTCAGTTGTTTTCGGGATAGCCGGCGATATCGGTGCGGGTCAGCTGCCAGTGGACCTCGGCAATCTCCGAGGCCTTGAAGGCGAGCACGATCTGCCGGCTGCGGCGCGGGCCGCTCAGGCCGGCGAAGTAGATCGATTCCTCGACCTCCGGTACCACTTCGGCGCAGGTGAAGACCCAGCTGTCGCCCTGCGCGGCGGCAAGCGTCAGCCGGTCGTGGTCATCCTGCAGAAGGGTGATGTCGGGGTGGACATGGAAGCGCACCGTGACGAAGTCGCGGCCATTGTTGCGGATCGCGGCATTGCCCGGGCGCAGGAACCGGTCGCGGCCGGCAAGCACGTTGCCGTTCGTGTCGAGCTTCAGCTCGCGCTCATGCAGGAAGCCGAATTGCTGGACATAGCCGTCATGGCGGGCGACAAACCCCTGCATGCCCTTCTGGTCGAGGCGCTTGCAGGGCACGTGCTGCGGGCCGCCGATCAGCGGCGAGCCCAAAAGGTCGCTGACCCGCAGCGAATGGCTGAAGCGCGCCGACGAGGTATCGTTGATCGTCGCGGTCGAATGCGCGGCGGTGGCGCGCGCGAGCGGCCGGAATTCCGGGGCGCCGTACGTGTCGATGCCGGCATTGACGATGAAGTGCTGGCGACCGGACGAGAGCTCGAAGGCGAGACAGCCGGCATGCGCGGCGTTGGAGACATCGATCGGCGGCGGCAGGCCGGTGTCGGCGATCACCGTCACGCCGCCCATCGAAAGGCGCTCATAGCCGGAATGCGGCGCGTGCAGCAGCGGCGCGCCCACCGTGTCGTCATGGCGCATGATGGTGGCAATGCGGTCATGGATGGTCGCGCCCATGCCGTTGAAGCGGGCAAGGCTGCCGTCCTGGTGGCGGAAGAAGCGCAGCGCCGGCAACATGCGGTCGATGGCGCCGATCAAAGCCGCCGGCGGCGCCTCGGCCTGGTTGGCATAGGTCTGGCGCAGCGGCAGGAGATCGGCCAGCAGCTCCAGCACCGCCATCGGTTTGCGCGAGATGTGGCCGCCATCGGGCAGGATCTGATGCTCCAGCTCCTCAGCCAGGTTGCGCGTCGCGGAACGCAGCGCCGAGGCCGGCGCCGGCAGGGACAGCGCGGCGAAGGCGAGCGCGATGCGGGCGCGCAGCCTGGCCTCGCCATCCGGCATCTCACGCGCCATCGAGCGCAGGTAGCGGATCTGCACGGCGAGCGATTTGAGGAAGGCGCGATAGAACGGGAATTCCGCGCCCTGCAGCACCACCGAGGAATGCTGCAGCCAGGCGATGACCCGCTTGGCCGTCGTTCCCGGCTCCCAGGCGACGCCGGAAATCTGGTTGCCGTGCATGGCAATCCAGTCGGTCACCAGGGCTCTCGCATTGGCGGCGGCGAGCTCGGTGCCGGCGGCGCGCATATGGCGCAGCCAGCGGAAGCCATGCAGCGACTTCTGCCAGCCGCGATTGGGCACGTCGAGCTGAAAGGGGGAGGTGCCGCCGGTCTCGACCAGATGGCCGGACAGCGGGTAGCGGCCGTAATAGATCTCCAGCGCGATTTGCGGATCGGCGAGCCGCAAATCCGGCGGGGCGATCAGGACGCGTTCAGGCGTGCGGCCGGAATAGCGCCAGCGATAGACCGGACCGGCGCGCAAACGCCGGCGCGTCTTGCGCCAGAACTCCTTCGCGACGAGCGTCCATAGACGCGTCGTGTTGCCGGCAACAAGTGCCAAAAGCCCTCCTGATGTCCCGTAACCCAAGCACAAGCTTATGCGATTCAAGAACTTATGCGAAGGCGGAATTCGCCTAAGTGAACCGCTTCACGCCGCTTTGCCGGTACCGATCCCTAAAAAAGTCAGCAAGTTTTTGCGAGATAACGATTCAACCGGCCCGTCTCATCCGTGCCGCGAAGAAGCCGTCCAGACCGGAAATCCCTCGCGATTCAAGCGTCAGGTCGGCGGGCGTCGTGCGCAGCGTGCCCGCGGATGTAAGGAACGGATCGATGTCGGCGAACTCGCCCGGGCGGATCGGGTCATCGATCACCCCTGGGATTTCGGCAAGGAAGGCGCGGTAAAGTTCCTCGCCTTCGATCGGGTCGAGCGAGCAGTTGGAAAAGACGATGCGGCCGCCGGGCCTGACCAGCGTGAAGGCGTGGGCAAGCAGCGTGCGCTGGAGGGCGGCGAGCTTCTCGACATCGGCCATGGTCTTGGTCCACGGCACATCGGGGTGACGGCGCACCGTGCCGGTCGAAGAGCAGGGCGCGTCGAGCAGCACGGCGTCGAACGATTGCGCCGGCCGGTAGTCGAGGAGGTCGGTCTGGACCAGTTCGGCCGTCAGGCCGAGGCGGTCGAGATTCTGCTTCAGCCGCGCCAGCCGGTTCTTCGAGGTGTCGACCGCGGTGACGCTGGCGCCGGCGAGGATAAGCTGCGCCGTCTTGCCGCCGGGCGCGGCGCACAGATCGGCGACGCGTTGTCCACTTATGTCGCCGAACAGCCGCGCCGGCAGGCTGGCCGCGGTATCCTGCACCCACCAGGCGCCTTCGGCGAAACCGGGCAGGTCGATGACGTTGGCCGACAGCTTTTCGACACGCACCGTGCTGGTCGGCAGAACGATGCCGCTTAGACGCTCGGCCCAGAGCACCGGATCGGCCTTGACGGTGAAATCGACGGGCGCCTCGTTGCGATGCGCGGCAAGGATGGCACGCGCCTTGTCGGCGCCGTAAGCGGCGGTCAGCCGCTCGGAGAACCATTGCGGCGCCTCGCTGGTGGCGGCAAGCGCTGGGTCAAGCTCGACCTCCTTGGCGCGGGCAAGCGAACGTAGCACGCCGTTGACGAGGCCGGAGAAACGCAGCGTGCGTGGATCGGACTTGGCGTGGGTGACGGCAAGGTCGACGGCGGCGCTGTCGGGAACATCGAGGAACAGGATCTGCGCGGCGGCGACGTGCAAGATGTGCGAGAGCGCCGTGGCATTGGGCGGCAGCGGCTTTTCCAGCCGCTTCGACAGCAGGCCGGCAATGGTCATGCGATGGCGCAGCGCGGTCACCAGGATGGCGCGCACCAGCGCGCGGTCGCGCCCGTCCAGCGCCTTGTATTGCGGGTGGCCGTGTTCGTTGTCGGTCAAGCCATCCAGTGGCGTGCGCGCATCGATGACGGCAGCCAGCAGCCGGGCCGCCGCCTTGCGCGCGGCAAGGCCGGCTATCTCATCACCGGCCTTGCGTTGCGGATTGCCTGAATGTCCGCGCCTCGGCGGCGTCACGACCAGGGACCCCTGCGCCCGGCGTTGCGGGGTCCGGTCGGGTTGCGGCCCCAGGGATTGGGTCTCGGCTGCGGCGGTTCGGCAGGCGGCGCGGGCTGCGCCGGCTTGCCCCATGGACCGGACGGCGCCTCCTCGGGCTGAATGGGTGGCGGCGAAGCCTGTCGCCGGCTGGCTGGCGCTGGGCCGCCCATCGAGCGTGCCATCTCTTGCAGCGCGGCGATGCGGTTCTCGGTGCTCGGATGGGTCGAGAACAGATTGTCCATGCGCTCGCCATGCAGAGGATTGATGATGAAAAGATGCGCCATTGCCGGGTTGCGCTCAGCGTCCTCATTGGGGATCTGCTCGGCGCCACGCGCGATCTTGTTCAGCGCCGAGGCCAGCCACAGCGGATTGCCGCAGATCTCGGCGCCGCGCCGGTCGGCCTCGTATTCACGCGTGCGGCTCACCGCCATCTGCACGATCATGGCGGCGAAGGGCGCCACCAGCATGGCTACCAGCACGCCGACGAAGCCGAACGGGTTGTTGTTCTCGCGGCTGCCGCCGAGGAAGAAGGCGAAATTGCCGAGCATCGAGATGGCGCCGGCGAGCGTCGCCACGATCGTCATGGTCAGCGTGTCGCGATGCTGGACATGGGCAAGCTCATGCGCCATCACCGCCGCGACCTCTTCATGGGAGAGCCGCTCGAGCAGGCCGGCGGACGCGGCCACGGCGGCATTCTCCGGATTGCGGCCGGTGGCGAAAGCGTTGGGCTGCGGGTTGTCGATCAGATAGGTCTTCGGCATCGGCAGGCCGGCCTGCTTGGCCAGCGCCTGGACGATCGCGTAATATTCGGGCGCATTCTTCTCGTCGACCTCGACCGCGCGGTTCATCGACAGCACCATTTTGTCGGCGTTCCAGTAGCTGAACAGGTTGGTGCCGGCGGCGATCAGAAGCGCGATGACCATGCCGCCCGAGCCGCCGATCAGATAGCCGACGCCCATGAACAGCGCCGTCATCGCGGCAAGAAGCATGGCGGTGCGAAGCGTGTTCATCGTGTCATCCGTCCGGGGCGATGGAGAATTGGGGTCGATCCTTTCGTGGTCATGGCTATATGATGGGAAAGGCCGGGCCCCGTTTCAATCGGCAGGGAATATCGCATGACCGAACTGACCAACAAGACCGAAACCGCGGGCGAAGGCGACGGGCCGCGAAAGATGCTGACGCCGGAAGCGCAGCGGGCGCTGGCGGAGGCCGAGGCCAGGCGCAGGGAATATCGCGAGGCCGAGGCGAAATTGCCGAAGGAAATCGGCGGCCGCGGCGGCAAGGAGCCCGGGCGCTACGGCGACTGGGAGGTGAAGGGCCTCACCAGCGACTTCTAGCCGGATGTGCTGATATTCAGGCCAGGCCGGCCTGCATCCTCAGGCTGCTGCCTGGGTTGGCGACAAAACGATGAAACCGGTATCATCGACCGCAATGCCGATTTCATCATAGGAACGGATCGTCGGGTGCGGTGTGACGAGCGGGTGGACGTGCGTGGCGCTGATCACCATCACCGAGGCGCCGGAAGCCTCGCCGGCCGCGATGCCTGCCGGCGCATCCTCGAAGACCAGGCAGTCGCGCGCCTCGACGCCAAGACGCTTTGCCGCCAGGAGAAAACAATCCGGCGCCGGCTTGCCATGGGTCACGTCTTCCGCCGTCACCATCATGGCGGGAACCGGGATGCCGGCCGCTTGGATGCGCAGCAGCGCCAACTCGCGCGGCGCCGAGGTGACGATGGCCCAGCGCTCCGCCGGCAGCGATTCCAGGAAGGCGACGGCGCCGGGGATCGGGACGATGCCTTCGAGGTCGTCCGCCTCGGCCTTGAGCAGCGCATCGGCCTCCGCAACCGCATCGACGCCCGCAAGCCTCAATCCAGCGATCGTCTCGATCGCCCGCTTGCCGTGGATCGTCGGCAGGAAGCTTGCCACATCGAGGCCGTGGCGTTCCGCCCATTTCGTCCACACCCGTTCCGCCGCCGCGATCGAGTTGAGCACCGTGCCGTCCATGTCGAACAGGAAGGCAGCGAACTTTGAGCCTGCGAACATCGGGTTTTCCTGGAGAATTGTTTTCGGGGAGGGCGAAACGTGGTACCCAGTTTAGACCGGCCATCGGTGGCTGAGAAGGCGAGATGCGCGCATTTCGATTCCGCGCGGGAACAACCTCCGGTTCGTTGCGTTGAAGGGGCTGTCTTTCCAAAATCACCAAAGGGGGCATGCGATGCTGATCCGGCTCGGCTACGAAATTGCCATCGAATGCGCGGCGGCGACACCGATCATCTCGCTTCTCGACATCCATCGCGACCGGCATGCCGACATCAAGCGGCAGACGCGGGTCCTGACCTCGCCGTCGGTGCCGACCCGGACCTATCATGACCGCTATGGCAATATCTGCCGTCGCTTCACAGCGCCGGCCGGAGGCTTCCGCATCCTCTACGATGCAGTGATCGAGGACAGCGGCGAGACCGACGAGGTCAACACGCTGGCGCGGGAAACGCCGGTCGCGGAACTGCCCGACGACGTGCTGGTCTACCTGCTCGGCAGCCGCTATTGCGAGACCGATCATCTCAGCGACGTCGCCTGGCAGCGTTTCGGCCAGCTGCCGCCCGGCTGGGCGCGGGTCCAGGCAATCGTCGACTATGTCAACAGCCGGCTGTCCTTCGGCTACGGCTATGCGCGCGCCAACCGCACGGCGGCCCAGGCGCATGAGGAGCGCGTCGGGGTCTGCCGCGATTTCGCGCATCTAGCGATCACGCTTTGCCGATGCATGAACATTCCGGCGCGCTACGTGAACGGCTATCTCGGCGACATCGGCGTGCCGGTCGATCCGGCGCCGATGGATTTCTCTGCCTGGATGGAAGTCTTCCTCGACGGCAAATGGTACACGTTCGATCCGCGCCACAACCGGCCGCGCATCGGCCGCGTCGTCATCGCGCGCGGCCGCGATGCCACCGACGTGCCGCTGCTGCACAGTTTCGGTCCGCACCGGCTCGCCCTGTTCAAGGTGTGGACCTACGAGCAGGAAGGCAACCGCTTCAATCCTCCGCACCACGGCGTTGACAGGACGGTCAGCGCGCAGATGCTGGCTTGAGGTCGGTGATATTCAGGTGAGGCCGGCCTGCGAATGGAGGCTTCCTGCGCTTCCGGTGCTCACGTACTTTAAGTTCTCGGAAACCACCATTCTCGACTCGGCCCGATCTGAATCTCGACCGACCCGGCGTGGCACCCGTTCATCACGGCTCATGGCTGCTGCTGACCCACTTCGGCACAGTTCGATTGTGCCGAAGAGAGAACGGCCGCGGCAGCTGTCGAGATCATGGTAAGCGCTTCATGAAGCTCGCTTCGCCGGCGCATTTTTGTTTACTTCCGGTTCACCTATAAATCTACCGAACGCCAGTAAAAACAATGCGTTAACTGCCTGTTAAGCATCTTTCGGCGGCGGACTCTCCAGGTCTGGCCAAAATCCTGCAACGCCTTTGCCGAGCGGCGCGGCGCCGCATAGAATGGAGGCGGAAGGGATGCGGCAGTTCAGAGGCGTCGTTCGTGGGGTGGACGACTTTACCCGCAATCGCGAAGGCAATTTCGCGGTTCTGTTCGGAGCTGCCGTATCTGTCCTCGCGCTGGGGGTGGGATTCGCGGTCAATATCTCGCAGCTCTACAATGCGAGGTCGAGCCTGCAGGGCGTCGTCGACGCCGCCGTGACCTCGACGGCCCGCGATCTCACCCTCGGCATCATCACAGAAGCCGACGCCGACAAAACGGTGCAGGCATTCCTCGACGCCAACAGCACCGCCGGCATCCTGCAGGCCAACCAGATCGTGCTGGACAAGCTCACGGTCGACAAGACGGCCAACACCGTACAGGCGGATGCGCATGCCGATGTCGGCCTCTTCTTTCCGCTGTTCAGCACCGACAGCATGCGGCGCGTGACCGCTTCGACCACGGCGCTTTATTCGGACAAGACCGTCGAGGTGGCTATGATGCTCGACGTCACCGGTTCGATGGGGGGCCAGAAGATCAAGGACTTGAGGACGGCGGCGAGCAACGCGGTCAATTCCTTCCTGACCGGCCAGAGTGCCACCAATCCGCGCGTGCGGGTGGCGATCGTGCCTTATGCCAATTCGGTCAATGTCGGCTCGCTTGCCGCTAGCACGGTCTTTGTCGAGACCAAGCCCAGCGAGCGCAAGCAGGCGCCCGCCAATGACGATCCGAAATATGTCTCGGCGTCGACACGGCCGGACAATTGCGCGACCGAGCGCAAGGGCGCCTATCAATATTCGGATGCCGGCCCGGATGTCAGCATGGTCAATCGCGACCTCTATTTGTCGGCCTTCGCCCAGCAGACCAACACAGCAGCCTGCCCCGTTGCCACGGTTCAGCCGCTGACCGCGAATGCGTCTACCCTGAACAATGTCATCAAGGACCTTGTCGCCTCTGGCGGCACCGCCGGCCATATCGGCGTGCAATGGGCCTGGTACATGCTTTCGGAGAACTGGGGTAGCGTGATGGGGGCCTCGCAACGGCCGGCCAAGATGGATCCGAAGAAGGTGGCGAAATACGTGATCCTGATGACCGACGGCGAATTCAACCTGTCCTATTTCGACGCCAGCGGTCCGGATCAGGTCTATAACGGCGCCGGCAAGGTGCAGACGCGAACCGCGGCGACAACGCTCTGCGCGGCAATGCGCGACCAGGGCATCGAGATATTCACTGTCGGCTTTGCGCTGACCGAGACGAACGCCAAGTCGACGCTGCAGTCCTGCGCCAGTCCCGACACCGGCACCAGCAAGCATTTCTACCAGGCCGCCAACGGGACCGAGCTCAACCAGGCCTTCCAGGATATCGTGCGCAATATCGACAAGCTCACGGTGACTAGGTAGCGGCGCGTCACGCCGACCGAAAGCCGCCTCCAAACGGAAAAGGCCGCCGCTTCTTCAAGAAGCCGGCGGCCTTCCGTGTTTCCGTCCATGACGCGGCTCCTGGCGGCAACCCCTTCGGGCTACCTGCCGCGCGTCTCGCGCCTTAACGGGAAGACTGCTTCCCGGAAGTGCAATCCGCTGAGCTCACGTTATGGAAAACGAAATCACTCGACATCGGATCACCTCCTTTCGGTTTGTTGAACACACCCCAATGATGGGGTGCGTTGCAGCAAAAGACAAGGGGTGGGTTAGAGGAAGCGCATCGGCGCGCCGATCCCGACGCGCGCCGGCCGGTCGATGGTGCAGTAGACGCCGAGATTGTGGGCGTTGTGGCGCACCAGATTGCGCAGGATGCCGGGGTCGGTGTCGAAGCCGTCCTGGGCGATGATGGTGAAGCCGCAGCGGCGGCAGGGTTCGGAGACGGTGAGCTCGAGATCGCCGACGACGAGCTTCCTGCCGATCCATTCCGTCTCAGGGAAGGCGCCTTCGACCGGCGCCATGTCAACGACGATGTTGGGCCGGAAGCGGCGCGGATCGGGTGTGCCGTCGGGATGCAACGCCTTCAACCTGGCCAGCGAAGCGGTGGTGAGCAGATGGATCGGCGTCTTGGCATAGCGGGCATCGGTCAGCGGGCCGGCGTAGCCGGGCGCCGCGTTCTCGGCGCCGAATGGACGGATGGAGGCCTCGAAGCCAAGGAAGGCTGAAACCGCCCGGTCGCTTTCCGGATCGGGCGCCGGCAGCCAGCCGCCGCCGGGCACCGCCACTTCCAGCCGCCGGTCTCCGGTAAGCCGGGTGCGGATCAGCGGCACCTTGTGCCATCTGGCTTCGCGATCCGGGCGGGCGATCTCGCCGTCGGAAGCGTCAACCAGTCCGAACAGCCGGTCGCCGTCGACGGTCTTCAGGCCGACGGAGATGGCATCAAGCCGCTCGCCGGCGAGCGAGCTCGCCGGATAGCGCCAGAGCTGGCTGACGGTGCCGAGCTCGCCGGCCATCAGCCCTTCTTGTTCTGGCGGTTGGCAACGAGGTCGTCGACCACGGCCGGATCGGCAAGCGTCGAGGTGTCGCCGAGCGAACCGAAATCGTCCTCGGCGATCTTGCGCAGGATGCGGCGCATGATCTTGCCGGAACGGGTCTTGGGCAGGCCGGGCGCGAACTGGATCTTGTCCGGCGTGGCGATGGCGCCGATTTCCTTGCGGACATGGGCGACGAGCTCCTTGCGCAGGTCCTCGCCGCCTGCCTCGCCGGCCATCAGCGTGACGTAGCAGTAGATCCCCTGCCCCTTGATGTCGTGCGGATAGCCGACGACCGCGGCCTCGGAAACCTTGTCGTGGCTGACCAGCGCCGACTCGACCTCGGCCGTGCCCATGCGGTGGCCGGAGACGTTGATGACGTCGTCGACGCGGCCGGTGATCCAGTAATAGCCGTCGGCGTCGCGGCGGCAGCCGTCGCCGGTGAAGTACTTGCCCTTGTAGGTCGAGAAATAGGTCTGCACGAACCGCTCGTGGTCGCCATAGACGGTGCGCATCTGGCCCGGCCAGGAATCGGTTATGCAGAGATTGCCGTCGGTGGCACCTTCCAGCACCTTGCCTTCGCCATCGACCAGCTGCGGCTGAACGCCGAAGAAGGGCCGCGTGGCGGAACCGGGTTTCAGGTCCGTGGCGCCGGGCAGCGGCGTGATCAGGATGCCGCCGGTCTCGGTCTGCCACCAGGTATCGACGATCGGCCTCTTACCGTTGCCGACGACGTTGAAATACCACTCCCAGGCTTCCGGATTGATCGGTTCGCCGACCGTGCCCAGCACGCGCAGCGATTTGCGCGAGGTCTTTTTCACATGCTGGTCGCCGGCGCCCATCAGCGCGCGCAGCGCCGTCGGCGCGGTGTAGAAAATGTTGACGTTGTGCTTGTCGATGACTTCCCAGAAACGCGACTGCGACGGGTAGTTCGGCACGCCTTCGAACATCAGCGTCGTGGCGCCGTTGGCCAGAGGCCCGTAGACGATATAGCTGTGGCCCGTGACCCAGCCGACATCGGCGGTGCACCAGTAGATGTCGCCGTCATGGTAATCGAACACATATTGGTGCGTCATCGAGACATAGACGAGATAGCCGGCGGTGGTGTGCAGCACCCCTTTCGGCTTGCCGGTCGAGCCCGAGGTGTAGAGGATGAACAGCGGGTCCTCCGCCTTCATCTTCTCCGGCTTGCACTCGGCCTTAACGGTTGCCGCCTCGTCATGGTACCAGACGTCGCGCCCCGGCACCCAACCGGTCTTGCCGCCGGTGCGGCGCACCACCACGACCTTCTCGACCTTGGTGCCGGCCTTTGCGGCGATGTCGACCGCCTTGTCGGTGTTGTCCTTGAGCGGGATCGGCTTGCCGCCGCGCAGGCCCTCGTCGGCGGTGACGACGACGGTCGACTTGCAGTCGTCGATGCGGCCGGCGAGAGCGTCGGGCGAGAAGCCGCCGAAGACGACCGAATGGATGGCGCCGATGCGCGTGCAGGCAAGCATAGCATAGGCCGTTTCCGGGATCATCGGCATGTAGATGGTGACGCGGTCGCCCTTCTTGACGCCTTGCTTCTTCAAGACATTGGCGAAGCGGCAGACATGCGCGTGGAGCTCGTTATAGGTGATCTTCCTGTCGTCGTAAGGGTTGTCGCCCTCCCAGATGATCGCGGTCTGGTCGCCGCGCTTCTTCAGGTGCCGGTCGATGCAGTTGTAGGAGACATTGGTCTGGCCGTCCTCGAACCACTTGATCGAGACCTTGCCGTCGAACGAGGTGTTCTTGACCTTGGTGAAAGGCTTGAACCAGTCGATGCGCTTGCCGTGCTTGCCCCAGAACTTGTCCGGGTTCTTCACGCTGTCGGCATACCATTTGAGATAGGTGTCGTTGTCGATCAACGCGTTCTTCTTCCACGCCGGCTGGACGCGGTGGACATGCACATCGGACATTTCTTGCTTTCCTCCCAAACCACTCCACCGGCTTGAGCCGCCAGCGGCATCGCGGCAAAACGGCCGCGAATTCGCGGGCATTATTAACAGTTCCGCGGTGACGGCAATATTAGACGTTGGATTCGCGCGGCGGGATGACGCAGGGTCAAGCGCCCAAGTCTATTAGCACTCTCGCTTGGCGGCTGCTAACCGCCTGTTTTAACGGGAAAATTTTGAAGGACGGCGCAGAAATCCATAGACAGTTAAGCAACCGTGCGCACAATTCGGCGTTGGGAGGAAGGAGAATCAACCAAGGAAACGCAATGCGCGACAATTCCGAAATGGACCTGATGCTCAGGGGATATGGGCTGACCACGGCCAAGATCCTTTACCACTACCCGGACCACCCGCACCTGCTGCAAAGCTTCGTCTGGCAGGATTACGACATAGCTCCGAAATTCCCGGTGCTGATCCGCTTCATCGAGTTCTGGAAGACCAAGCTCGACGGGCCGCTGCATTCGGTGACTTACACGCACCAGACTCTGATCGCGCCGAATGAGTGGCGGAAAGTGGATGGGGAGTTTGTCTTGCACTGAGTGGCGGTACAGCTGATCTCCCCCGCAAGGGGGGAGATTGGCAGCTTCAACGCTGGCACTCACACCGCCGGCGGGTTCAGCCGGGCGAAACCTTCCTGGCGGCGATAGGGGAAATACGGATAAGGCGCCGTCACCGCGCTCGCTTCGTCGAGCGCCTTGATTTGCTCGGGCGTCAATGCCCAGCCGACGGCGCCGAGGTTCTGGCGGAGCTGCTCTTCGTTGCGCGCGCCGATGATCACCGATGACACGGTCGGCCGCTGCAAGAGCCAGTTGATGGCGACCTGCGGTACGGTCTTGCCGGTCTCGGCCGCGACCGCCTCCAGCGCGTCGACCACCTTGAAAAGATGCTCGTCCTCGACCGGCGGCCCGAAATCAGCGGTGCCGTGCAGCCGGCTTTTTTCCGGCAAGGGCTGGCCGCGGCGGATCTTGCCGGTCAGTCGGCCCCAGCCGAGCGGGCTCCACACCAGGGCGCCGACGCCCTGGTCGAGGCCGAGCGGCATCAATTCCCACTCATAGTCGCGGCCGACCAGCGAGTAATAGACCTGATGCGCGACGTAGCGCGGGTAGCTGTGCCTGTCGGCCAGGCCGAGCGACTTCATCACCTGCCAGCCGGAAAAGTTGGAGACACCGACATAGCGCAGCTTGCCCAAGCGCACGAGGTCGTCGAGCGCCGACAGCACCTCCTCGACCGGCGTCGAGGCGTCGAAGGCGTGAAGCTGCAGCAGGTCGATGTAGTCGGTGCCGAGGCGCTTCAGCGCCGCGTCGACGGAGCGGATCAGGCGCGAGCGCGACGAGCCCCAGTCGGCCGGACTGTCGCCCATCGGCAGCGAGGTCTTGGTCGAGATCAGCACCGCGTCGCGTCGGCCCTTGATCGCCTCGCCAAGGACCTCCTCGGAAGCGCCGTTGGAATAGACATCGGCCGTGTCGAAGAGATTGACGCCTGCCTCCAGGCAGATGTCGACCAGGCGGCGCGCTTCCTGCGCGTCGCTGTTGCCCCAATGGCCGAAGAGCGGGCCGGAGCCGCCAAAAGTTCCGGCGCCGAAGGAAAGCGCCGGCACCTTCAGGCCGGAGGCGCCGAGAGATCGATAGTCCATCTTTTTTCTCCTGATTGGATGTCGAAGGGATCAGCGATCAGCACTGCGCCGTGACGGGCTCGCCGATCGCGTGGCCGCGTTCGAGACGCAGCGCCATGAGCACCACGCCGAGCGCGGCGATCGGCACCAGACCGGCGACGAGGGGGACGGCGCCGAGGCCGGGGCCGTGGTCGATGACGAAGCCGCCGAGCCAGGCGCCGATGGCGTTGCCGAGATTGAAGGCGGCGATGTTGAAGGAGGATGCCAGGCCCTGGCCGGCGCCCTTGGCCTTCTCCAGCACCCACATCTGCAGCGGCGCGACAGTGGCGAAGGCGGCAGCACCAAGCAGGCCCACGGCAATGATCGCCGCGATCGGCTGATGGATCGCCGCGGTCATGACGAACAACGCCGCCGACAGCGCGACCAGCGTGCCGACGACCGTCGGCACCAGATGACGATCGGCGAGGCGCCCGCCAAGCAGGTTGCCGGCGACCAGGCCGCCGCCGAAGACGAGCAGGATCGGCGAGACGGCTCCCTCGGAAAAGCCGGTGACGCGGGTCAGGATCGGCGCCAGATAGGTGAAGGCGGCAAAGACGCCGACCCAGCTCAGCACCGTGGTCAGAAGGCCGAGCAGCACCGCCCGGCGGCCGAGCACGGCGAGCGTGCCTTCGGAGCTTTCCTCCTCGTCCGCTGCGGCCGGTTCGTCGCGCGGCACGAGAAGCGCGATCACCGCAAAGGCGATGACGCCGACCAGCGTGACGGCCAGAAAGGTCGAGCGCCAGCCATAGGCCTGGCCGAGCCAGGTGCCGAAGGGCACGCCGAGGATGTTGGCGACGGTGAGGCCGGTGAACATCAGCGCGATGGCCGAGGCCTTCCGGTTGGGCGCGACCAGGCTGGTGGCGACGACCGAGCCGACGCCGAAGAAGGAGGCGTGGGCGAAGGCGGTCAGCACACGCGCCGCCATCAGCGTCCAGTAGTCGGGCGCCAGCGCACAGGCGAGGTTGCCGACGGTGAAGACAACCATCAGCGCAAGCAGCAAGGTCTTGCGCGGCAGGCGGCCGGTCAAAGCGCCAAGCAGCGGCGCGCCGACGACGACACCCAGCGCGTAGCCGGAAATGAGCAGGCCGGCAGCCGAGATCGAGACGCCGAGATCGGCGCTGACATCGAGCAGCAGGCCCATGATGACGAATTCAGTGACACCGATGCCGAAGGCGCCGGCGGTGAGGGCATAGAGAGCAAGGGGCATGGCTGCGGTCCGGTTGATCAGGAAGGGACGCCCAATCCCGCGCCCCGGACCGGAAGATCGTGATCTGGCGAGCTGTGAAACAGCCTTGCATCAGGCATATTTTCTGTGAAATAGATTCACGAATGGCGAGACCCGAAATCAACCGCTCCGGCGAGATCGAAGTGTTCGTCCGTGTCGTTGAGGCAGGCAGCTTCTCGGCGGCAGCGCGGGCCTTGCGCATGACGCCCTCGGCGGTGAGCAAGCTGATCGCGCGGCTGGAGGCACGGCTCGGCGCGCGGCTGGTCAGCCGCTCGACACGCAAGCTGCAACTGACGCCGGAAGGGGTCGCCTTCCATGACAGCGGCCTGCGCATCCTCGCCGATCTCGACGCGGCCGAGCGCGAGGCGGCAGCGGGCGCCGCGCCGCGCGGCAGGCTGAGGGTCAACTCCTATGTGCCGTTCGGCCAGCACCGGCTGATGCCGCTGTTGCCGCGTTTCCTCGAGCGCTACCCGGAAATCTCGGTCGAGGCGGTGCTGACAGACAGCGTCATCGACCTGATGGAGGAGCGCGCCGACATTGCGATCCGCGCCGGGCCGCTGCGCGAATCACGGCTGGTGGCGCGCAAGCTCGGCCAGAGCCCGATGGTCGTGGTCGCGGCGCCCGCCTATCTGGAAGAGCGCGGCACGCCGCGGACGCCGGCCGAACTGGCCCGCCACAATCTGCTGGCGTTCGGCTTCGTGCGGCATATCGACGGCATGCCGTTCGTGGATGCGAAAGGCACGCCGGTCGTGGTTCCGATCGCCGGCAATTCGATAGTGAGCGACGGCGAGGCGATGCGGCTGACGACATTGGCGGGCGCTGGCGTCGCAAGGCTGGCGCGCTGGCATGTCGAGCCCGACATTGCCGCAGGGCGGCTTGTGCCGCTGCTGGAGGCGTTCAATCCCGGCGACGAGGAGCCGACGCATGCCGTCTATGTCGGCCAGGGCAAGCATCTGCCGGCCCGGGTGCGGGCCTTTCTCGACTTTCTTGCGGAGACTGTCCGCCTCTGAAACGAAAGAGCCGCGCTTCAACAAGCGCGGCTCCCGAAAAAAGTCGGCCCATTTGAAGGCGGATCACGCTTTCGGCACGAAAGGCGCCGGACGCCGGCCGGCACTCTGCCGCTCCAGCATCCAGCCGGGATATTCGGCGGGCAGCGCGCTCACCTCGTCGAGCCTGGCGAGGTCGTCGGCATCGAGCTTCAAACCGGTCGCGGCGAGATTCTGCTCGAGCTGGTCCATGCGGCTGGCGCCGATGATGACGCTCATGACGAAAGGCTTGGCCAGCACGTAGCCCAGCGCCACGGTCGCGACGCTGACCTTGTGCTTCTTCGCCACCTCGCGCATGACGGCGACCGCCGCCCAGGCGCGGTCTTCATTGACCGGCGGGAAGTTGAAGGAAGCGCGGCGGCCCTCGCCATTGCCCGGCGCGCCGGGACCGTATTTGCCGGAAAGCAGCCCACCGGCCATCGGCGACCAGACCATCAGGCCGAGCTTCTCTTCATTGATCAAAGGCACTATCTCGCGCTCGAGATCGCGGCCGGCGATCGAGTAGTAGGACTGGATGGTCTCGAAGCGGGCAAAACCCTTGCGCTCGGCAATGCCCAGCGCCTTGGCGATGCGCCAGGCCTGCCAGTTGGAGACGCCGACATAGCGCACCTTGCCGCTGGCGACGAGATCGTCGAGCGCGCGCAGCGTCTCGTCGATCGGCGTCACCGTATCGGTGCCGTGCAACTGATAGAGATCGATATGATCGAGCTGCAGCCGCTTCAGGCTGGCGTCGACGGAATCCATGATGTGGCCGCGCGAGGAGCCGCGTTCGTTCGGCCCGTTGCCCATGGCGCCATGCACCTTGGTGGCGATGATGACGTCCGAACGTTTTACACCGAGGTCCTTGAGCGACTGTCCCAGCAGCTGCTCGGACTGGCCGAAGGAATAGACATCCGCCGTGTCGAAGAAATTGACGCCGGCGGCGATCGAGCGGGCGACGATCTCGTTGACGCCCTTCTGGTCGAGGCTGGCGATCAGCCCCCATTGGGCATTCTCGCCGGCGGCGCCGAACGTCATGGTGCCGAGGCAGAGTTCGGAGACGAACAGGCCGGTGTTGCCAAGCTGATTGTAACGCATGGTGAGATTTCCCGAGAGAAGGATTGAATGACAACAGGCATATAGGAACGGCCCGTTTCGTTTCAAGCGCTGGCACAACCACGGTGGTCAACTTGGCGTGAAGTTGCCTGCCGGCGGATCCCAGAACGGTCAGACTTCCCAGGGATTGAGGACTGTGACACCGACGCCCTCGAAGTCGGCGACGTTTCGGGTGACCAGGATCAGGTCGTGCACGAGGGCGGTCGCCGCAATAAGCGAGTCGGCGCTCCCCCGTGTGCGTCCCGCCGTTATGCGACCCCAGGCAAGGGCGACCTCCTCCGTGATCGCGAGAATGCGGTCCGTATTGTCTCTTCGAAGTTCTCGCAGCCAGATATCGAGCCGAGCCGCCCTTTCAGGGTCGATCTTGCGCTGTTTGACGATTCCTCGCTCGATCTCACCCAGTGTAATGACACTAAGGTTGATCGACGCCGGATCGATCGAAGCTATCCAGGCGGTCGGCTTTGGCAGCCGCCTTTGCGCGTCTGAAACAATGTTCGTATCGAGCAGATACATCAGAGGTCGACGTCCCGGATCATCGTATCCGAGCGCCGGGTGATTTCCTTATCAAACTCATCGTCCCATCCGGGACCGGTAAGAAGATATTCAGCAAGCGATTTCTTGTTCCCGGCCAGGCGGTCGTAATCCTCCACGGACAGCACGACTGCAGCCCGTTCGCCGCGAAGCGTCACGGTCTGCGGCCCCTCGGTTCGCGCGCGCTGGACCACTTTGGAAAAATTGTTCTTCGCGTCCTGAAGATGCCAGTTCATACGCAGCTCCTAGCTAGCTTGGCTAGATATAACGCGGCAGCAGCGGATTATCAATCAACTCCAGCGAAAGGCAGCGGGTGACGGCGTCACCGGCTGCCGAAGATCGCCGATCCGACCCTGACGCTGGTCGCGCCGAAGGCGATCGCGGTCTCGTAGTCGCCGGACATGCCCATCGACAGTTTTTCGACGCCGGCCTCGCGGGCAAGCTTTTCCAGCAGCGCGAAATGCGGGCCGGGGTTTTCATCGGCCGGCGGTATGCACATCAGACCTTCGATGGCCAAGCCATGGTCGTCGCGGCAGCGCTTGACGAAGGCGACCGCCTCGCGGGGCTCGATGCCGGCTTTTTGCGGCTCGGAGCCGGTGTTGACCTGGACATAGAGTTTTGGTGCCCGGCCCTGCCTTGCCATTTCCTTCGAAAGCTCCGCGGCGATCTTCTCGCGATCGACGGTCTCGATGACATCGAAAAGCGCGACGGCTTCCTTGGCCTTGTTGGATTGGAGTGGGCCGATCAGATGCAGCTCCAGATCGGGAAATGCCGCTTTCAGCGCCGGCCATTTGCCTTGGGCTTCCTGCACGCGGTTCTCGCCGAAAACGCGCTGGCCGGCCTCGATGACGGGCCGGATATCCTCGGCCGCGAAGGTCTTCGACACTGCCACCAGCGTGACGGCGCCGGGCTCGCGTTTCGCCTCTCGCTCGGCGCCCACGATCTTCGCCTTGACCGCTTGAAGCTGCTCCACGGCGCTCGTCATGCCACTATCCTGCCTATAGTTTTCATGGCCGGGCCGGCTCGCCGCAGTTGACGGGTCCGGCAATCCATGGTGAACACCGCGACGACATTTGTCTCGGCTGCCGGCTGGGCGTGTCGATATTGAGGTGATGTCGGCCTGCAAATGCCGGTTTCCTGCGCTTCCGGTGCTCACGTACTTTAAGTACGCTCCGCTCCGGTTCTCGGAACCCGCCATTTTCGGCTCGGCCTGACCTGAATATCAACACGCCCTAATCCAGCACCGCGCACCTGCTTTTAAGTGAAAAACATCCGATGGCAACCGAACGTTACAATCCGCGCACGTCAGAGCCCAAATGGCAGAAGGCCTGGGCCGAAAAGAAGCTGTTCGAGGCTCGCAACGACGATCCCAAGCCGAAATATTACGTGCTCGAGATGTTCCCTTATCCGTCGGGCAAGATCCATATCGGCCATACCCGCAACTACACGATGGGCGACGTGGTGGCGCGCTACAAGCGCGCCAAGGGTTTTAACGTGCTGCATCCGATGGGCTGGGACGCCTTCGGCATGCCGGCCGAAAACGCCGCCATGCAAAACAAGGTCCATCCCAAGGACTGGACCTACGAAAACATCGCGGTGATGCGCGAGCAGCTGAAGATGATGGGCCTGTCGCTCGACTGGGCGCGCGAGTTCGCGACCTGCGACGTCGACTATTACCACCGCCAGCAGATGCTGTTCCTCGACTTCGTCGAGAAGGGGCTGGTGACGCGCAAATCCTCCAAGGTCAACTGGGATCCGGAGGACATGACCGTGCTCGCCAACGAGCAGGTCATCGACGGCCGAGGCTGGCGCTCGGGCGCGCTGGTCGAACAGCGCGAGCTGACGCAGTGGTTCTTCAAGATCACCGACTTCGCGCAGGATCTGCTGGATTCGCTCAACCTGCTCGAAGAGTGGCCGGAGAAGGTGAAGCTGATGCAGCACAACTGGATCGGCCGCTCCGAAGGCCTGCTGATCCGCTGGCCGCTGGCAAAGCCGGTTGGCGATGCGCATGAGCTGGAAGTCTACACGACAAGGCCCGACACCATCTTCGGCGCTTCCTTCATGGCGGTCGCCGCCGACCATCCGCTGGCCAGGAAGGCCGCCGAGGAGAATGTCGAGCTGGCCAAGTTCATCGAGGAGGTCCGCCATATGGGCACCTCGGTAGCGGCGCTGGAGACGGCCGAGAAGAAGGGTTTCGACACCGGCATCCGCGTCGTCCACCCGTTCGACGAGAATTGGACACTGCCGGTCTATGTCGCCAATTTCGTGCTGATGGAATACGGCACCGGCGCCATTTTCGGCTGCCCGTCGGGCGACCAGCGCGACCTCGACTTCGCCAACAAATACGGCCTGCCGGTGATCCCGGTGGTGATGCCGGAAGACGGCGACGCCAAGACCTTCCAGGTCATCGAGGAGGCCTATGTCGATGACGGCGTGATGATCAATTCGCGCTTCCTCGACGGCATGAAGCCGCAGAAGGCTTTCGATGAAGTGGCGAAGCTCCTGGAGCAGAAGACGATCGGCGGCCGGCCGATGGCGGAGCGCAAGGTGAATTTCCGCCTGCGCGACTGGGGCATTTCGCGCCAGCGCTACTGGGGCTGCCCGATCCCGATGATCCACTGCGAAGCCTGCGGCGTCGTGCCGGTGCCGAAGGCTGACCTGCCGGTGAAGCTGCCCGACGACATCGAGTTCGATCGTCCGGGCAATCCGCTCGACCGTCACCCGACCTGGCGGCATGTGAAGTGCCCGCAATGCGGCCGCGACGCGCGGCGCGAGACTGACACGATGGACACTTTCGTCGATTCGTCGTGGTATTTCGCGCGCTTCACCGCGCCCTGGGCGAATGAGCCGACCGAGCCGAAAGCGGCCGACGAATGGCTGGCCGTCGACCAGTATATCGGCGGCATCGAGCACGCGATCCTGCACCTGCTCTATTCGCGCTTCTTCACCCGCGCCATGCGCGAGACCGGGCACCTGAACCTCGCCGAGCCGTTCAAGGGCCTGTTCACGCAAGGCATGGTGGTGCACGAGACCTACCGTGTCGGCGGCCCGTCGAACAACGGACGCTGGCTGTCGCCGAGCGAGGTCAGGCTCGAGGACGTCAACGGCAAGCGCCGCGCCGTCGAGATCGCCACCGGCGAGGAGGCGACGGTCGGCGCGCTGGAGAAGATGTCGAAGTCGAAGAAGAACACGGTGAGCCCCGAAGAGATCACCGACGGTTACGGCGCCGACACGGCGCGCTGGTTCATGCTGTCGGACTCGCCGCCGGAACGCGATGTCGAATGGACCGACGACGGCGCCGCCGGCGCGCATCGCTTCGTGCAGCGCATCTGGCGCCTGGTGCAGATTGCCGCCGAATCTCTGCCCGGCGTGAAGCCGGCGGCGGCGAAGGATGGCGAGGCGGGCGCCGTGTCCAAGGCCGCGCACAAGATCCTGAAGGCGGTCGGCGAGGACATCGAGAAGCTCGGCTTCAACCGTGCGATCGCCCGCATCTACGAGCTCGCCAATGCGCTGGCGACGCCGCTCAACGACGTTGCCGAGGGCAAGGCCGACGCGGCGCTGAAGGGCGCCTGCCGCGAGGCGGTGGAGATTCTGGTGCACATCATCGCGCCGGTCATGCCGCATCTGGCGGAGGAATGCTGGGAGGCGCTGGGCGGCACGGAGATGGTCGCCGAGCGGCCCTGGCCGGTCTACGATCCGGCGCTGGTCGTCGACAACGAGATCGTGCTGCCGGTGCAGGTGAACGGCAAGAAGCGCGGGGATTTGACAATTGCCCGCGACGCGGATCAAGGTGCCGTCGAAAAAGCGGTGCTGGCTCTCGACTTCGTGCAAAAAGCACTGGAAGGTAAGGCTCCGCGCAAGGTGATCATCGTCCCGCAGAGGATCGTCAATGTCGTTGCCTGATCCGGTGAAGTCACAAGCGATCCGCCTGCGCGGCCATCTTGCGGTCTACGGCATGGCCGCCGCTCTGGCGCTGGTCTCGGCCTGCACGGTGCGGCCGCTCTATTCCAACCAGCCGCTCTCGCCCGGATCGCAGCTCAGCGCGTCCGCCGAGCTCGCCTCGATCTCGATCAAGCCGGTCAAGACGCGCTACGCGCAGCAGGTGCGCAACAATCTGATCTTCGCTTTCGGGCAAGGCTCGGGCGAGCCGGCCTCGCCGGCCTACTCGCTCGACCTCGGCGTCACCGAGCTGGTCGAATCGGCGGCCATCGTGCAGGTGCAGACGCAGGAAGACGAGCCGACGGCGGGCACGGTCACGCTGACGGCCAATTATGTGTTGCGCGATGCCGCGACCAACACGGTGATCGCCGTCGGCAAGCGCTCGATTCCCTCATCCTTCGACCGGCCGCGCCAGGAATTCGCGGCCTACCGGGCACAAATCGACGCCGAGAACCGCGCGGCGCGCGAGTTGGCCGACCTGCTGCGGCTGTCGATCGCGCAGGATCTAACCAGGCACGGCAAGAAAGCCTGAGCCCGTTTGGAAACTCTACTCCCGCGGCCATCTGAACGCGTTTTCTGCGCTTCCGGTGCTCACGTACTGAACGTACGCTCCGCTCCGGTTCTCGAAAACACCTTCATATGACTCGCAGGAGCGAGTTTCGAAACGGGCTCCGAGCGCCGCGCTAGCCACAAAAAAGGCCGGTCACCCGGCCTTTTTCTGGTGTGACAAGATGTCGGCGTCAGCCGATCTTCTGGCCGGTCTTGGCCCAGTCGGCGAGGAAGGCGGCGAGGCCCTTGTCGGTCAGCGGGTGGTTGACAAGCGCCTTCAGCGTCGCCGGCGGCGCGGTCACGACGTCGGCGCCGATCAGCGCCGCCTGCTTGACATGGTTCACCGTGCGCACCGAGGCGGTCAGGATCTCGGTCTTGAAATCGTAATTGTCGTAGATGGTGCGGATCTCGGAGATCAGCTCCATGCCGTCCGAGCCGGTGTCGTCGATGCGGCCGACGAAGGGCGAGATGAAGGAAGCGCCGGCCTTGGCGGCGAGCAGCGCCTGGTTGGCCGAGAAGCAGAGCGTGACGTTGACCATGCGCTTCATCTCGGTGCGGATCGTCTTGCAGGCCTTCAGGCCGTCCAGCGTCAGCGGCACCTTGATGCAGACATTGGGCGCGATCTTGGCCAGCACCTCGGCCTCGGCCATCATCTGATTGAATTCGGTCGCCACGACCTCGGCCGAGACCGGGCCTTCGACAATGTCGCAGATCTGCTTGGTGACTTCGGCGATCTTGCCGCCCGATTTCAGAATCAGCGACGGGTTGGTGGTGACGCCGTCGAGAAGCCCCAGATCGTGCAGCTCCTTAATTTCCTTGATGTCAGCGGTGTCGACAAAAAACTTCATGGCTGTCTCCTTGGGGATCGCCCGGCGTCGGCCGGGCACATAAGAGGGTCCCCTTTGATCTAGAGCAAAGTCGGGGCAAGGTCACGCCTCATGATGGAAGATTCGCCCTTTGTCGCAGCCGCGCCCGTGCTGGTGCCGATGCCGGCCGAACGGCCCTACACCTATGCCGTGCCGCCGGGCATGCGCGTGGTGCCGGGCTCGATCGTGCGCGTGCCGCTCGGGCCGCGCCAGGTCGCGGGCATCGTCTGGGACGGCGCGGTCGAGACGGTCGATGCGAAGAAATTGCGGGCGATCGAGGAGGTGTTCGACTGCCCGCCAATCGACAAGGCAATGCGCCGCTTCGTCGACTGGATCGCGCAATACACGCTGTCTGCCCCCGGCATGGTCGCGCGGATGCTGCTGCGCGCGCCGGAGGCTTTCGACCCGGAGCCCTGGATCGAGGGATTGCAGCGCACGCTGGCCGAGCCGGACCGGTTGACGGACGCGCGGCGACGCGTGCTGGAGACGGCCGAAGGCGGGCTGGCCTGGACGCGCTCGGGACTGGCGCATGCGGCGGGCGTCTCCTCGACCGTGATCGATGGCCTGCGGGCGCAGGGCGTGTTCGAGACGGTGATGATCCCGCCGCGTCCGGTGGTGGCGGCGCCCGACCCCTCTCACGCATTGCCGGAATTGATGCCAGACCAGGAAGCTGCGGCGGAGAAGCTACGCGCGGCAATCGCTGCCGAAGCCTTCAACGTCACCCTGCTCGACGGCGTCACCGGGTCGGGCAAGACGGAAGTCTATTTCGAAGCGGTTGCGGCGGCCCTCGACAAGGGCAAGCAAGTGCTGATCCTGCTACCGGAAATCGCGCTGACCCATGCCTTCCTCGAACGCTTCCAGGACCGTTTCGGCGCCAAGCCTGCGGAGTGGCATTCAGACCTGCCGCCCAGGATGCGCGAACGCGTCTGGCGGCAAGTGGCCGAAGGCGGCGTGCGCGTCGTCGCCGGCGCACGCTCGGCGCTGTTCCTGCCGTTCAAGGAACTCGGCCTGATCGTCGTCGACGAGGAGCACGATCCCGCCTACAAGCAGGAGGACCGCGTCTTCTACAATGCCCGCGACATGGCGGTGGTGCGCGGCCATATCGGCGGGTTCCCGGTGGTGCTCGCCTCGGCCACGCCGTCGGTGGAAAGCCGGGTCAACGCCAGCCAGGGCCGCTATGACCGGGCCGTGCTGTCGTCGCGCTTCGCGGAAGCTGCACTCCCCGATTTGAAGTCGATCGACATGCGACGTTCGCCGCCGGCTCGCGGCGGCTTCCTGTCGCCGGTCCTGCTTGAACAGATGCAGCGCACGCTGGAGAGGAAGGAGCAGTCGCTGCTCTTCCTCAACCGGCGCGGCTACGCGCCGCTGACGCTCTGCCGGGTGTGCGGCCATCGCTTCGGCTGCCCGGTCTGTTCGGCCTGGCTGGTCGAGCATCGCTTTCGCGGCCAACTCGTCTGCCATCATTGCGGTCACAATGAGCGGCGGCCGGAGGCCTGTCCCGAATGCGGCACGCTCGACCACCTCGTGGCCTGCGGGCCGGGTGTCGAGCGCATTGCCGAGGAAGTGGTGGGGCATTTCCCGGATGCGCGCACCATCGTTTTGTCGTCGGATCTTCTGGGCGGCGTGCGCCGGCTGCGGCTCGAACTCGAGGCCGTCGCCAATGGCGAGGCCGATATCGTCATCGGCACGCAGCTTGTCGCCAAGGGACATAATTTCCCGGGCATGACGCTGGTCGGCGTGGTCGACGCCGATCTCGGGCTTGCCAATGGCGATCCGCGCGCCGCCGAGCGCACCTTCCAGCTGCTCAGCCAGGTGACGGGCCGCGCCGGCCGCACCGGCAAGAAAAGCCTAGGCCTGCTCCAGACCTACCAGCCCGACCATCCGGTGATGCGGGCCATCGTCTCCGGCGATTCGGAAGCCTTCTACGAGCGCGAGATTGCCGAGCGCGAGCGGGCAGGACTGCCGCCGTTCGGCCGGCTCGCCGGCATCATCGTGAGCGCGGCGACGCGGGGCGAGGCCGAGGGCCATGCGCGCGGCCTGCGGCGCGCAGCGCCCCAGGCTTCGGACTTGTTCGTGCTCGGCCCAGCCGAGGCGCCATTGTCGCTGATCGGCGGACGGCATCGCTTCCGCTTGCTTGTCCAGGGCGAGCGGCGCGCCGACATGCAGCGTTTCATACGCGCTATGCTGGCGGAGGGCCCGAAGCTGCGCGGCTCGGTGCGCGTGCAGGTCGACATCGACCCGCAGAGCTTTCTATAAAGCCATAGTCCCAACGGAGTGCCGCTCATGAAAACCCTTGGCCTCATCGGCGGCATGAGCTGGGAATCGACGGCGATCTATTATCGCCTGCTCAACGAGATCGTGCGCGAGCGGCTGAGCGGGCTGCATTCTGCGAAGCTGTTGTTGTGGTCGTTCGATTTCGCCGAGATCGCCGAACGGCAGCATGCGGGCGACTGGGAAGGCGCCGGCGCGCTTCTGGTGGAAGCCGCGCGCAAGCTGGAGGCTGGAGGCGCCGAGGGCTTGGTGATTTGCACCAACACCATGCACAAGCTGGCCGACGCGGTGCAGGCTGCGGTATCGGTCCCGCTCATCCATATCGCCGACGCTACCGGGCGCGTCGTGGTTGAAGCCGGTGTGAAGCGGCCGGCGCTGCTCGCGACGCGCTTCACCATGGAGCAGGACTTCTATAAGGGGCGGCTTACTGACAAATATGGCCTGCAGCCGATCGTGCCCGATCAGGCCGGCCGCGATATGGTGCACAAGGTGATCTATGACGAGCTCTGCCAGGGCATCGTCAAACCCGATTCGAAATCCGCCTATCTCGACGAGGTCGGCCGGATGCGGCGCGCCGACCAGGTGGACGGTGTCATCATGGGCTGCACCGAGATCACCATGCTGATCGGCCAGGGCGATTTCGACATTCCGGTCTTCGACACGACGCGCATCCATGCCGAGGCCGCCATCGACTTCGCGCTGTCGTGACCGGCCGCTCGTCTGATGCTTCTTTTCTAATGTGCCGGCGGCCATCTGGCGTGCCCATTTTCCTCCGCTAGAATGCCGGCAATTTCAGAACAAGACTTTACGAGGGGGACCTTATGGACTTTGCGTTTCCGTGGCCCGCGAGCCAGGGCGAATGGCTGGCCTGGTCGAGCGCCGTCGTGACACTGGTCCTCGGCCTCTTCCTGTTCCTGGCGCCGGGGCTTGCGTTTCGCGTGCTGCGTCTGCAGCCAAGGCCGGAGAAAGCGGCGGCCATCGCCGAAGGGCGCGGCCGCATGTCGGGCTTCTATCTCGGCGTCAGCCTGTGCTGCATCCTGCTCGCGCAGCCGCTGCTCTACATGGCGCTGGGCTTCTCCTGGCTGTTCACCGCCTTCGGCCGGCTGCTGTCGATGATGTCGGACGGCGCCAACACCCCTTTCAACTGGGTTTCGATCGTGGTTGAATTGGCGCTGGCGGCGCTGCCGCTGGCCTTTGCCTTCGGCTTCGTGCCGTGAATTCGGCGCTTGAGCTTGGCCTTCACCGCCTGATGCGACAAAAGTGCCTGAAAACCATGCC
The DNA here is from genome assembly GCF_004010375.2 of Mesorhizobium sp. M2E.F.Ca.ET.209.01.1.1. NCBI lineage: Bacteria > Pseudomonadati > Pseudomonadota > Alphaproteobacteria > Hyphomicrobiales > Phyllobacteriaceae > Mesorhizobium > Mesorhizobium sp. M2E.F.Ca.ET.209.01.1.1. The sequence goes on along the minus strand of NZ_SADP02000010.1, from coordinate 42,866 downwards.
GGACGATGCATTGCGGTCTTAAAAAGCCTGTGCTAGACGGCAATCGACTTTCGACCGGGGATAGCGGAAGCCGCGCCTCCGTGCTTGGAAAAATGCAGTAAGGTCAAAGATTTAGCCAGAGTTCTCGCTCGCGCCAACAATCTGCGGCCTGTCAGACAAGAGAAAAGACGGTCCGTGGCCCAATCGTCATCGCCAATCTCAGCTGTCGCAGAACGCTACGCAGGCTCGCTGTTCGAGCTTGCTCTGCAGGAAAATTCAGTCGCCAAGGTCGAGGCCGACCTCGCCGGCTTCGAGGCGATGCTCAACGACAGCGACGATCTCAAGCGGCTGATCAACAGCCCGGTGTTCTCCAGCGAGGACCAGGCCAAGGCCATCGCAGCCATCGTTGGCAAGGCAGGTATTACCGGTCTCGTCGGCAATTTCCTGCGCGTCGTCGCCAGGAACCGTCGCCTGTTCGCGGTGCCCGGCATGATCAAGGCATTTCGCCAGATCGCCGCCGACCATCGCGGCGAGGCGTCCGCCGAGGTCACCTCGGCGCATGCGCTGACGGCCGCGCAGCAGACTGAACTGAAGGCGACGCTGAAGAGCATCGCCGGCAAGGACGTGGCCATCGCCATGACCGTCGATCCGTCGCTGCTCGGCGGCCTGATCGTCAAGATGGGCTCGCGCCAGATCGATACGTCGCTCAAAACCAAACTCAATTCGCTCAAGCTTGCACTGAAAGAGGTCGGCTGATGGACATCCGCGCCGCGGAAATTTCCGCAATTCTGAAAGACCAGATCAAGAATTTCGGCAAGGAGGCCGAGGTCTCCGAAGTCGGTCAGGTTCTGTCCGTCGGTGACGGCATCGCCCGCGTCTACGGCCTCGACAATGTCCAGGCCGGCGAGATGGTCGAGTTCCCGGGCGGCATCCGCGGCATGGCGCTGAACCTCGAAGCCGACAATGTCGGCGTCGTCATCTTCGGCAACGACCGCGACATCAAGGAAGGCGACACCGTCAAGCGCACCGGCGCCATCGTCGACGTTCCGGTCGGCCCCGGCCTGCTTGGCCGCGTCGTCGACGCGCTCGGCAACCCTATCGACGGCAAGGGCCCGATCAAGGCGACTGAGCGCAAGCGCGTCGACGTCAAGGCGCCCGGCATCATTCCGCGCAAGTCGGTGCATGAGCCAATGTCGACCGGCCTCAAGGCCATCGACGCGTTGATCCCGGTCGGCCGCGGCCAGCGCGAGCTGGTCATCGGCGACCGCCAGACCGGCAAGACCGCCATCATCCTCGACACGATGCTGAACCAGAAGTCGGTGCACGACAACGGTCCGGAAAAGGAAAAGCTCTACTGCGTCTACGTCGCCGTCGGCCAGAAGCGCTCGACCGTCGCGCAGTTCGTGAAGGTGCTGGAAGAGCGCGGCGCGCTCGACTACTCCATCATCATTGCCGCCACCGCTTCCGATCCGGCGCCGATGCAGTTCCTGGCGCCGTTCGCCGGCTGCACCATGGGCGAGTATTTCCGCGACAACGGCATGCATGCGCTGATCAGCTATGACGACCTGTCGAAGCAGGCCGTCGCCTATCGCCAGATGTCGCTCTTGCTGCGCCGCCCGCCGGGCCGCGAAGCCTATCCGGGCGACGTCTTCTACCTGCACTCGCGCTTGCTGGAGCGCGCCGCCAAGCTCAATGACGACAACGGCGCCGGTTCGCTGACCGCGCTGCCGGTCATCGAGACGCAGGCCAACGACGTGTCGGCCTACATCCCGACCAACGTGATCTCGATCACCGACGGCCAGATCTTCCTCGAGACCAACCTGTTCTTCCAAGGCATCCGCCCGGCGGTGAATGTCGGCCTGTCGGTGTCGCGCGTCGGCTCGTCGGCGCAGGTCAAGGCGATGAAACAGGTCGCAGGCTCGATCAAGGGCGAGCTCGCGCAGTACCGCGAAATGGCGGCCTTCGCGCAGTTCGGCTCCGACCTCGACGCCGCCACGCAGCGCCTGCTCAACCGCGGTTCGCGCCTGACGGAGCTGCTCAAGCAGCCGCAGTTCTCGCCGCTCAAGACGGAAGAGCAGGTCGCGGTGATCTTCGCCGGCGTCAATGGCTATCTCGACAAGCTGCCGCTCAACCAGGTCGGCAAGTTCGAGCATGGCCTGCTCAGCCACATGCGCTCGGCCGGCAAGGACGTGCTCGACGGCATCCGCAAGGAGAAGGCGCTGTCGGACGATCTGCGCGCCAAGCTGAAGGCGGAAATCGACGCTTTCGCCAAGACCTTCGCCTAAGAAGAAGCCGGACGCACGGGATCAGGTTTGAAGCATGGCTTCGTTAAAAGACCTTCGTAACCGCATCGCCTCGGTCAAGGCGACGCAGAAGATCACCAAGGCGATGCAGATGGTCGCCGCGGCGAAGCTGCGTCGCGCGCAGGAGGCCGCGGAAGCAGCTAGACCCTATTCCGAGCGCATGGGCGCGGTTCTGGCCAACATCACCCAGGCGATCGGCGGTGGCGGCGATGCCCCGGCGCTGATGACGGGCACCGGCAGGGACGACGTGCATCTGCTCATCGTCTGCACCGCCGAGCGCGGCCTGTGCGGCGGCTTCAACTCGCAGATCGCCCGCCTCGCCCGCGACCACATCCGGCGGCTGCTCGCCGACGGCAAGCAGGTCAAGATCATCTGCGTTGGCAAGAAGGGTTTCGACATATTGCGCCGCGACTACGGCTCGCTGATCCTCGAACGCGTCGACCTGCGCGAGGTCAAGACGCTCGGCTTCGCCAACGCCGATGCGATCGCGCGCAAGGTCATCCACCTCTTCAACGAGGGTGGCTTCGACATCTGCACGCTGTTCTATTCGCAGTTCAAGTCGGTGATCAGCCAGATCCCGACGGCACAGCAGGTCATCCCGGCGGCTCAGGCCTCGGCCACTGCCGATGCCGGCAACGGCGCCACCGCCGTCTACGAATACGAGCCGGAGCCGGGCGAGATCCTCTCCGACCTCATCCCGCGCAACATCGCCGTGCAGATCTTCCGGGCGCTCTTGGAAAACGCGGCCGGCGAGATGGGCGCCAAGATGAGCGCGATGGACAATGCGACGCGCAATGCCGGCGACATGATCAACAGGCTGTCGATTACCTACAACCGTCAGCGGCAGGCGCAGATCACCAAGGAACTGATCGAAATCATTTCGGGCGCCGAGGCGCTCTAGGCGCGCGCGGGCGGGGTCCCAAGACCTCGCAGCGGCGTGAACAACGGATAGACGAAAAGGGCAAAGACGATGGCGAAAGCAGCTACCCCGAAGACCGCGGCCAAGGAGGCATCAGCCCCGAAGGCGGCAAAGGCCCCGGCAGCAGCCGCGAAGGCCGCCGCTCCGGCCAAGGAAGCGGCTCCGGCCAAGGCGGCAACCGCGAAGGCAGCCAGCGTCGCGACGAAGCGCGTCGGTGCCGCCGGCAAGGTCCGCCAGGTCATCGGCGCCGTCGTCGACGTGCAGTTCGAAGATCATCTGCCGGCCATCCTGAACGCGCTGGAAACCGACAATGTCGGCAACCGCCTGGTGCTCGAGGTGGCCCAGCACCTCGGCGAGAACACTGTGCGCTGCATCGCCATGGACTCGACCGAAGGCCTGGTCCGCGGCCAGGACGTCTATGATACCGGCGCGCCGATCTCGGTTCCGGTGGGTCCGGGCATGCTCGGCCGCATCATCAACGTCATCGGCGAGCCGGTGGACGAGGCCGGTCCGGTCGACGGCGTCGAGCTGCGCGCCATCCACCAGCCGGCCCCAGCCTATGTCGACCAGTCGACGGAAGCGCAGATCCTGGTCACCGGTATCAAGGTTCTCGACCTGCTCGCGCCTTACGCCCGCGGCGGCAAGATCGGCCTGTTCGGCGGCGCCGGCGTCGGCAAGACCGTGCTGATCCAGGAGTTGATCAACAACGTCGCCAAGGCTCACGGCGGCTTCTCGGTGTTCGCCGGCGTCGGCGAGCGCACCCGCGAAGGCAACGACCTCTATCACGAGTTCATCGAATCGGGCGTCAACAAGAAGGGCGGCGGCCAGGGTTCGAAGGCAGCACTCGTTTACGGCCAGATGAACGAACCGCCGGGCGCGCGCGCCCGCGTCGGCCTGACCGGCCTCACCGTCGCCGAATATTTCCGCGACCAGGGCCAGGACGTGCTGTTCTTTGTCGACAACATCTTCCGCTTCACCCAGGCGGGTTCGGAAGTGTCGGCGCTGCTCGGCCGCATTCCTTCCGCCGTGGGTTACCAGCCGACGCTGGCCACCGACATGGGCGCGCTGCAGGAGCGCATCACGACGACGACCAAGGGCTCGATCACCTCGGTGCAGGCGATCTACGTTCCGGCCGACGACTTGACCGACCCGGCGCCGGCGACCTCCTTCGCGCACCTTGACGCGACGACCGTGCTCAACCGCGCGATCTCGGAAAAGGGCATCTACCCGGCCGTCGATCCGCTGGATTCCACCTCGCGCATGCTCGACCCGATGGTCGTCGGCGAGGAGCACTACCAGGTCGCCCGCCAGGTGCAGTCGATCCTGCAGCGCTACAAGTCGCTGCAGGACATCATCGCCATCCTGGGCATGGACGAGCTGTCTGAAGAGGACAAGCAGACGGTTGCCCGCGCCCGCAAGATCGAGCGCTTCCTGTCGCAGCCGTTCTTCGTCGCCGAAGTGTTCACCGGTTCGCCGGGCAAGCTGGTCGACCTCGCCGACACCATCAAGGGCTTCAAGGGCCTTTGCGCCGGCGACTACGACCACCTGCCGGAAGCCGCCTTCTACATGGTCGGCGGCATCGACGAGGCGGTCGAGAAGGCACAGCGCCTCGCGGCTGAAGCGGCGTAAACGAAGCGAATAGCGAATAGGGAGTAGCGAATAGGGATCAGTGGGTCGGCCGAGTTTCTTCACTACTCGCTACTCGCTATTCCCTACTCGCTAGACAGGCATGGCTGAAGCTTTCAAGTTCGAACTGGTCTCGCCGGAGCGGCTGCTCGTTTCCGAGCAGGTCGAGTCTGTCGTCATCCCGGGCGCCGAAGGCGAGATGACGGTGATGGCGCAGCACGCGCCGGTCATGACCACCATCAAGCCCGGCGTCGTCACGGTGAAGGCCGCGGGCGGCAAGGAAGACCGCTATGTCGTGTTCGGCGGTTTCGCCGACATCCTGCCGTCCGGCTGCACGCTGCTTGCTGAGTCGGCGGTGCATGTGAACGACATCGACCGCGCCGATCTCGCGCGTCGTATCCAGGACGCCAAGGAAGACGCCGCCGACGCCAAGGACGATGTGGCGCGCAGCAACGCCGAGCAGTTCCTCGCCCAGCTTACCACGCTGGAAGGCGCGTTGCTGCCGGCCTGATTGTTGTTGAAAATGTGAGATTGAAAAAGCGGGCTTGCCCCGCTTTTTTGTTTGGTGTTGCGAGACCAGTTTCGCACTGCTTGGGGCGCAATCCCTGACGAGCAGGCGGGCGAATAGCTAATCGGCCAGCCTGGGCGGCTCGTTGCCAATGCCGAGCGCGGCAAGGGCCAGCTTCGGACCGCCCTGCTTGAAATGGACCAGATGCGTGGCGACAAACTCGATCAACCTTTGGCGCTCCGTGTGGCCTATGGCAAAGCCGGCCAGATCAAAGACGGCCGCCGCCATCTCTGCCGTCGGCAGGTTGCGGCCGAACAGGTCATCGAGTGCCGCGTCGAGCGGATCGGTGAAGTGGCTTTCCGGCAAGGTCCTGCCGCGCGCCGCGCAAGCTGCGATCCAGGCGGCTACCACCAGCGTCAGACGTTCCGGAGCAGCGCCCGCTTCGAGCCTTGCAAGCGCGGAAGCCACGATGCGCTGCGGCAGCTTCTGGCTGCCATCATTGGCGATCTGCGCCGTGCGGTGGGCGAGCGCCGTGTTGGAGAAGCGCTGCGCAAGCTCCGCGGTATAGGCGGTCGTGTCGAGGCCGGCGTCCTGAGGCAGGGTCGGGATCGCTTCTGCCCACAGCCCGTCGACGAACTGCCTTATTGCCGGGTCGGCGAAGGCGCGGTCGACGGTGGCGTGGCCACTGAGCAGGCCGAGATAGGCGATGCCGGAATGCGCGCCGTTGAGTAGCCTCAGCTTCATGTCCTCGAAGGGGCCGACATCCTCGACCATGGTGACGCCGAATCTCTCCCAGGCCGGTCGGCCCGCCGGGAAACGGTCCTCGACCACCCATTGCCGGAACGGCTCGGTCATCACCGGCCAGGCATCCTCGACGCCGAGCTGTTGGCCGATGCGCGTCCGGTCGGCATCCGTCGTGGCCGGCACGATGCGGTCGACCATGGAAGACGGGAAGGCGACTTCGTCGGCGACATGGCGCGCGAGATCGGCATCGCGAAGCCTCGCGAATTCGATGAGAAGCCGGTGCAGGGTGGCGCCGTTGGCCGGAAGGTTGTCGCAGCAGAGCACCGTGAAGGGCGGAGTCCCGGCGGCGCGACGACGCGCAAGCGATTCGGCGAGAAACCCATGCGCCGTTTTCGGGGATCCGGGATTAGCGAGGTCGTGGACGATATCGGGGTGCCCGCCATCGAGATTGCCATCGGCTGCCCTGAGATAGGCCTTTTCCGTGATGGTGAGCGTCACGATACGGATGCGCGGGTCGGTCAGCGCGGCGAGCACCGCTCCAGGGTCTTCCGGGGCGACCAGCAAGGACTGGATCGAGCCGATCACCTGCAGCTGTTCGCCGGCGCTGTCCCTGATCGCCAGCGTATAGAGCCCATCCTGCGGCTTGAGCGCGTCGCGCGTGTCGGGGCTGCGCAGCGAGACGCCGACGATGCCCCAATTGCTCTCGCCATCCGCCAGGCAGGCGTCGACATAGGCCGCCTGGTGGGCGCGGTGGAAGGCGCCGACGCCAAGATGGACGATGCCGGGCGTGACAGAATTGCGGGCGTAGCGAGGAACCAGGACTTCGGCCGGCAGCTTCGCGATGGTGACGTTGGACAGGCGACCGTTCATGGGAAGCGAAGTCTCCGATCGGGTTGCCCGCCTGACGCCGGGCGAAAAACGATGGCAGCGACGTAACATTCGATGTCGGCGCGCACAATGGCTGCGTTGCTTTCGAGAGCTGCCATGCTACCGATCGTTTTGTATGTTGACATTGCCTCTGACAGATTCACCGTTAGGTCAGAATGACGTCTCGTTGAATCGCTATTGCGATCTAACTCTTTGTCGGAGCATGATCTTTTCCGAAAACCGGTTCCCGCTTTTTGCGTTCGCCGACCTTCGGTTCGAGATCATGGTCCAACGCAATCCGGGAGGAGCCAAGTGGCCCCATTGACCGATCCCGATCTGCTGCTTGCGCCCGAGGCGAATTCGCGCGCGCTGGGCCGCGCCCTTTACGCCGGCGTGAAAGACCTGCCCATCGTCAGCCCGCACGGTCATACCGACCCGCGCTGGTATGCGCTCAACGAGCCGTTTCCGGACCCCGCACAGCTGCTCATCGTGCCCGATCATTACATCCTTCGCATCTTGTTCAGCCAGGGCGTGCGGCTGGAAGAGCTCGGCGTGCCGACGCTCGATGGCGCGCCGGTCGAGACTGATGGCCGGGCGATCTGGCGGCGCTTCGCCGAACATTATTATCTCTTCCGCGGTACGCCGACCCGGCTCTGGCTCGACCATGTGTTCGAACATCTGTTCGGCATCGAGGAGCCACTCACGGCAGCCAGCGCCGACCGCACCTACGATAGGATCGCCGCGTTGCTTGAGCGCGACGACTATCGTCCGCGCGCGCTGTTCGAGCGCTTCAACATCGAGGTGATCGCCACGACCGAGGGCGCGCTCGACGATCTCAAATGGCACCGGATGATCCGCGACAGCGGCTGGAGCGGCCGCGTCGTCACGGCCTACCGGCCGGACGCGGTGGTCGATCCCGATTTCGAAGGGTTCTCGGCCAATCTCAATCGCCTCGGCGACATCACCGGCTGCGATACCGGCAGCTGGACCGGCTATCTCGATGCGCATCGGAAGCGCCGCGCTTATTTCAAGGAGTTCGGCGCCACCTCGTCCGACCATGGCCATCCGACCGCCGAGACCGCCAATCTCTCCGCGCGGCGGCCGAGGAGCTGTTCAACCGTATCCGCCGCGGCTCCGACGACGAGCGCGAGCGGCGGCTGTTCAGGGCGCAGATGCTGACCGAAATGGCCAAGATGAGCCGCGACGACGACCTGGTGATGCAGATTCATTCCGGGTCATGGCGCAATCATTCGCCTTCTGTTTTCCAGAAATTCGGGCGCGACAAGGGTTTCGATATCCCGACGCGCACGGATTATGTGACGGCGCTGAAGCCGCTGCTCGACTGCGTCGGGCTGGAACGCGACCTCACGGTCATCCTGTTCACGCTCGACGAGTCGAGCTACGCGCGCGAGCTGGCGCCGCTCGCCGGCGTCTATCCGGCGCTGAAGCTGGGGCCGGCCTGGTGGTTCCACGACAGCCCGGAAGGGATGCGACGCTTTCGCGAGATGACCACGGAGACGGCAGGGTTCTACAACACCGTCGGCTTCAACGACGACACGCGCGCCTTTCCGTCGATCCCAGCCAGGCACGACGTTGCCCGCCGCGTCGATTGCGCCTTCCTGGCGCGGCTGGTGGCCGAGCATCGGCTGCGCGAGGACGAGGCGCATGAGCTCGCCGCGGAGTTGGCCTATACACTTGCCAAGAAGGCGTATCGCCTGTGAAGGGGGCGAGCCACGGAACGACCAATCCTTCGAGCGACGCCAAGCGAAAGGCAGAACGAGCTTGAGCGATCTTTCCCCCTTCAGCCTCACGGGCAAGCGCATCCTCGTCACCGGCGCCAACACCGGCATCGGGCAAGGCATCGCCATGTCGGTCGCGCGCGCCGGCGGCCTGGTCGTCGGCGTCGGCCGCTCGGCGATGGACGACACGGCCGGCAAGGTCGCGGCCGCGGGCGGCAGCTTCGAAGCGGTGCAGGCCGATCTCGGCGATCCGGCCGGGGCCGCCGCGATGCTCGACCAGGTCTGGGACGGGAGCGGCCCGCTCGATGGGCTAGTCAACAATGCCGGCATCATCCGGCGTGCCGACGCGGTCGACCTGAGCGAGGCCGATTGGGACGAGGTGATGGACGTCAACCTGAAGACGGTCTTTCGGCTCAGCCAAGGTTTTGCGAGGCGCGTGCTTGCAGAACCGGGCCGGCGCGGCAAGATCGTCAACATAGCCTCGGTGCTGAGCTTCCAGGGCGGCATCCGCGTCGCCTCCTACACAGCCTCGAAGCACGGGGTGCTTGGCCTCACAAGGCTGCTCGCCTGCGAGTGGGCGGCGAAAGGCATCAACGTCAACGGCATCGCGCCGGGCTATATTGAGACCAACAACACCGAGGCGCTGCGCGCCGATCCCGAGCGAAGCGCGGCCATCCTCGGACGTATCCCCGCCGGACGCTGGGGACGGCCCGACGACATCGGCGACGCGGCCGTTTTCCTGCTGGCGCGGGCGTCGGACTATATGCATGGCGCGGTGGTACCGGTCGATGGCGGCTGGCTGGCGCGGTAATTTGTTTCCTGTCCGCCTAAAATTGGGCAAAAACAAAGATCTGGCCGGCTACTCAAAACGAAAAGCCCGCGCCGTGAAGCGCGGGCTTGTTGCCTGGGCGCTTGTGGCGCCGCCGCGGTACTCGAAACATCGCCGCAGGAGGGCCAACCGTGCCGCAACAGGGTGAAGATTGGCTTAACGAAGAGGACTGGAACTTTGCCGGCATATCGGCCAAAGAGACGGCGGATCGGCGATGATCATTCGACCTCGCATGCCGGCGCCGGCAGCGGAAACATAGCCGGCGAGAGAGAGTCGGGAATGGACCTTGTACGCAAGTCAGAAGCGCTTTTGCGCGAGGCCGCCAGGCGACCGATCAGGGAGATACGGCGACTGGCGCTGGACTTGAAGCGGCTGTGGCGGCTGTGGGTGAAATCGGACACGGCGCGCTACAACAAGATATTCATCGCCGGCTGCGCGCGCAGCGGAACGACGCTTACACAGCGCCTGATGGGATGTTTCGAAGACACTTTCGTCCATCAAGCCGAAGCGAGATACGTCCATCTGGACATGATGGACCGCCCGGAAGCCAACCTTGTGGTCAAGCGCTCCGAGCGGAGTCATGCGCATCTGGCGAGATTGCCACGCGCGATAGGCCTGATCTATTGCGTCCGCCACCCTTTCGACGTGCTTACAAGTTCGCACCCGGAGAGCAGGGGGCAGCGCCGGTTCCACGTCACGCCCGAACGCTGGCTGGCGGAATATGACGCTTTGCTGCGGCTGAGGAAGGCACAGCCCAGCCGTGCGATCGTCTATGCCCGCTATGAAGACATGATCGCCCGGCCAGATGCGGTGCAGGAGCGGATCGCGCAGGCATTCGACCTCAAATCGCGTATCCGCTTCAGCGACGATCCAAGCAATCCCATACGGGCGACCTCCCTGAAGAAATGGGAACGGAACGAAGAGTTCCGAACCTATCTGCACACGCTGCCGCCAATATTTCTCGCACGCCTCAAAGGGTTCTGCGACGAGTTCGGCTATGATATGCCGGACTGGGCTCGCGGATGACGCCGGCATTTGGCCTTTTGGCCAGACGACATGGGCCTTTGATCACGCCCGGCATGCTGCCTGGCGATGACGGCGCCAACATAAACGGGCCGTCGCTGGTCAGGATGCCCGATTGGGCAAAGGGTCGGCTCGGGGCTTACCATCTCTATTTCGCGCATCACAACGGCACCTACATCCGGCTTGCCTATTCCGATGCGATAGAGGGTCCCTGGCGGATCCATCCAGGCGGCGCGCTTTCGCTTGCCGCGTGTCCGTTCCTCACGGGGCATATTGCGTCACCCGACGTGCATGTGGATGCGCAAAACCAGCGGATCGTCATGTATTTCCACGGTCCGGCCTCGAACGGCCAGGGGCAGACGACCTTCGCGGCCACGTCCGCCGACGGTCTGCGTTTCACAGCCAATCCCGAACCGCTTGGACCATTCTACGCGCGGATGTTTCGGCATGATGGCTGGTGGTATGGGCTCTTCGGCACGGCCAACGTGCAACTCCGCCGGTCAAACGACGGCCTCTTCGGGTTCGAGGAGGGACCGGTCGTGCTGCCCGGCTCATGGCGGGTTCGGCCCAGGCATGTCGCGGTGCAGAAAAACGGCAGCTCATTGATCGTCTATTACACACGCAAGGGCGACGCGCCCGAACGTGTGCTTTACGGCAGTATCGATCTGTCCGACGACTGGCTGCGCTGGACGGTACGCGGCAGGACCGAGCTGCTTAGGCACGGCACCGATTTCGAGGGCGCCGATCTGCCCCTCAGGCGTGGCCGGATGGGCGCTGCAAAGGGCAGGGAGAATGCGCTGCGCGATCCAGCCATTTTCGAGGAAGATGGGCGGACCTGGCTGCTTTATGCCGTAGCCGGCGAAAGCGGCATAGCGCTGGCCGAACTCTGCCCGGTTGAACCGAGGACGACGGGCCTGCGGAAACTAATCGCGGCGCTGTTGGGCCGTATCGGAGGCGATGCGACCTTGCTGGCGTAAGCCGCTCGTTCAGCGCTGCTGCAGCGCGAGCCGTATGCCGAGCGCGCAATAGATGCCGCCGACCACCTTGCCCTGCCATTTCAGCACCGCCGGGTTGCGGCGCAGGAAGGAACCCAGGCCGCCCGCGCTGACGGCGAAGACGACCGTGCTGAAGAGGCCGAGCAGGACAAAGATGATGCCCAGCACCATCAGCTGCAGCACCACGAAACCGCTTTGCGGGTGGACGAATTGCGGCAGGAAGGCGAGGAAGAACAGAGCCGTCTTCGGGTTGAGCACTTCGGTCAGGATCGCCTGCCGGAAGGCTCGGCCCGCCGAGGTTGGCAGCGACCTGCCCGCCAGGTCGGCCGGCGCCTTTTCGATAATGGCGCGGATGCCGAGATAAACGAGATAGGCCGCGCCGATATATTTGATGATGCCGAACAGCACCGCCGAGGCGGCGATGATGGCCGAGATGCCGATAATGGCCATGATGGTGTGGATGACATCACCCGCGGCGACTCCGGCGCCGGTGGCGATGCCGACCTTCGTGCCCGAGCTCGTCGCGCGCGCGACGGTGAGCAGCGTCGCCGGTCCCGGAATGAAGACGAAGCCGAACACGACCGCGATATAGGTGATGAGCGTGGCGGGATCGATCATGCGAAGGCTCCTGTAAGTCTGCCGCCGCTCGGCAGCGGGCTGGTCGGACCATAGCATCGCAAGCCGAGTCGACGGAATTCCGCATCCGATGTGATGGTTGATCCAGACAGAGACGCCGGTCGAGGCCGGCTGCTATCGCCGGCTGAACACCTCCAGCCATTGGCGCGAATCCGGAAATGGACTTATCTGGCGGCTGTTCGATTTCGGGAAGCAGAGCTTGAGCGACATCCAGCGGCACAAACGTCCCGGCGGCATCACGGCAAGGCGGCTCGGCGCGCTGATCACGCCGGACATGCTGCCCGGCGACGACGGCGCCAACATAAACGGTCCGTCGCTGATCAAGATGCCGGGCTGGGTGCCCGGCAGGCTTGGCGCCTACTACCTCTACTTCGCGCATCACAACGGCACCTATATCCGGCTTGCCTATGCCGACGCTTTGGAAGGTCCTTGGCATATCCACCCTCGCGGCGTGCTGTCGCTTGCCGAATGTCCTTTTCTTAAGGAACACATCGCTTCCCCCGACCTGCATGTCGACGAACAGAACCGGCGCATCGTCCTCTATTTCCATGGTCCGACCGGGAATGGCGGCCGTGCGCAGACGACCTTCGCCGCCACATCCGCCGACGGGCTGCATTTCAGCCCCCGTGCCAGAGCGCTTGGACCATCCTATGCGCGGATCTTCCGGCATGGCCATTGGTGGTACGGCCTCTTTGGCACGGACGTCGTCACGCTTTGCCGGTCGAGCGATGGCCTCTCCGGTTTCGAGAAAGGGCCTGTCCTGCTGCAAGCTTCACGGGGGCGGTTGGCGCCGAGGCATGTCGCCGTTCAGCAACAAGGCCGTTGGTTGCGGGTTTTCCATACATGCAAGGGCGACCAGCCGGAGCGGATCTTCTATGGCACGGTCGATCTCTCGCGCGGCTGGCGGCGCTGGACCGTGCGCGAAAGGATCGAGCTGCTGAGACCAGGGACTGATTTCGAAGGGGCGGGTCTGCCGCTGCGCAGAAGCCGGACAGGCCCCGCCGAAGGCAGGGAAAACGCGCTGCGCGATCCCGCGATCTTCGAGGAAGACGGGCGGGTTTGGCTTCTCTACGCAGCCGCCGGCGAGAGCGGCATAGCACTGGCCGAAATTTGCCCGCAGACAGCGCGTCCGATGTCGGCATCGCGCGCCGTCGCCGCTCTCGAAGACCAGACCGCTCGCCTGGCGCAGGCGATTGGCCGGGTTTTCGACCGAAAGAGGCCGAAGCAGCCAAACAGGATCTTCATCGCCGGCTGCGCGCGCAGCGGCACCACGCTGACCCGCGACCTGATGGCGTGCTTCGACGACACCTATGTCCTCGGCGGCGAAGCCCCGTTTCCGGTGCTGATCGACCTGAAGCGCCGGGAAGCCAATGTCGTGGTCAAGCGCACCGCCGAAAGTCATGAACTGCTCAGCCATTTGCCGGCTGAAATCGGCCTGATCTACTGCGTGCGCCATCCTTTCGATGTGCTGACGAGCCAGCATCCCGAGACGATGCATGTGCGCCGCTTCCACGTCACGACCGGGCGCTGGGAAGCTGAGTATGACGGGCTGCTGCGACTGAGGCGGGCCCAGCCACGGCGCGCCATCCACTATCTGCGTTATGAGGACCTGATTGCCGGACCCGATGCGGCGCAGCAGGCAATTGCCGATGCATTCGGCCTTGCGGCAAGGCTTCGCTTCAGCTCCGATCCAAACAATCCGATTCGACGGAGCTCGCTGCGGAAATGGGAACGCAATGAGGAATTCCGCACCTATCTCCACACCTTGCCGAGGTCGTTTCTCGACCGCATCGAGGCTTTCTGCCGAGAATTCGGCTACGACCTTCCCCAAGCCTCATAACGCAAGAGATTGCCGTGACGCCGGTTTTGAAAACCCTGTTTGAAGATCCAAAGCGTCGCGTCCTGAAGGATGTCTTCGGCTACGATGATTTTCGCCCCGGGCAGGCCGCCGTCATCGAGGCGTTGCTCTCCGGGCGGCATGTGCTGGCGGTCATGCCGACGGGCGCCGGCAAGTCGCTCTGCTATCAGGTTCCGGCGCTGGTCAAGGGCGGGCTCACCATCGTGGTGTCGCCGCTGGTGGCGCTGATGCAGGATCAGGTCGCCGCCTTGCGTCTCGCCGGTGTCGCCGCCGACACGATCAACTCCTCGCTCGACCGCGAGGCCAATGTCGCGGCCTGGCGCCGCGTGGCGTCCGGGCAGACGCGGCTGCTCTATCTGGCGCCGGAACGGCTGATGACGCATCGGATGCTGGACGCGCTGTCGCGGCTCGATGTCAGCCTGATCGCCATCGACGAGGCGCATTGCATCTCGCAATGGGGCCCGGCCTTCCGGCGTGAATATGAGGACCTGTCGCAGCTGCGCGGCGTGTTTCCACACGTGCCAATCATCGCGCTGACGGCGACCGCCGACGAGGCCACGCGCGGCGATATCGAGGCGCGGCTGTTTGCCGGGCGCGCCGAAACCCTGGTGCTGGGTTTCGACCGTCCCAACATCAAGCTGGCCATGGAGACCAAGCAGGACAGCAAGCGCCAGCTGCTGCGCTTCGTCGAGCGGCACCAGGGCAAAAGCGGCATCATCTACTGCCTGTCACGGCGCAAGACAGAGGAGATGGCCGCCTTCCTTGAGAAGAGCGGCGTGCGCGCGCTTCCCTACCATGCGGGCATGAGCAAGGAGGCGCGCGAGGCGAACCAGAACGCCTTCATGACCCTGTCGGGCGTCGTCATGGTGGCGACCATCGCCTTCGGCATGGGCATCGACAAGCCCGATGTCGCCTATGTCTTCCACACCGATCTGCCGGGCAGCCTGGAGGCCTATTACCAGGAGATCGGCCGCGCCGGGCGCGACGGCCGGCCGGCGGAAGCACATATGCTCTACGGCGCCGGCGACATCCGCACGCGCCGGATGTTCATCGACGAGGAGGATACCTCGCCCGAGCACAAAAGACGGGCGCATCGCCGGCTCGACACGCTGATCGGCTATTGCGAGACGGCGCAGTGCCGGCGCCAGGTGCTGCTCGGCTATTTCGGCGAGGAGGCGAAGGCCTGCGGCAATTGCGACAATTGTCTTGACCAGGCGCCGCGCGCCGACGGCAGCGCCGAGGCGCGCGTCATCCTTGCGGCCGTGGCGCAGAGCGGCGAGCGTTTCGGCGCCGCCCATGTCATCGATATCCTGCTCGGCCATGAGACCGAGAAGGTGCTGGCGAGAGGCCATCAGAAGCTCGCCAGCTTCAGGACCGGCATCATGCACAGGAAGCCGGTCTGGCTGTCGCTGATCCGGCAACTGGTCGCCGGCGGCTTCCTGGTGCCGGATCCGGACGGCCATGGCGGTCTCGTCATCTCGGAAAGCGGCCGCGCGCTCGGGCGCGGCGAGGTTACCTTCGATTATCGTGTCGAGGGCCGGGACCGTCTCGCGCGCGGCCGCAAGCGCGCCGCGCAAGGCGCCGCCATTGACGGCGAGGGCGTCGATGCATCGCTCCTGGCGACGCTGAAGACGCTGCGGCTGAGGCTCGCCAAGGAGCGCCAGGTGCCGGCCTATGTGGTGTTCTCCGACCGCACGCTGATCGACATGGCCGAGCGCCGCCCGCAAGACCTCGACGAATTCGCCGAGGTGAACGGCGTGGGCGCCGCCAAGCTTAAGGAGTTCGGCGAGGTTTTCCTGAGCGCGATCGCCGCGCATCAGGCGACCTAGGTCTCCCGCTGCCGCCAGTATCGAGAGACAACTACGGGGCCGCAAACGCCGGAAGCTGATCGGGACCAGCCGAGTTGCGCTAATATTTTCAAATTTGCCCGCCGCCACGGCGAAATTCCGACAAAGGCCGTGTTCGAGAAGCTTTAGGTACCACCCTGCCGCTGGGGACTTGTCGCAGGGCGCAAACTTTTCGACGGCTATCAGCCTGGGTGGGTTCGCAATGACAGTAATCATCGACAATGCCGCAAGCTGGCGCGACATCGCGCGTGTCGGCGACGGCGAAATGCTGGCCTTGGCGCCGGCCGGCTGGGATCGCATCGCGCTTGCCAACAAGATCGTCGCAAGCCTCGTCGAGAAGGGCATTCGCGCCTATGGCGTGAACACCGGGGTCGGGGCGCTGGCTAGCCAGGTGGTGGCGCCGGCCTTGCAGGAGAAGCTGTCGCGCAACATCATTCTCAGCCACGCTTGCGGCGTCGGTGAACTGGTGCCCGAGCGCAGCATCCGCGCCGTCATTGCCGCGCAGGTGGCGAATTTCGCGCATGGCCATTCGGGCGTGCGGCCGCAGATCGTGCGCAACCTGCTCACCTTGCTCGAGCGCGGCTGCGTTCCGGACGTTCCGTCGCGAGGATCGGCCGGATATCTCACGCACAATGCCCATATCGCGCTGGTGCTGATCGGCGAGGGCAGGGCGACGGTCGCCGGACGCAAGATGAGCGGCCGCGAGGCGCTGGCCGAGATCGGCCTGGAGCCGCTGGTGCTGGGCGCCAAGGAGGGCTTGAGCCTCGTCAACGGCACGGCATGCGCGACCGGCCTCACGAGCATCGCGCTGGTTCGCGCCGAGCGTCTGCTCTCCTGGGCCGATGCGGCGGCGGCTCTGACGCTGGAAGCCGCCGGCGGGCAAATGGCGGCCTTCGACGAAACCGTGCTGGCCATGCGACCGTCACCTGGCATCGAGGCGGTCGGCGCCTCGCTGCGGCGTCTGCTCGACGGCAGCGGACTGATCCAGGCGGCGCAAGGCAGCCGCACGCAGGACGCGCTCAGCCTGCGCGCGGTGCCGCATGTGCATGGCGCGGCGCGCGAGGTGCTGGAGCGCTCGGCACTGCTGGTCGACCGTGAGCTGGCCTCGGTGACCGACAACCCGGCCGTGGCCGGCACGCCCGATGAACCGAAAGTGTTTTCGCAGGCGCATCCGGTGGCTCCCGCGCTCGGGCAGACCGCCGACGGTCTGACGATCGCGCTGGCGCAGGTCGCGGCGATGAGCGAGCGCCGCATCGATCGCCTCGTCAATCCGCTGCTCAACAATCTGCCGGCATTCCTCGCCGCCGAAGGCGGCTGCAATTCGGGCTTCATGATCGCCCAGTACACCGCCGCGTCGCTCAGCAACGTCAATCGGCGCCTCGCCGCGCCGGCGGCGACGGATGGTGGCGTCACGTCCGGCCTGCAGGAGGATTTCCTCGCCCATCCGACAGTGGCGGCCAACAAGCTCCTGGCCGTCATCGACAACGCCGAATACATCCTGGCGATCGAGCTGATGGCCGCCGCGCAGGCGCATGATTTCCTGTCCGGCAAGGCCGCGCGGGCACCTGGCACCGATGCGATCTACCAAGCCGTGCGCCGACGCATCCCGCACTACAGCGACGACCGGCCGCTGTCCTGGGACATGGAAATGCTGCGCGATTTCATCCGCGAGGCGGATGTGGAGTTCGGTGAAGTCCGGGCGCGGCCGAGGCGCAAGTGAACTGACGCCGGGATCGGTGGAAGCCCGAGACCTTTTCAGTGGTTGGCGTAGCCGCTCAAAGGACATCTCTGCGCTGCGGGGATTTCGAAGGTGCCGTCAATCCCGTTGCACATGTGGTATGCGGATTTCCGCGCTGGTGTTGCCTTTGGCTTCGGCGCCGGTCCTGGATTGGCAGCCTCGCGCTGCTCCTGGCGCC
The DNA here is from genome assembly GCF_004010375.2 of Mesorhizobium sp. M2E.F.Ca.ET.209.01.1.1. NCBI lineage: Bacteria > Pseudomonadati > Pseudomonadota > Alphaproteobacteria > Hyphomicrobiales > Phyllobacteriaceae > Mesorhizobium > Mesorhizobium sp. M2E.F.Ca.ET.209.01.1.1. The sequence goes on along the minus strand of NZ_SADP02000010.1, from coordinate 25,077 downwards.
TCGGCCTGGCGCGGACGACCGGTTGCGGTTTCTGCGGCCTTTGCGGCACGACGCTTTCCTGTTTCTTTGCTTGCGCTTCGGACGCCCGCTCGGCTCGGTACGTCTTCAGCGCGTCGACCGTGTCGAGCTTCAGGCGGGCATATTGCTTCGGGGTGAGGAAGGTGGACGGGGGCAAGCCATTCGCCTCCTGCCACTGGCCGATGGCGCGGCGGGTCTTGGCGCCGAGGTCGCCGTCGGCCGCGTCCAGGTCGTAGCCGATCGCCAGAAGCCGTTCCTGCAAGTCGACCTTGCCCTGGCGATCAAGCCCGATCGCGCTTTCCGTCAGTTCGGTCCCGGCGTCGGCTTCCGGCTTGGGCGCGGCGGCCGGAGATTCCACGGCGGTTGCCGACCGACGTCTCGCTTTGTGTGTTGGCGACCACGGTGGTTGGCTGCTTCTTGAGCTGGTCGATGTTGAGACGCGCCAGATCGGCGAACGCCCCGTTGGGGAATTGCTGCAGATAGGCTTCATAATGCGCCAGCGTGTTGCGCTTCGAAGCCTCGTCCCACACCCGCTGCTCGATTTCCCATCCGCGCCCGTCGCTGCTGGCGGACTCCGCCGGCGTCGCGGTCGCAGATGGCTGCGGAGCCGGCTGGACCGGTGCCGGCGGCTGCGGCGTCTGCGGACCGATGAAGACCTCACGGCCGAGCGATGCATTGTGCCAGGGCCGCTGCTTGCCGTTCGTCTCGGCCGTCACCTCGCCCCGCACGCGGGTCAGGGCGCTCTGGAGTTCCACGCCGGGCTCGGCGAGATGCTTGGCAAGGGAGGCCGTATAGGGACTGTTGGCGCCGCCGCCGTCATAGGATACGGCGCCGGGGTCGGTGGCAAAGGCGATCAGCACGCCGCCGGTGCCGACGTCCGACCCGCTGACATCAATGGGCGCCAGGCCCGGAGCAGTGGTCGAGCGGCTTTTCGGCAAGGAGGCCGCCAAGGTCCTCGCCAGCGGATTGTCGCGGCAGGCGTCGAGAATGACGATGCCGACCGCCGGGTCCGGCGGGAGAGCGGCCAGCAGCTCGTCCATCTGGACGGTGCGGGTCTTGAGGTGCGCCGGCGCGGTAAGCTCGGCATCGACGGGGATGAGGTAATTCTTGCCGTTCACCTGCATGCCATGGCCGGCATAATAGATCAGCGCCGTATCCGCGTCGTAGGATGCCTCGGTAAACTTGTTCAGCCGATCCCGCATTCCGGCATAGTCGAGATCGACGCCTTCGATGACGTTGAACCCCACCTTGCGCAGCACGTCGGCCATCAGGCGGGCATCGCTCGCGGGATTGGGGAGAGCGGGCGCATAGACATATTTGCTGTTGCCGATGACCAGCGCGACCCGGTTGCCCTGGGCGGCAAGGGCACCGGGCTGCAGCAGCAGATCTGCCGCGGTCAGGAGGAAGAAACCAACGATGGCGGCCCAGAACCTCATGGCGCGCACCCTCAACTCAAGTCGCGGCTCTGCTGCTAGTCCCCTTGGCAATTTCATTCAAAGACGTTCGCGTCTGTGAAATATAGCACATCCGCGGGCAGTAAGCGTGTGCCTTCTCGCGGTCAAAAGCCTCGCCGTCGGGGCCTCGGCGATACACCGCCCCGCGTGAACACATTCCATGATTTGGAGGATGGCGGCGACCGGCTTCTCGCCGCCATTCGATCTGCTTGGATTCACCCCCGCAATCGCCTTGAGCTGGTTAACGCCAAAGGCAGATCTTGACGTCCTTTCCGATATAGCAGGCGCCTTCGCGGCGAAGCTCTCCCCAATCGCCCACCTCGCCATGCGTCTCGCGAATGTCCCCGTTGGCATAGCCTGCCCAAGAATCTCCGTCCTTGTAGACGACGGCCCAGTAATCCTTCGACATTTCACCGGCCCCGCTATGCGTGTCGGGATAGTCGGTACCTGCGAAAACCTGGTTGGGCCCCTGGATGTTGAAATCGCCGCCCTGCTCGATCTGATAGGAGCATTTTCCGGAGATGCGGGTCTCGCCGTGAACGACAAGCAGGCAGCGGCCCCATTTGTAACCGCTCGGCAGACGATGCTGTGCCGCGTGCGAAGGCGAGACGGAAAACGCAATTGCCAGGGCAGCCGCGATGGTTCGCGCCGTCAACAGTCGATCCGAAAGGCGACCGGAGACCGTTGGATTCCGCCCAAAGCGCATGTCAAACGATCCTCCGCAGGATGATCCCTTGAGATCATACCATTATCGACGATGGTCGGATTTCTGTCACGCGTATGTGTGCCGCTTCACGACTTTCCAGAGCCTTGAGCCCTTGATCTGGAACAAATCCCGGCTCACGTCTCGGGGATATGATTAACCCCAAGATGGCGTTCGCCGCCACTTGGAGGTTTAATTGTGGATTGGAAAGGCATCCGGACAAGGCTGGGCGTTCAAATGAAGCGCTGGTCAGGATTCGACGGTTCGCGTTGGCTAGCCGTCTGCCTCGCCTTGCTGATGGCGTTCACCACCGTCCTTTCCAGCCATGCCAATTCGGCCGCGGCTCCGCTTGGCGCCCAGTGGGCCGCAGAGCATAATCATGGCTCCGCAGCGATCCGACATGATGGTCCCGCCCCGTGCAAGGATTTCGGCCATGCGCCCCATCAAGGCACATGCTGCATCTCGGCTTCAAGCTGCTCATTCTGCGTCCCGGTTGACGTCCATCTCTTCGTCGCGATTTCGGGAAGCCATCCCGTCGCGACGGCGCCGCCTTTCGTATCCTCCCCAAGTGACGTGCCTGTCGGGCTGCGCCCTCCAAAGCTCGTCGTGACCGCCTGAGCGCACGCGCGCCCTCGCGTTCGTGCGCTTCGCCGCCGGTCAATCCGGCCCTCGAGTCACGAACATGAGAGCTTTGCAATGCAATCCATATCCCGTCGCCAGTTCCTGGCATCCACGGTGGCTGCCGGCGCCGCGGGCGTCGTCCTGCCGCTGATCTATCCCCGCGCTGTACAGGCAGCCTCCGCGAGCGTCATCGGGGCAGATACCCGCATCATCGAGGTGGCCGGCCGTGCCGCTAATGTTTTCGGTCTCGTCCAGCCCGACGGCACCCATGGGCTTGTCACCTCGGCCGCCAATGACTTCCAGGTCCGGCTCGAAAATGCGCTGAACGCGCCGACCTTGATCCATTGGCACGGCCTGACGCCGCCGTTCGGACAGGACGGCGTGCCCGACCTGCCGCAACCGTTGCTGCAGCCGGGCCAGTCCTATGACTACAGCTTCCCCATCGCGACGCCGGGCACGCATTGGATGCATGCCCACACACTGCAGGAACAGCAGCTGCTTGCCGCGCCCCTGATCGTCACAGACCCGGCGGAGGCAGGCGCGGACGAGCAGCCCCTGGTGGTGCTGTTCCACGACTTCAGCTTCAAGACGCCTGAGGAATTGCTGGCCGGGCTGACCGGATCGGCGCCTGCATCGGGAAACGGTGGCATGGCCGGACACTCGATGTCGGGCATGTCAGGCATGGACATGCAAGGCATGTCGGGCGGGCAAGGCATGGCCATGCCGATGGATGTCAACGACATCCAGTACGACGCCTACCTGGCGAACGACCGGACGCTGGACGATCCACAGCTGTTTGCTGTCGAACGCAACGGCACTGTCCGGCTGCGCCTCATCAACGGCGCGACCGCCACGGCATTCTGGATCGACACCGGGTCGATCGAAGGCGAAGCAATCGCTGTCGACGGGAATCCCGTCACGCCAGTGCGCGGTCGCCGCTTTCCGCTCGCCATGGGCCAGCGCCTCGACATCCGGCTGCGTATTCCGGACGAGGCGGGAGCCTGGCCGATCCTGGCGCTGCGGGAGGGCAGTGTCGAGCGCACTGGTTTCGTGCTGGCGACCAGGGGCGGCGCGGTAAAGCGCATCGCGCCGGCTGGCGTCCAGGTGACAGCCGCGTTCGACCTTGCATTCGAGTCCAGCCTCGTCGCCGCCAAGCCTCTGGCCCTGGCGTCCGCGGACCGGAACCAGGCCGTCGAGATTGGCGGCACCATGCAGGGCTACTCCTGGACGCTCAACGGCAGGAAATGGGGCGACCATAAGCCGATCGCCGTGCGAAAGGGTGAGCGCATCGAACTCGTCCTGCGCAACGCCAGCATGATGGGCCATCCCATGCACCTGCACGGCCATCATTTCCAGGTTGTCGCCATCGACGGCCGCCGCTTCGCGGGAGCTGTGCGCGACACCGTCTGGCTGCCGCCGATGCGCGAGGTGACGGTGGCGTTCGACGCCGCCAACCCAGGGACATGGGCGTTCCACTGCCATCACCTCTATCACATGGCGACTGGCATGATGACGGTCGTCGACTACGCCGCCTAACCGATTTCAAGGACAGGACCATGAGACAGAATGATATGAATACCCGCTTCGGGACCTTGGCGATCGGAGCAGTCCTCGCTCTCTCGGCGCCCGTTCTCGCGAACGATGCCCATCATCCAGCCGGCAGCGGAGACGCCTCGCCGCTCCCTGCCGCGACGGATCCAAGCGCTGGGCCGGCGATGCCCATGATGATGGGCGGTTCGATGTCTAACACCATGATGTCGAACGGCATGATGAAGCCCCCACGAGGGAGTCGATTGAATTGACGCACATCAAAGCGCATTCGGGCTGAAGGGGCGATCATGCACAAGGTGAACGGCTTGGAAGCCTTGCTGTGCTTGGACGATCTTGTCACATTTGGCAGCGAAACCATCGGACCGCAAGCGGTACCTTCGGTGCGATCATGGTTGCGTTCGGGCTTGCTCTTTTCCTCTTTCTGACGGGCTCGGCGCAAGCGCACGAGTTCGGCGCATCGCCAGACTTTTTGTCAGCCAAGGTCGTCCAGTCCGTTGCCGATGGTAAGGCGGGCCGGCTGGCCTCGGCGGCCGTTCTGTCGGCATCAAATCCGGATGAGACAGGTTGCCACGACGGCCATGCCAATTGCGGCCAGTGCATGGGTGGACATTGCTTCGGTTGTTCGGCAGTTGCTCTAGCAGCCTCCCCTGTTGTCGCCTCCGCAGCTAGGCCCGGCGCCCCAGCTTTCTTCGATCAATCCGGTTTCGCGCTGACCAGGCCTGACGAAGCCTTTCGGCCTCCTCGTTCCGTTCTCTGAAGGCCTGCGCCGTGAGCGAGCCAGGAAGCGATCCTGGCAAACGGCGGCTACTCGCCCGAAGAAACGCCGATCTTCCGACCGGTGAAACCGTCGCCGTCGAGTTGATCCCCAAGGAACAAGGCGAGTTCGGATTCGCATGCCCCATGGGCATGTTCCGCGGCCGCCTCATCGTCGAATAGGAGACCTAGATGTCAATGCACGACCATTCGGACCACGACCAGCCGCAAGGCTCCTTTCTGACCTCCCGGGCAGGCCTTGTCCTGCTTGGCTTCCTTGCGATCGGCGGGTTCCTGCTCTTCACCGAGCACCGCGCCCATGTGCTTGGCGCGCTGTTCTACCTGCTGCCGCTCGGCTGCGTCTTCATGCACTTCCTCATGCATGGAGGACACGGTCATGGAGGCCATGGGCATGGAGGACATGGGCATGGAGGCGGCCACCGCAACCGGTCAGACGAAAGGAATTCGTCATGAGCTCCGACATGCAGGCCTACGGCCTCTGGAGCCTGGTGATTGTCAACTCCGCCGTCTTCATCCTGTTCGCCTACAGCTTCTTCAAGCCACAGACCGGGCGAGACTGGCGCTCGTTCGGCGCGTTCAGCGCCTTCCTGGTCGCGCTGTTCGCGGAGATGTACGGCTTTCCGCTCACCATCTACTTGCTCTCCGGCTGGCTGCAGTCCCGCTATCCAGGGATCGACTGGTTCTCGCACGATGCCGGACACCTTCTGGAAATGATGTTCGGCTGGCGGATCAATCCGCATTTCGGCCCCTTCCATCTGCTGAGCTTCGTCCTGATCGGCGGTGGGTTCTGGCTGATCGCGGCCGCATGGAGCGTTCTCTACGACGCTCAGCAGCACCATTCTCTCGCCACCAGCGGCCCGTACAGCTACGTGCGCCACCCGCAATATGCCGGCTTCATCCTGGTGATGCTGGGTTTCCTCGTTCAGTGGCCGACGCTGCTGACGCTGGCGATGTTCCCGGTGCTGGTCGTGATGTATGTGAGGCTGGCGCGGGCCGAGGAGCGTGAAGCGATTGCCGAATTCGGCGACGTTTACCGCAAATACATGACACAGGTTCCGGGATTCATTCCGAGTTGGAACCGGTTTTCCGGCGGGTCGGTCGGCGGCCCTGGACGAGGCCTGGCGCCATGACGCGGCACCGCCGATCCTGGCCGTTCTCGGCGATCCTGCTCGCCGTCTTCGGTGTGGCGCTCGTCTGCATCGGCGCGTTCTTCATGTTCCTTCGGCCGCCGCTCCTGCCGGAGGACATGCGGTTCGTCGGCCTGTCGCTGCAACAGCTTCAGGCCGGGCAGCCACGCATGGCATCATGGCTCGAGCGCGTGTTTCAGGTGCTTGGCGGGTATGCCGTCGCCTCGGGCATTCTGACCGTCACGATCGCCGCGACGTCGTTCCGGCGGCACGAGCGGTCGGCTCTTCTGGGCGTGCTCGCCGCCGGCGTCGCCTCAATCGGATGGATGGTCGTTGTCAACTTCGTCATAGGATCCGATTTCCGGTGGGCCTTGCTGGCTATCGCGATCCTATGGGCCGCGGGCGTGGGTATGTTCCTGGTCGAGCTCAGGCAAGCTGCCATGCGGGCAGGCAGGGCGGAGTGATCGCATGTCCGACCTTGTCTTCACCGCGAAGGACCTCGCCAAGACCTACGTCTCGGGCGAGACGCAAGTGCACGCGCTGCGCGGCGTGAGCCTGGAGATTTCGGCAGGGGAAGTGGTCGTCCTGCTCGGGCCCTCGGGCAGCGGAAAATCGACCTTGCTCAACATCATGGGCGGGCTCGATCACGCGAGCAGCGGCGAGTTGTTTTTCAAGGCCTTGCGGCTAACCGACCTCGATGACCGGGGGCTGACATCCTATCGCCGCCGCCACGTCGGTTTCGTGTTCCAGTTCTACAATCTGATCCCCAGCCTCACGGCTTACGAGAACGTCGCGCTGGTCACGGAGATTGCCGACGATCCGATGCGCCCCGAGGAAGCACTCGCTCTCGTCGGGCTGGAACCGCGCATGCATCATTTCCCAGCGCAGCTGTCAGGCGGCGAGCAGCAGCGCGTCGCCATCGCCCGCGCGATCGCCAGGCGTCCGGAGGTGTTGCTCTGCGATGAGCCGACAGGCGCGCTCGATTCCAGGACGGGCGTTCGGGTGATCGATGCGCTGATGAAGGTCAATGCCGAGCTCGGCACGACCACCGTCATCATCACCCACAACGCCATCATTCAGGAGGTCGCGCACCGGGTTCTGTTCTTCAGCGACGGGCAGATATCGAAAGCCGTCACAAACGAGGCCCGGCGCGCTGTCGCCGAGCTGCAGTGGTGACGCCATGCGCGCCCTGGACATAAAGCTGTTTCGCGACCTCGTCCGCCTTTGGGCGCAGGCAATGGCCATCGCGCTGGTGGTCGGCGGCGGCGTGGCAACGCTTCTCCTCGCCGTCGGCTCCTACCGCTCTCTCGATGAGACGAGGACGGCCTATTACGAGCGCTACCGCTTCGCCGATGTCTTCGCCACGGTGCGGCGGGCGCCGAAAGCTCTCCTCGGCCGGATCGCCGAGATTCCAGGTGTGGCGACCGTCGATGCACGCATCGCGCAGTTCGCACTGCTCGAAACACCGGGTCTGACGGCTCCGGCCACCGGCGTGGTCATCTCGCTGCCCGAGGTCGGCGAGCCGAAGCTCAATCGCCTCTATATGCGTGCGGGCCGCACACCAGATCCGAGCCGGGACGATGAGGTCGTCGTCAACGAGACCTTCGCCGAAGCGCATCGGTTCACCCTGGGCTCGGGCTTCGCGGCGACCCTCAACGGTCGCAGGCGCGATCTGACGATCGTCGGCATCGCGCTTTCTCCCGAGTACATCTATGCCGTCGGCCCCGGCGACATCATGCCCGACGGCCACCGCTTCGGCGTCATCTGGATGTCCGAACGGGCTCTGGCCAGCGCCTACGATCTGGAAGACGCTTTTTCGTCGGTGTCGCTGAAGCTGCTGCCGGGAACGTCGGAGCGCGAGGTGATGACGCGTCTCGACAGGCTGCTCGATCGCTATGGCGGGTACGCTGCCTACGGGCGCAAGGACCAGACGTCGCATGCCTGGCTCGACCACGAGCTCGACATGCTCAACAACATGAGCCGCACGCTGCCGCCGATCTTCCTGCTGGTTTCGGCGTTTCTTGTGAACCTCACCCTCAGCCGCCTCGTTTCGCTTGAGCGCGAACAGATCGGACTCCTGAAAGCGCTCGGCTACCGCAATGCCGGCATCGTCCTGCACTACCTGAAATTTGTAGGCGTCATCACGGCGGCCGGCATCGTCATCGGCAGCCTGATCGGCACCTGGCTCGGCAGCTATGTGACCGGAGTGTTCGCGGACTTTTTCCGCTTCCCGTTTCTCCTGTTCACCAAGAGCCCCGATCTCTACGTCGCGGCGGCGGGACTGAGCGCGCTTGCCGCGGCAATCGGCGCGCTGCGAGGCTTGCGCGAAGTCGTCAATCTGGCTCCCGCGGTTGCCATGCAGCCGCCGGCTCCGCCGGTTTTCCGGCGAACGCTGCCACTGAGCCTCAGCGCGGCCGGCCTTGTCTCGCAGCCGATGAGAATGATGCTGCGCAACATCGCGCATCATCCAGTTCGATCTTTTCTCACCGCATTCGGCATGTCGCTGGCGACGGCGATCCTGATCGTGTCGCTCTTCACGAAGGGCACGATGGAGCAGCTCGTCGACGTTACCTACTTCCTTGCGGATCGACAGGACGCCACTGTCAGCTTTTTCGAGAAGCGCCCTCGGGAAGTGGCCTTCCAGATTGCGAGGCTTCCCGGAGTGCTGAATGCGGAATCCTATCGAGAAGTCCAGGTCCGCATCCGGAATGGCCATGTCGAGCGCCGCATCATGATCCGCGCCAGGCCGCGCGGGGCGGAGCTCAACCGTATCATCGATGCGGACCTGCGGCCGGTGGTCTTGCCGGAATCGGGCCTCGCGATCTCGGCCATGCTGGCCAAGATACTGAAGGTGCGGGTTGGCGACACCGTCGAGGTCGATCTGCTCGACAGCGAGCGCCGGACGGTCTCGCTTCCGGTGGCGGCGCTGGTCGAGGACTATCTCGGCATGCGCGGGATGATGGATGAGGAAGCGCTCGCCAGGCTGCTGCGTGAAGCGCCGATGGCGAACGGGGTGAGCGTCAGCCTGGACAAGACCAGACAGGATGAGTTCTACGCGGCGGTCAAGGCCATGCCGGTCGTGAGCAGCCTAGCTCTGCAGACGGCGTCCCTCGCCACGTTCCGCGACGCCGTGGCACTTCTGGTCACGACGATGTCCAGCATCTACACGGGGCTCGCGGCCGTGATCGCGTTCGGCGTGGTGTACAACAACGCGCGTGTCTCCCTGTCCGAGCGAGCCAGGGAACTGGCAAGCCTGCGCGTGCTTGGCTTCACCCGCGGCGAAGTGCTCGGCATCCTTCTGCTTGAACTCGCGCTGTTGACCCTGATCGCGCAGCCGCCGGGCTGGGCCCTCGGCTATGGTCTTGCCTGGATCATGAAGACGAACCTGGCCGGCGAACTGATGCGTGTACGCCTGGTTGTCGAGCCTGCCACTTATGTTTTCGCCAGCGCGATCGTCGTTACGGCGGCTGTGCTCTCCGCCCTGATCGTCCGCAGGCGGGTTAATCAACTCGACCTCGTTGCTGTTCTCAAGACGCGGGATTGAAGACCATGCGCACCAAATCGGTGACCAACTGGATGAAGAGAATCGGTGGCATTGCGGCCTTTGGCCTGATCGCGGCGGCCGCGGTCTGGTTCGCATGGCCGCAGCCGATTCCCGTCGACCTGGCGACGCTAGCCAAGGGTCCGATGGAGGTGACCGTCGACGATGAAGCCAAGACCGAGGTGCGGCACGTCTATACGATGTCGGCGCCGATCGCCGGCAAGGTGCTCAGAATTTCGCCGCCGCATCATGTCGGAGACGAGGTGGCCAAGGACGAGACGGTGGTGGCGGTCATGCAGCCGACCATCCCCGGCCTTCACGATGTTCGCACGCACGAAGAGCTGCTGGCGGCGCTTGGCGCGGCAGAAGCGGCCGTGACGTTCGCGGAAGCGGAGGTGAAACGCCTCGAGGCGGCGCTTGCATATTCGCGCACCGAACTCGATCGCGCGGAAAGGTTGGCCAAGTCCGGGGCGATTTCGCAGAACGCCCTCGACAAGGCGAAGTTCGAAGTCGACACCAACGAGGCAGCCTCGGCGAGCGCGAAGGCGCAGGTCGAAGTCCGGCGCAATGAACAGGCGATGATGCAGGCACGGCTGGGCCAGCCTGCCGGAGATGTTGCACAATCGGATCCGGCCTGCTGCATCCAGCTTCGTGCGCCGGTAAGCGGCCGCATCCTGAAGATCGTTCAGGAGAGCGAGGGCATGGTCCAACCGGGCGCGCCGCTTGTCGAGATCGGCGACCCGCGCGATCTGCAGGTGGCGGCGGACCTGCTCTCGACCGACGCGGTCCAGATCAGGCCCGGTGCTTCCGTTCGTATCGACGGTTGGGGTGGGCCCGCGCTTCATGGCAAGGTGACGCGGATCGACCCGGCCGGGTTTCTCAAGGTCTCGGCGCTTGGGATCGAGGAGCAGCGCGTCCACACCGAGATCGATATCGTCGAACCTGCCGAAATGTGGTCGCAACTTGGGCACGACTATCGCGTGATCGTGCACGTGACGAGCTGGCGGGGCGACAATGTCCTTGGCGTCCCGGTAGCGGCACTGTTCCGGCAGGGCGATGACTGGGCCGTGTATCTCGCCGAGGCCGGACGGGCGCGCACGGCCGTGGTCAGGATCGGCCACCGGGACAACAGGATGGCCGAGGTCGAATCCGGTCTGTCGGAAGGCGATCGGGTCGTGCTGCACCCGAGCGACCGGGTGGGCGACGGCGTGACCGTACGCGAGCGGAGCGTTCAATAGCTCGGTTGGCCTGCAAGCTGTCCGGAGGACATCCCGCTTCGCGTTGAGAAGAATTCGCGGACTTGTCCTGCGAAGCTCGGAGAGCGAAGCAGGATGGCGGAGAGGGAGGGATTCGGTTTCACGCCTATCCTGCTGAAAATGCTAATCTTTTCGCGCTTTTTGTTACGCAGTTTGTTACACTGCTACAACTGCGATTTACAATCGCTCTTTTGAGCTCGCCTGCCCAATCCATCTTATCTGTCGAAACCGACGCAATGGCGCGGCGGTGGATTGGGTCACTCTGTCATAGTATCCGCGCTTCATTAAGTTGACGATGCCGTTTAGACTCGGAGCTGATCCTTTCCGGTCGATCACCAGGATTTGGCGCGCGACCCGGCACCGGCGGTTCGTCTTTGTACGTTTGTGTCATCCAGGCCGGATCAACTCGGCCATCAGGCTTCTCACGACTTATGCATGCGTTTCCCACTTTTATTAGCATTCGGTGCGAACCCGCACCCTGCACCAAACCTGCGACGCCTAAGCTATCGTCCTCGACTTGAGCGTTCCCTGCTTCTCGTGGAAGACGCTAAATTCGCTCGTGCGTTATTGCCGGCCAGCAAAGGCTGCGGGTCGGCGGTGAGGGTGTCGAGGAGCGGCGGCCGTTCCCTTTCACTCAATAGTGCCGCCGGCGCCTGGATGGTTTCCACGACGCCGCCCCCGCAATCGTAGCCGTTGTGATGATCATCGTGCATGCGCTGAGCTGTTGGGGACATGCTGATGGCGGTGCCGGAAGCACCGGAGACATGTGATATCTCGGCAGCGGGCAGAGCGGCTTCTCTGTCGCTGCACAGGAAAGCGTAGAGTTCCTTCACGCAAATGCGGGCGTCCTTCTTGTCTTTTTGAAAGGGCGGGACGAGGGGCAACCTGATATCGGCCTTTTGGTAGAACGGACTGCGCTCTTCGTACAGCTGGTCAACCTTCTGCTCGATGTCGGCGCCTTGCAGCAGCGGCCGGCTGGTGTCCCTCTCGAGGCGCCTGCGGAGCTCTTTCAGCTCGGGTGTCGAGCCAGATCGACCTCGCCTTATTAAGAATCAGGGCTTGATTGGACTCCTTGCCAAAGCAGCCGCCGCCGGTTGCGATGACGATGGGGCCTCTCTCCAGCTGCTTGGCGAGCTCTTTGGTCTCCAGGTCCCTGAAGTGCGCCTCGCCACGGCCAGGGTCGGCGAACATCTCCATCAGATTGCCGTGATCGGCGACGATATGCTTATCGATGTCGACAAACTCCACCCCCAACTCCTTGGCAAGCTGGGCGCCGATGGTCGACTTGCCGCTCGCCGGCATGCCGACGAGCACGACCGGCCGCGTACCGAGGGCCGCGAGGATCTCGCCGGCTTGCGGCGAGCGAGCGACCGCAATCTGTTGTCTTGCGACGATGGGCGACCTGGAGGTCCCTGCCGCCCTCGACCTGCTTTCTCCTGACGAGTCCCAGTGTAATATCTCCCAGGCACCACGGGGAATGGGGACTAGCTGTGAGCTCTGCGCGCGGTGCGCGAGCTCGGCCCGATAACTGGCCGGCGTAGGGAACTCGACCTCGAAGCGATAGTTCTGCGCGGTTCTGAACGCCGTGTGAACGCCGCGTAACCGCGGCCTGTCCATCCTGATGACCCAGTTGGTGGTCTCGACCTCGCTGCAGTCCCGCTCCTCGAAGGCCAGTGCCGCCTTCCTGAAGGCGCGCGTAAAAGCCTCGTCCGGGATCTCGAAGACATGGCGCACGGCATTGGTGACCAGTTGGGCCTCCGGCGCCGTGCTCACGCTCTGGCCGGTCAACTCGTCGGCTATCCAGACCTGCCCGCCCGACCGTTGGTCAAGATGCGGCACCTTCACCTCGATGCCGTCCTGCCGCAAAAGCTCGGCAACCGCATGCACAATTTTTGGTAATCGCGCTTTCTTGCGCTTCGGCGGGGGCGGCTTCGAGCCTGGCCCGCTCAAGGGCCTGTTCGCTGCTCAGCGTTATCGTGCTGGCGCGGTCGTCTTCGGCCGAGATTGCTAAGGCGCTGAGCAGAATGCGCTTTTCGACGGCGAGTCTGATCGAGGCCTCCATGACCGATGCCGCCAGCGTGGGGTTGTCCTTCAGATCCGCCAGGCTGCCATCGACGTCGAACCGGCCCTGGTGGAGCTTTGCCGCCTGCGCCTTGACATATGGCGCCGACTTGAAGCCCGGCCTCTGCTCCAAGAGCCGCTGCAATTCGGTGGTTTTTTGCATGAACACCCGCGCACCGGTATCGGACTTGTAGGCGTCAGTGCCGACCTTGATGCCGACGCTCAACAGATTGATGGCGCTTTCATGCAGCTTGACTTCCGACTGCTCATGAGCCGGCTCGCTATTGAGCTGCAGGTTCCAGTCCTGGAGCTCGGCCACTAACAACGCGGCCAGTTCGCAGGCCACCGGATGCCTGGCGGCCTTGCTGTCTTCCCTCGCCCTGGCGATGAGCTCATGGAGGGCCTGGCCATCCGGCCGATCTTCCTGCAACAGTGCGCGGATGTCGGCCTTGAGCTCATTATGAATGCCCTCGTAGGTGCCGAAGATGGCACGCTCGGCAAACCAGCGTTGCGCCTCCAGCGGCTGCGCCAGCACGTTGCGCTGCAGGCAGCTGTAGGTCTCCAGCACCAGCCCGGTGGCCGACAGGATCTGCTTGGACCGGGTGAACTGGTAGCCGCTTTTCTCAATGGCCGGCGTGTGCGACTTCGGCGGCTTCATCGAGGCGATGCCGCGCGCCTGCAGCTGCGCGTCGAACTGGCGCACATGCTCGTAAAGGCGAGGCTGGTCGCCAATGATGACGACGGTGTCGCCATCAAAATCGCCGTCGAGCATTTTTTGTTCGACGCTTGGAACCGCAACCAAAGAGCCGGGCGCGAACACCTCCGTCGCCTGCAGGATGCCGACGCACTCGAGCGCGGTGTCGGCCTTGACCCGGTCCTTTTCCTCCAGCCAGTACGAATGGCACTTTACGTCCTCGGCAGACATCACGACCCCGCGCTCGGCGAAGTCCGCCGGCCACATTTCGTCGGGCACAACGATCAAGATGCCTTTGGCAAAGAAGGTCGGATCGTCGGCGGCAAGCCCAGCCCCCGACCTGTGCGCGAAGTTGAAGCTATATTGGAAGGCCACGCACCGATCCAGGAACGCCGCGGTCCGGTCGCCATCGCGCGCCGACCTGACCCGGTCGGCGGCGAACGGGCGCAGGTTGGGCTTGTCATAGGGGGAGCGTCCGACAAGCACGCCAGCGTCACGGGTCAAGGTCTTGCTCTTGCCCGTCGGCACATGCAGGCATTCGTCGCTGGACGGCACGGCGATAGCGCTCGAACCCTCGATATGCCCGCCCGTGACCGTCCGGAACAGCTCCTCGGCGGTGAGGCTTTGATGGGTTTCGAGCCAAGCCTGAGCCTTCTCGCGGGTCTCCTGTGCTACCTCGACGCTACGCGGATAATGTTGCAGCGCCGAGGGCGGTACCGCCGATTGCCTTTTATCGGCATAGGCAGGCATCCGCTCGGGAGCGTCGTGGCGAGCCCGGGCAATGGACGGCATGCGCTCGGCCAGTGAGGCCCTAATGAAGCCGCAGCCGTCATGCGGCCGCAAGGCGATCTCGCCGTCTCGCCCCTCGAACCGGAAGGGATGCACTGCGCCTGCGGGATGGTCGGGCAGAAGGGACAGCTTGAAGCACCCTTCCAGCGCATAATCATGGGGGCCAATGTCGGGGATGCCCGGCGGCGCGGCAAATCCGCGGCGCTGGGTATAGTAATAGGCTTCCTTGAACGGCGCCCAGGCCCGCGACAGCTGCTCAAAGGCCGTACCCGGAGCCGTCTCGGCATAGGGGATCGCCAAAAGCTTGCCGCTTGGGGCCTCTGCGGCCGTGAAAGGCAGGTGAGAGGCAAGCTGGTTCAGGCTCTTTTGCGGCGGCTTCAGTTTGCTGCCGCCGAACAGGTCCATGCGGTAGGGCACGCCCTCCACGGTGAACGTGCGTGTCAGCATGGCTCCAGTCGGAGTTCCCTTTAGCTGCACCGCCACCACCTTCACCGCGCCCGAGGTCAAGCGGTGGAAAATGGAATAGCGCAACTCGGCTTCGCTGGCCAGCGGCCGGCCTTGCATGTCGACCACCGGCAGCCGCATCAGTCCGGCATCGCCTTGCGGCGGTCTCGGCTCGTGGTCCATGGCCTGAAGGACCCGATGGACATCGAAGCTGGAGGCTGCATGCTGGGCCTGGATCATCGATGCGTTCTGCGCCATGAAGGTGTCGAGCGCTTCGAGCGGCTCCTTCGCCTCGATCTCGGCGATCACGCTCGAGTTCGCGCACCGCCTCGGCGCGCGCCGCGGCGCTCCTTCCTCGGCTGATGAACACTGCCGATCATAGATTCGACTGCCAGCCTCAAAGCCCCATCGTCGTGCATAATATGGGCTGGCCTCGCTACATTCGAAGGGGATCGAAGGCCGATCCCACGGTGCGGTGAAAGAAGCTGCAAGCGGCTTCCAAGACTAGGTGCGAGCACCTCGATCTCATTGTAGGCCCGTCATCGGATCATATGGAAATCGGTGAGCTTCATCCGCCGGCCTTTTACAACGTGGTTTGGTCGATCCTCTAGGGGATTACGCAGTCTTAAGCCAGCATTAATACCTTAGACGCGACACTAGGAATACTTTTACTATTCGCTAAAGCTCGATGCTATTTGACGAGGACTGGTCTTGCGTTTGCAGTTTTCTAGATGAGAGGGCTAAAGGACATTAGCGTCGGGACCAAGCTCTCGTTGGGCTTTGGGCTGGCGCTGCTGTGCGTCGTGGCCGTGGGAGTATTTGGGGTCGCGCAACTGCGATCACTCAACAAGGTCACGAGCGAGATCACCAGCGTTTGGTTGCCCCAGGTCCAGATCGTCGGCGAGATGAAGCGCAACCTCGCGGAACACCAGCTCTATGCGACGTTGCGCGTGCGCACTGCCGAGGCTGCGCAGATAGCCGGCATTGAGAAGGAGATGGCGAGGGAAAGCGACGAAATACTGCAAGGTCGGCGCGCCTATCGCCGGAGTGCCGGATCGCTGGCCGAGCAGCAGCTGTTCGACCAGTTCGTCAACCTATGGACGGCCTACGAAGATTCCCTGACATCGATTTTCCCGCTCCTCGAAACAGGAGGGCGAACAATGGCTGTCAAGGAGTTCGAGACGGTATCGCTCCCGACCGTTGCCGCCGCCACGCAGCGATTGGACGACCTGCTGGCCCTCACCAACGAGCGCAGCACGGCCGCGGCGGTGATGGCGGACAGGACCTACACCGTTGCGCAAAGATTGACTTGGCTGGCAGTTCTTTTTGCCGCCGGGTGTCTTGGTGGGCTTGTCGCCTGGATACGCCACAATGTCAGCAAGCCGATCCTCGCCGTGACCGAGGCGATGCGTTGCTTGGCGCAGGGCGAGCGCCGTTCGAGTCTCATTGCGCTGAAAAGGGATCGGCAGGACGAGGTTGGAGTGCTGTTCTCGGCCTTTGCCGGCTACCGGGCCAGCCTGGAGCGCAGCGATGCCTTGGCCCGAGAAGCCGAGCTGGAGCGGCAGCAATTGGCCGCGGCCGCCGCCAATATGCCCGTAGGGCTTTGCATGTTCGATGCGGAGAGGCGGCTGGTTCTGTGCAACCAAAGCTACGCCGATCTCTACCATGTGCCGGAGCCCCTGACTCGTCCCGGCACGCCGTGGATCGATTTGATGCGGTTCCGGATCGCGGCGGGCCTCTATGCCGGCCATGACCCGGAAAAGTATGTGCAGCAGCTGACGGAGACCATCGATCGCGCAGAGCGGACGGTGAGCCTGGTGGAACTCAGGGACGGACGCACCATCGACCTCATCCATCAGCCACTGCCGGGCGGCGGGTGGCTTGCCACTCACCATGACGTGACCGACTTGCGGCGGAGCGAAGCCAAGATTTCATACATGGCGCGCCACGACGGACTTACCGAGCTTCCAAATCGCATATTGTTCCGCGAACGCGCCGAGGAGGCTTTGGTCGAGATGCGGCGTGATGGTAGCAAGATTGCTTTCCACTGCCTCGATCTCGATCATTTCAAGATGGTCAACGACACGCTGGGGCACCCGGTTGGCGACGCCTTGCTGAAGGAGGTCGCCGCCAGACTGAAACAGGTGGCCCGTGAAGGCGACACCGTGGCAAGGCTCGGCGGCGATGAGTTCGTGATCATTCAAACCGCGGTTGATCAGCCGGTCGAGGCGACAGCTCTTGCCCAACGGGTCATTGATGGGCTGAGCGCACCTTATGTCGTCGATGGCCACGGGGTTATGATCAGCGCCAGCATCGGCATCTCGATCGCGCCGGACGATGGCATTGACGCCGACCAACTTCTCAAGACCGGCGACATGGCGCTCTACCGGGCGAAGGCGGAAGGCCGCGGAACCTACAGGTTCTTCGAACCGGAAATGGATGCGCGCATGCAGGCGCGGCGGTTTCTCGAACTCGACCTGCGCGAAGCGGTGGTGCGGCAGCAGTTCGAAATCTACTACCAACCGCTCCTCAATCTCGACCGCGGCGAGGTCAGCTGCTTCGAGGCGCTGCTGCGCTGGCATCACCCGACGCGCGGCATCGTATCCCCGGGAGAATTCATCCCGCTGGCCGAGGACATCGGCCTCATCGTCCCGATCGGTGAATGGGTTATCAAGCAAGCCTGTCTCGACGCGGCAAGCTGGCCCGGTAGCATCAAGGTCGCCGTCAATCTGTGCCCGGCGCAATTTCGCAACGCGCGCTTGCTCTCCACCATCGTCGAGGCATTGGATATCTCGGGACTGCCCCCCAGCCGGCTTGAGCTTGAGATCACCGAGACAGTGCTGCTGGCCAACAGCCAGGCGACTCTCTCGATGCTGCAACATATCCACATGCTCGGCGTTCATATCGCGATGGACGACTTCGGAACCGGATATTCGAGCTTGAGCTATCTGCGCTCGTTCCCATTCGACAAGATCAAGATCGATCAATCCTTCATCACGGACGCCGGAGATATCGACAGTTCCGTCGCCATCATTCGAGCGGTCACGAGCCTCGGCAACAGCCTCGGGATGCAGACCACCGCCGAGGGCGTCGAGACCGTGGAGCAGCTGGAACGGGTCCGAAGAGAAGGCTGCACCGAGGCGCAGGGCTTCCTGCTCAGCCGCCCGCTGCCCGCGCGGGACATCCCCGCGATGCTGGAGCGGACCCGCGCCGTGGTGGCGGGCGAGATCATTGAGACCGAACCCGAAACGTCAGGCGAGCGAGACACGGACAAGCCGGGCAGGCGTCGCAGTAGGGCGTCTGTCCCCGCCTAACCGGGATGCAAGCGAAAAACAGTGCCAACGAACATGAGTTTGCCGGCCTAGTTCAGGCCGCCACTCGGATCATGTCGATAGCGGGTGTGTAGGTCGGCGCGGCTCGAAATTAGGTGTGCTGAGCGCCGGTCAAAGTGGGATTAGCTTGTCATATCGATTATGGGATCCAGGTTGAACCCGACTTGCAGGACTCTGCTCGTAACCGAGCAGATCAACCTCACATTCGGTCGCTGCTCTTCACGGCTGCACCAACATCCCGCCTACGGCCGCTGGGCTCGGGCGACGAGACCATTCTGAGTGAGCGGCGTTTTATATACCCGTTCGGTCGTCAGTACCTTGCGTTCACGACAGATACGCCGGCGATCCTCCTGCTCCGGTGTTGGCTCTTTGACCATTGCACATATGCGCGGTTCGCCTCGCTTGAAGGCAAGGAGAGACGAGCGTTTCACCATCGATCTTATCGGTTTTGGCTCGGCGACTGCGACGAGACACTGCGATAGAAGCGGGATCAA
Source organism: Mesorhizobium sp. M2E.F.Ca.ET.209.01.1.1 (assembly GCF_004010375.2). Classification (NCBI taxonomy): domain Bacteria; kingdom Pseudomonadati; phylum Pseudomonadota; class Alphaproteobacteria; order Hyphomicrobiales; family Phyllobacteriaceae; genus Mesorhizobium; species Mesorhizobium sp. M2E.F.Ca.ET.209.01.1.1. The sequence goes on along the minus strand of NZ_SADP02000010.1, from coordinate 6,218 downwards.
CGACGTAGCTCTCGATCCCCGCCTTGCTCAGAACCCGATGGATCCAGGAGCCATCGAGCCCGGCTTCCTGGATAGCGACGACGGGGAAGTCTGGCCCCATGCGTGCTCTTGCCTTCTCTCGCACGCTATCGAAGCGACGGAACAAGGCGGATAAATCACCACTGGGGACACTGTGTTTCGACAACTTCTCGCCGCCACCTGGCGACAACGACGAGATCAGCCAGGTTGAACGGCTGAGCTCCAGCGATACGAAGATTGCGCCCAGACCAGTCCGGATAGCAGTCAGAGTTTCGGATCGGTCGGCCACTACATGCATGGTGTTCCTCCGCGGGGTGTTTGTTAGCAGCGTCACTCTGCCAGAGCACGCGCCGCTATCCATCCGTCGCCATGGGATCTGGTGATTGTTCATGTCGCCGATTCCCGCGAAGGAACGCCACCATGACCAAGATTGAAAGTAAGACCGCCAGCGCTGCCGTCAAAGACATTCTGCTTTCAGACCCGGACGGACTTCACGAAATGATCCGTGCGGTGATGCAGGAGGTGCTCGAGGCCGAGATGGACGACGGTGGAGGAGACCATCGAGCGCACGCTGACCTTCTTTTGCCTGCCGCGCCAGCATCACAAGCATCTCAAGAGCACCAACATGCTTGAACGGCTCAATGAGGAAATCCGCCGGCGCACCTATGTCGTGCGCATCTTCCCCAACGCCGAAAGCTGCCTGCGCCTCGTCAGGGCGCCGGCTGTCGAAACCAACGAAAACTGGATGGAGGCCCTACATCAACATTGACGACCTGCGCGAGCACAAGAAGCTCGCTCTACGCCAAGCCGCATGACCAGCATCGTGGCCGCCCCATTTTGCAGAACTTGACGCACACAACCGCCACTTCGAGTTTACCGACCGCACCGAGTCATCCACGCAAAGACCTGCGCAGCGTCAGCTTCAGAGCTTGGTCCCACCGGCTGAACGCCAAAAAAGCGGATCTTGGCCATCGGAAGCGCCCTCAACCGACTGAGAGGTTTCGGCTTATGCGATGCGACTGGCAGTCCTGCGCTCCGGGGACAAGGCCGTGGCGGCAGAAGATCCCCTGGACATCAGGCGATGTCCGGAAGGCAGCATCGTAGTAACGGTTTTTACGCCGCTCGCGGCACGCGCGAGGTGAACGTCGCCCGGGTGACCGACACGCTGGTGCCGTCAATATCGCTGATAATCTCCACCCTGGCCTCCAGTTGTTTCACCAGTGCTTCGACGATGGCTGTTCCAAGTCCGGTAGCCGGTACGTCGTTGGCGATCTTGCCGACGCCATTGTCCGAAACCGTCAGTTTCCAGTCACTGCCCGCGGTCTCGTAGCTCACCTGGATGCGAGCGCCGGTTCTCTTCTTGGGGAAAGCATATTTGATGGCGTTGAGCACGAGTTCGGTGACAATTAGTCCCAGACTGACTGCCCTTTGCGAATCTATCCTGCCGCCTTCGGCCATTACGGTGACCGTGATCGGCTGGGCTTCGCCGACCATCGACGAGGCGAGGCTGCTGCACAATTTCGGTAGGTAAGAGCCGACATCGATCTCGTCGACGCCGGCGGAGGTGTGGAGATGGCGTTGCACCTCGGCCACGGACAGAACGCGCTGATGGGCGTCCTTGAGATGCTGGCGCGTCTCTTCCGACGTCACCGAGCGTGCCTTCAGCAACAGGATCGAGGCAATGATCTGCAGGCTGTTGGCAACCCGATGCTCCATCTCGCGCAGCAGGACGTCTTTCTGCCGAAGCAGGTCTTCGGTGCGACCGAGCAGTTCTTCCTTCTCCCGCTCGATGATACGACGGGCCGTTATGTCATTGAAGGCGAGAAGGATGGTGATGGCCGAACTATGGTCGTAAAGCACCTTGCGGGCATTGAGCAGCATGGTGCGACGGCCGATCCGCGTTCCTGAGCCATGCTTGCCTCCCTCTATCCCTTGATCTGGATCTTCTTCGGCCGATCCGCCTCCGGCCGGTGCAACTCGACTTCGAGCAGCCCGTTGGCGAAACGCGCCTCGACCCGTTCCGGGTCGACGCGGAATGGCAATTGCACTGTCCGGGAGAAGGTCCCATAGGCGCGCTCACGGCGGTGCCAGACGGATTTCTCGTCCTCCGTTCGAGGCTCGCGCGTTCCCTTCAATGTCAGAATGTTCTCGCGCACCGTGAGGCCGATTTCGTCAGGTGATATCCCCGGCAGTTCCGCGGCCACCGCCACGCTGTCCTCGCCAGTCCAAAGATTGATCGGCGGAAACTCCTGAGCGGCGCTGGCGGTCAGCCCGGCCAAACGCTGGTTTACTTCCTGTTGCATGCGCCGCATTTCCACAAACGGATCGAACCCGATGCGGCCGAAATCCGACAAAAGCATGTACATCCTCCTATGATTCACGACCTTGCATGATTGCCACGCGCGACACGTGCGTGCGCACCGGAAGCGGAATCGATCGATGGCAACAGGAGGGGCGATCAGCACAGAGACCGAGCGGCCCGATCGCGCAACCTCGCAGAATGCGAGAAAGAGGGGTTCGGGCAGACGCCGGAACACATCCTCCTTGCGAAGCGACATGAACCGAACTCGATCCACCGTAGGGCCGGACCGTCATTCCCGTGCCAGGACCCGATAGCGGCATCCGGCTTTATCATTAGGTGGCCCCAAATGGCCTTTCACGAGGTGATCTTTGACATTCCACCAGTCACCTCTTCGGCAACAGCGGGGTCCCTTCGAATCCGTAGCCACGTTGCCTCTAGTCGCTGATTTGGCTTCCCTTTGCGCAACTGTCGGGATCGACGAAGCGTCCCGAATTGCACCGCGGTTCGATCAACTGATCGCAGGCGACGCGCCGCATCGTCATGGTAGCTGACGAATGAATCGGCATGACACGTCGCAGTGACCGAGACATCAAGCCAGCACCTATGTCGGCTTGCCGCAAGTCAAAAGAATCCAGCCCTGCGTGCCGCGTTCGCTGACCTTCGCCAGTGACGCCATTTGCATTTCGGCCGGACAGATGGGCACAGACATGTGCAATTCCCGCATCGCCCATTATTGGAACTCACAAGGCGGCGTTCTTTCCGTCTTGGCGAGCAGCGGGCCAACGCGTTACCGGCGGTGATCTTCCTGCAGCTTTAAATCAGTCGCCACCAACGACGAAATCAGATTTGGCCAGCACGCCGGCAATCCTGGCAAATCCCACAATGCTTGCCGCGCCTGCTCGGGTGTCATCTGTCCGGCGATCGCTGCGTTGCTGCTTCTCACCGCGCAACTGAATACCGGTCCCCGACGCGCTTTTGGCCACTGATTCAGGAATACGAGCGCTTCGCGCACTGTGTTGATGTCGTGACGACGTCGTTGGTCTTAACCTGGACCGGCGATAGGAAAGCCAGACCGGTTATTCTTACCTCCCTGCGATCGCACGCTGGATCTTTCATTCGGTGGTTGGTTGCGTGACAGGTTTCGAACGTTAGGTCTTGTTTTCTCTGGAAGATCGGGCTGTACGACATAATCCAAATGTTGCGACGCAGCGAAGGCTTCTGCTGGTTCCCGAGTTGAAAAAGCCAGTTGCACCTGGATGAGTGTGTCGCCGCCACCCAATAGCCCATCAGATGTTCAATGGCAGGCGGCGTCCGACGCTCGAACAGCAAGCGCCACGGCCGGCGGGTAGCCGATGCCACAGCTTTGGAGCTGCCCCGGATACTATTATAAGACCGATTGACGCGGGGCTCGACGCGTTTGCGGCAAATAAGCTCGAGTGTGGACAGAGATGTGACGTTCTATTGAGTCGCTGACCCAATCGGTAGCGACCTGGTGATCCACGCAACCAATTCCGGTCGTTTCTGTCACTAAGAACTCGATATTCGCTATTTGCACCTCGAAAGTCGCATAATTGGCAGTGAGAAACTCAACGCGTTGTGAGGATGGCATAGAGAAGCAGTAGCCCCTTCTCTAGTCTCGCTACGGGAAAAATTCTGGAAAATGGGTCTGCTTGGCTGGACGCAGAACGCTGTGGTTATTCAGCCGGCATTTCTGAAGCCTCTCCAAGACAAACAGCTTGCCTTCGCGCACGCTGTCTTCGAGCGGCTTCGGCTTCGCCAGATGCGCCGCAATCGCGCTGGCCAGCATGCAACCTGTCCCGCGCATCGATGTGGCAAGGCGCGGTGCATCGAAGCGGATGGGTTCGTGCCCGGAGCGTAACAGAATATCGGTCGACCGGGTTCCCGACGCATGCCCACCCTTGATCAGCAGGGCTTGAGGGCCGGCGGCCAGCAGTCTTTTTCCTTGTTGGAGCGCTCCGTCCTCATCCACTGCCAGTTCGGAGCCACTAAGGAGCGCCAGTTCAGGGAGGTTGGGCGTGACAATGCAGCAAAGCGGCATAAGATCGCGCTTCATGGCAGCGATAGCGCCTGCTTGCAGAAGTGCGCGGCCTGAGGTGGAGGCCAGCACAGGGTCGAGTACTGCGGGGACATGCGGAAATTTGCGCAGCACTGCGGCAACGGCAACAATGATCTTGGCAGTCGCCAGCATGCCGATCTTGATTGTGGCCACGTCGTTGGCCTGCAGCGCGGCGCACATCTGATTGGCCACCAGGCTAGGTGGCGAATAATAGATTTCGATCACGGCGTCATGCGTTTGCACCGTTAGCGCTGTGACGGCGAGACAGGTGCGCACGCCAATGGCAGAGATCGTCTCGATATCGCGTGCAATTCCAGCACCGCCACTGGAGTCCGATCCACCGACGACAAGCACATGTGGTTCTCGCCTCAGCGCCATTGGTCCGTCTTTTCGATCCATTCTCGCGTGCGCGCCTCGGGGTCGTCGTTGAGCGTGATGTCGGTCACCACCGCCGCGCTGTCCGCGCCAGCCGCAAAGACACCGTCGAGCCGCTCAGGGTTGAGGCCACCAATGGCGACCAATTGAAACGGCGCGACCTGGCGCTTCCATTCGCTGATCCGTTCGACCCCTTGCGGCGCCCATTTCATCTTCTTCAGGATGGTCGGATAGATGGGTCCAAGCGCTATGTAGTCAGGCTCGGCGGCCATCGCCGTTTCCAGCTCCTGATGATCATGTGTGCTCAGTCCGAGCCTTACGCCGGCTGCCCGTATCGCCAAGAGGTCAGCGGTCTGCAAATCCTCCTGGCCGAGATGTATGAAGTCGCAGCCTTCCTCGATTGCCAGGCGCCAGTGGTCGTTGACGATGAGTTGGCACTGGTATCGAGCACACAAGGCCTTCGCGGTGCGGATCTCCGCGCGCAACCCAGCCTCATCCACGGTCTTGATGCGCAGTTGCAGAAGCCGGACTCCGAGTGGGACCAGCCGTTCGATCCAGGCAGCGCTGTCGACGATCAGATAAAAGGGATCGAGCTTCATGAAAAAACGGCCCTGCCGACCATCGGTGTCGATGGCACGGCGACGTCGCGCGGTTCGAGCATTCCCGAACTGAACGCCTCACGACCGGCGTCGACCGCCTTACCGAAAGCACGCGCCATGCCGACCGGATATGCCGCCTTGGCGACCGCTGTGTTCAGGAGCACGGCGTCAAAGCCGAGTTCCATGACGGTGGCCGCGTGCGACGGCCGTCCGAGCCCCGCATCCACAATCAGCGGGACGCCAGGGAAATATCCGCGCATCGAGCGCAGCGCCGTCATGTTGACCGGTCCCAAGGCGGAACCGATCGGTGCGCACCACGGCATCAGGACCTTGCAGCCCGTTTCCAGCAGCCGCTCGGCGACAACGAGATCGTCGGTGGTATAGGGGAATACCGCAAAGCCGTCCTCGCACAGGATGCGGGCGGCTTCAACCAGACCGAACACATCCGGCTGTAGCGTGTCGTGATTGCCGATCACTTCGAGCTTGATCCAGTTGGTGCCGAAGACCTCGCGCGCCATTTTCGCGGTGGTGACGGCTTCCTTGACGGAGAGGCAGCCGGCGGTATTGGGCAGGATTCTGGCGCCCAGCGAGCGGATCAACGACCAGAATTGTTCGCCGGCTCTACCGCCCGCCATCTCACGCCGCAACGAGACGGTCACCACCGACGTGCCCGACGCCTTGACTGCATCGGCAAGGATGGCCGGCGAAGGATATTGAGCGGTGCCGAGAAGCAGGCGCGACGAAAGCTCGGTTCCATAAAGCTCCAACATGCTAGCCGCCCTGCATGGGCGAGAGGATTTCGATCCGGTCGCCGTCGCTCAACTGGAACTCCGTGCGGTTGGCTTTG
>NZ_SADP02000107.1:0-546 GCF_004010375.2 Mesorhizobium sp. M2E.F.Ca.ET.209.01.1.1 | reverse complement strand
GCCGGCATGTCGATGAATCGCGTGTTGTCGGCGGGGCCAGCCTCGACGACGAGCACACGCTTGCCGGCCTGGACCAGTCGGCTCGCTAGCGTGCAGCCTGCTGAGCCCGCGCCGGCGACGATGTAATCGTACGTGTCCGTCATCGGATTAGGCGTAGCGCATGATGGCGGTCTTGGTTTCGAGGTAGCCCTCGATCGCCGCGCGGCCATGCTCGCGGCCGATGCCGGATTGCTTGAAGCCGCCGAAGGGCGCTGCCGGATCCAGCGTGTTGTGCGAGTTCACCCACACCGTACCGGCCTTGAGGCCATGGATCGCCGTCATTGCCTTGCCCATGTCGCGGGTCCAGATCGAGGCCGACAAGCCGTAGCGCGTGTCGTTGGCGATGCGGATCGCCTCGTCGAGATCGGCGACAGGCATCGCCGCCACGACCGGGCCGAATACCTCCTCGCGCACGATCTCCATCTCCGGCTTGACATGGTGCAAGATGGTCGGCGCCACATAGTAACCTTTCGTCGGCACCGGCCGCGCGCCGCTGACGCGTTCGAC
>NZ_SADP02001093.1:0-295 GCF_004010375.2 Mesorhizobium sp. M2E.F.Ca.ET.209.01.1.1 | reverse complement strand
GCCGAATATCTCCTGGGCAAGTTCGGCGCGGCCTATACAGCCTATATCAAGGCGACGCCCCGGTTCTGGCCGAACCCGCTGCTCTACCGCGACAATGACGAGCTGCAGTTCTCGACGCGCGCGCTGCGGCGCACCTTCTTTGACGGACTCTATTTCCTCGCCATCTTCCCGGCCATCGAGCTTATCGAGTATTTGCGGGAGACCGGCGTGATGTTCCCGGCCTTCGTCACGCTTTACTGATCGGCTAGCCGCCCAGCGGATAGGGCATGTAGCCGACGAAGCCTGATATCTTGTC
>NZ_SADP02001092.1:0-295 GCF_004010375.2 Mesorhizobium sp. M2E.F.Ca.ET.209.01.1.1 | reverse complement strand
GACGGTGCGCGAGAACCTGGAATCCGGTTTCGCGCCGCTCAGGCGCGCAGACCGCAACATCCCGGCCCATGTCTTCGAGCTGTTTCCGGTGCTGAAGCAGATGCTTGGCCGCCGCGGCGGCAACCTGTCTGGCGGGCAGCAGCAGCAACTCGCCATCGGCCGAGCGCTGGTGATGCGACCCAAGCTGCTGGTGCTCGACGAGCCGACCGAATGCATCCAGCCATCGATCATCAAGGATATCGGCCGCGCCATCCGCTATCTGCGCGACCAGGCGGGGATCGCCGTGCTTCTGGTC
>NZ_SADP02001091.1:0-265 GCF_004010375.2 Mesorhizobium sp. M2E.F.Ca.ET.209.01.1.1 | reverse complement strand
TCGCCGAAATTAACTCAAGAGGCTGATCCGCTGCTGGGCGGCCGCCTTCACCTTCTACGGAATGGCTGCTTTGCGCCTTATGTTGGACGTCAAAGCCACGTCCAGCAACCTCCAAAAGCGGACATCGCCAGCGCCCGCGCCGGAACTTCGCGGCTGCGGACCCACTGAACAGTCTCAGCGAGCTTCGGCCACAGCTTAACCGGCGGTTGAAGCAATTGTTGGCAGACGGTCGGGAAGGCGTGACCGGGCCCATTCCTTTGGGCCG
>NZ_SADP02001090.1:0-295 GCF_004010375.2 Mesorhizobium sp. M2E.F.Ca.ET.209.01.1.1 | reverse complement strand
GCCCGGAGTTCCGCGTTGTGGCGCGCGGCGGCGTGCGTCGCGGCATCCGGCTGGAACGCGCCTTCTGGGTGTCGCTGAAGCAGATGGCGGAAAACCGCAAATGCACGATCGGCATGCTGGTCGAGGAGATCGCCGAACAGCATCCCGACCATGGCAATCTCACCTCGGCGATCCGGGTCGCCTGCATGCGTGGCCTTGCCGAGGAAAGCATGGAGCTGCGCAAGCTCGCTTCGATCCGCACCATCAATGCGATCCTGATCGCCTGCCCCTCGCCCGCCTTCGCGTTGTCTTCGTC
>NZ_SADP02001089.1:0-296 GCF_004010375.2 Mesorhizobium sp. M2E.F.Ca.ET.209.01.1.1 | reverse complement strand
GCGGCGAATCCGTTGAATTGAAGCCCGCCGACCTCAAGGCGCTGGCCGAGGCGCGGGCTTCGGCCTGAGGAATTCCTGGCACGCTGCCTTAGTCCGGCAGTGCGGCGATTACGACAAGCTCCACCACAAGGTCTGGTTGCGCCAGGGCGGCGACGCCGATCACCTCCGATGGTGGTGGGTTGTTGTAGCTGCAGTGCTTCGGGAAATGTTCGGCAAAGAATTCATCTAATACGTCCAGACGGAAATTGGGTGAGCTGAGGACGCCGCCCGACGGAAAGGGTCCTTTGACGTAGAAC
>NZ_SADP02001088.1:0-296 GCF_004010375.2 Mesorhizobium sp. M2E.F.Ca.ET.209.01.1.1 | reverse complement strand
CTGGCGTCGGCCTTCCAGAGTGCGGGCCAGCGCTGCTCGGCGCTGCGCGTGCTCTATGTGCAGAAGGACGTCGAGAAGAAGATGCTGGAGATGCTGAAAGGCGCCATGGAGGCGCTCAATATCGGCGATCCCTGGCTGATCTCGACCGATGTCGGTCCAGTCATCGACGAGGAGGCGCAAGGCTCGATCCGCGACTATTGCATCAAGAAGGGGCTGGAAGGCCGCCTCGTCGCCAAGCTGGAAGCGCCGAAGAGCGGCCGCTTCGTCGCGCCGCATGTTTTGCGGGTCAAAGGCAT
>NZ_SADP02001087.1:0-296 GCF_004010375.2 Mesorhizobium sp. M2E.F.Ca.ET.209.01.1.1 | reverse complement strand
GAGGCTGGGCCTCAAAAACTGGCGACTGCAATCTGGTTGAGTAAGAAGGGACGATCCAGAACAGCATGACCACAGCACCCGCCCAGGCGGGGTGGCGGTTCAGACAGCCGAGTGTCATTCCGGGTTTCGGACTGACGCTCGGCTTCTCGCTTGCCTACCTCACGCTCATCATCCTCATCCCGCTTTCGGGGCTGATCTGGCGCTCGGCCGCGCTCGGCTGGGCCGATTTCTGGGCCTTGGCCACCGACCGGCGCACTCTCACCGCGCTTGAGATCAGTTTCGGCACGGCCTTCATC
>NZ_SADP02001086.1:0-296 GCF_004010375.2 Mesorhizobium sp. M2E.F.Ca.ET.209.01.1.1 | reverse complement strand
CACTGCCGGCGCATTTCCTTCAACGTTGGAGATTGGCGAAAGCCGACGCGACATCCGATCTCCCCCCTTGCGGGGGAGATTTCCGGCAGGACAGAGGGCGGTGTGAAGGAATGAGGCCTTTGCCGACTTCAGCCCGCCACTGTCGCGCGTCACTGGCTGCAAAAGAGCTACTGCCCCATCTTGTAATCGAGGAACCACTTCTTGGATCGCCATGCCGGCGCTGCGCGCGGATCTGGGCGCCGGCCTGGCCGAGGCGCAGTGGATTTCCAACGCCTATGCGCTGACGCTGTCGGCGC
>NZ_SADP02001085.1:0-296 GCF_004010375.2 Mesorhizobium sp. M2E.F.Ca.ET.209.01.1.1 | reverse complement strand
CGGTCCCGCCCGTATCGACGAGCACATTGCGGGGCTCGGCGTCAGGCCGGCGCTTATCGACGATATCGACAAGACGGCGATCGACGAGCCGGGCCTGTTCCACCTGATCAATGCCGTGCGCGGCGCCGGCTCGACGCTGCTGTTGACGGCTCGGCGTTTCCCCTCGGCCTGGCGCGTCGCGCTGCCAGACCTCGTCTCGCGCCTGAAGGCGGCAGCGACCGTCGAGATCCACGAACCGGACGATCTCCTGCTTGCCGGCGTCATCACAAAGCTCTTCGCCGACCGCCAGGTCGAGG
>NZ_SADP02001084.1:0-296 GCF_004010375.2 Mesorhizobium sp. M2E.F.Ca.ET.209.01.1.1 | reverse complement strand
CGAAAATCATCGCGCGTCCGGGAAGCGCCTGCAGGGCGAATGCGGCAACGATGGCGAAAGCCGCCGTCGCGTGATCCGAGGGGAACGACCAGTCGGCGCTGGCGGGAATGATGAGATGGGTCACACCGGCGTCGTAGGGACGCACGCGATGCACGAAAAGCAGGCTGATCTGGTTGGCGCCAAGTCCGATCAGGAAAGACAACCCCGCCGCGATCGCGGCATGGCGGACGTGGGTCCGGTCCGTCCTGCTCCACCATTGCAGGACCACGCAGGCGATCAGGAGCGGGACACCGAAT
>NZ_SADP02000106.1:0-549 GCF_004010375.2 Mesorhizobium sp. M2E.F.Ca.ET.209.01.1.1 | reverse complement strand
CGGTCGTGACCGGGGCAAGGCAGGCATTCGGCGGCGTTCCTACCTCGCCTCCGTTGGAAGCGTGGCCAACGAGGTTGTTTGCAATCTCGTACTTGTAGACCTGGTATCGGGTCGGCTTTGTCGTGTCCCAGGCGGAGGGATGGGTGGTGCTTTGGAAATTGGTGCTCCAGTAGGTGGAAAGGTTCCAGTTTCCATCGCCCATACGCCCGCCCATATACGGGGTGGTCGCGTCATTGGGCAGGCCCATATTGCCCGTCGCGTTGAACGTGAGCTTGTTGTAGGCGGGGCACTGGTTGCCGTTGCCGTTGCCGCTGGTCGATGCGCCCATGCGAACGTTGGCGGCGGGCCCATACTCGGCGCTGTTGAAGCGATTGCCGCTGGGGCTGATGCCGAAGCGAACATTGAAGGCATCTTGCACCGGGCCATTGTTCTGGCCGGTCTTTGTGTTGACGCCTTGGGCGGAATAGCAGCCGAGGGGCTTGGACGTTGCGATCGTCTCGGCGAGTGCCTGGGCTCCATTGCCGACGCCATCGGGCGGCTGCAGGAAGC
>NZ_SADP02001083.1:0-296 GCF_004010375.2 Mesorhizobium sp. M2E.F.Ca.ET.209.01.1.1 | reverse complement strand
ACTACGAACTGCCGAAGATCGCGCGGGACCCGGCCAAGGCGAAGGCATTGATGGCGGAAGCCGGCCAGGCTGATTTCGAGCATGAGCTGATCACCGTCGACGAGGATTGGCACAAGAACACCGGCGATGCGATCGCGGCGCAGCTTCGCGACGCCGGCATCAAGGTCAAGCGCACGGTTCTGCCGGGCTCGACCTTCTGGAACGACTGGACCAAGTATCCGCTCTCGATGACCAACTGGAACATGCGGCCGCTCGGTGTCCAGGTTCTGGCTCTGGCCTACCGCACCGGCGAAGCC
>NZ_SADP02001082.1:0-296 GCF_004010375.2 Mesorhizobium sp. M2E.F.Ca.ET.209.01.1.1 | reverse complement strand
GCTCTTAATGGTTACATCGATCAGGGCTGCGCGGGCAGGCGTAGGTTGGTTGGTCATCCTGCTGAAAAGCGCTGCAGACGCCGTGTCGAATCGGCGCCTGTTAGGCCCCATTCGTCCAGGGAAACCAGCCCTGACCATGGACTAGGGCACCATCTCGTCGATGTAGGCTTTGCCGTCCGTGCTGTCGCGCAGAAGCCCCAGATAGTTCGGACCTGTGGCCTTCACCTTGAAATACTCGGTCGCGCCACCGAACAGGATGCTGTCGTTGATGGTGACGACGGTAGGAGATGCGTTGC
>NZ_SADP02001081.1:0-296 GCF_004010375.2 Mesorhizobium sp. M2E.F.Ca.ET.209.01.1.1 | reverse complement strand
GGTGATCGACCAGGGCATCGCCACGCCGGTGCTGACCATCGAGTGGGACGCCGCCGACAAGGCGATTGCCTACGACGTGGAATGGCGCAGGGACGACCTGAATTGGGTGCGTGTCGGGCGCGTGGGCACGGCCAGCGCGGAGGTGCGGGGGATCTACGCGGGCAAGTACCTGGCCCGGGTGCGTGCGGTGAATGCCCTCAACGCCGTTTAACAGCCGGCCCTCCGCGTGCTCACCGCCATTAAGGGCAAGACGGAGCCGCCGCCGGACGCCCGCGTGATGGGCAGCTCGGCAGACC
>NZ_SADP02001080.1:0-296 GCF_004010375.2 Mesorhizobium sp. M2E.F.Ca.ET.209.01.1.1 | reverse complement strand
CCAAAACCCCGCTCCGCAACCGGGCGTGCCGGTTCCTTATCCGAGTTTCGGCTTCGCGTCGGATACCGACAAGGGAACGGGAACCGTTAAGATCGCCAACAAAACCGTCAACATCAAAAACCAGTCTTACTTGACGAAGACGTCCGGCACCGAGGCTGGATGCGCGGCGAAGAAAGGGGTCATCACCTCCACAAACACGGGCAAGGAGTATTTCAATTCCTGGTCAAGCGACGTGAAGTTCGATGGCGAGCCTGTCGTTCGTCACACCGATCTCGCGACCAACAATCACGCATCAC
>NZ_SADP02001079.1:0-296 GCF_004010375.2 Mesorhizobium sp. M2E.F.Ca.ET.209.01.1.1 | reverse complement strand
GCGAGGCCCTCGGTATTGCGCACGATGCGCGCCATTTCGGCGCCGGTCATCTCGGGCATCTGGTAGTCGAGCACCACGCAGTCGACCGCCACGCCATAAGCTGCCGCGGCGATCAGCACCTTGAGGCCTTCGGCGCCGCTTTCGGCAGCGCAGGAATCGAACGTCCAAGAGGTCATCTGCTCGGTCAGGATGGCGCGGTTGACGGCATTATCGTCGACGATCAGCACGCGTGCGCCGGTCACGTCCACCGGCGTGATGCGCTGCCCGTTCTGCTGCCCGGCCCCGGGCAGCGTCAC
>NZ_SADP02001078.1:0-296 GCF_004010375.2 Mesorhizobium sp. M2E.F.Ca.ET.209.01.1.1 | reverse complement strand
GAGCTGCCAGCCGCGCAGGCAGGCGAAAGTCTCCATGTCGACCATGTCGGTATCCATGGCGTCATAGGCAGCGCCGGTGATGATCGCGCCGCCGGTCGAGAGCGTGGCGGTCTTGATGCCAGGAATGACGAAGGGCAGCGGCACCGTCACCGGCAGGTCGAGAAAAGGCGTGGCGCCTTTTTCGAAGCCGAGCGGTGAAGCGTCCATGTCGCGATAGCTCACCGACACGGCCTGGTAGATCTCAGCCTGCTCCAGCTTGCGGCTGCCGGCCGAGCCCAGCGAAACGATCAGATTCG
>NZ_SADP02001077.1:0-296 GCF_004010375.2 Mesorhizobium sp. M2E.F.Ca.ET.209.01.1.1 | reverse complement strand
AAACCTGCGCGTTGAACGACATCTTCTCGTTGAACTTGTAGGTGCCGCCGCCCCACACTGCCCAGCTGCCGCCCCACGGCTTGTAGAAGCCGCGACCGCCTGCATAGCTGACGAAGCTCACATCCTCGAGGTGGCTCTTGGTGCCCCAGCCGCCCATGATGAACAGCGAGAACGCTTCGTTGATGTTCACATCCGCGCGGATCTTGCCGGAAACTTCCTGGTAGTTGCTGTCGTAAGCAACAAAGCCGGTGATGGCGCCCCAGCCATGCGTGAACTACAAGCCGCCGACGATGTGC
>NZ_SADP02001076.1:0-296 GCF_004010375.2 Mesorhizobium sp. M2E.F.Ca.ET.209.01.1.1 | reverse complement strand
GCACACCGGTCGCCACGTTCGAAACTATTCTCGGCGAGCACGCGCCAGTGATCCGCTGTATGCCGAACACGCCGGCTGCGATCGGCAAGGGCATGATGGTGGTGTTCTCCAACCCGCTGGTCTCCGACGACGTCCGCCGCTTCGTCCTCGAGCTTTTGTCCGCCAGCGGGGTCGTGACGACGATCGACGACGAGGGCCTCATGGATGCCGTGACGGCCGTCTCCGGCTCCGGCCCCGCCTATATCTTCCACATCATCGAGGCGCTGACGATTGCGGCCGAGAAGGCCGGCCTGCCG
>NZ_SADP02001075.1:0-296 GCF_004010375.2 Mesorhizobium sp. M2E.F.Ca.ET.209.01.1.1 | reverse complement strand
ATTGCCCATGCCAAGGTCGATGATGTCGGCGCCGCGCGAACGGGCGCTGGCCTTCAGCCGGTTGACCTGCTCGAAGACATAGGGCGGAAGCCGGCGGACCTTGTGAAATTCTTCCATTTCAGTTCCAGACCATCAGAGTTTCGGCGCGCGATATAAACCTAATTGCAGTTAGGGTCGAGGGCGGGGTCGCATTTGCCCTCGATCTGCTTCAGCGTGTCGCCGCCATGCGTCTTGGCCAGGGTGCTGAGCGCCGCTGAATTCGCCGGCGGCTTGACGCCTTTGCCCTTGGAAAGCTG
>NZ_SADP02001074.1:0-296 GCF_004010375.2 Mesorhizobium sp. M2E.F.Ca.ET.209.01.1.1 | reverse complement strand
GAGCGGCCCCGTGCGGCGGTCCTGCCAGACGATCGCATTGTGGATCGGCTTGCCGGTCGCTTTGTCCCAGATCACGACCGTCTCGCGCTGATTGGTGATGCCGATGGCGGCCACATCCGATGCCGTGCGGCCTGCCGATTTCAGCGCCGCCTTCACCGTTGCGACGACGCTCGTCCAGATGTCTTCCGAATCATGCTCGACCCAGCCGGAGGCCGGATAATGCTGCGCGAATTCCTGCTGACCGGCGCCGGCTACTTTCATCTTGTCGTCGAACAGGATCGCCCGGGTCGAGGTCG
>NZ_SADP02000105.1:0-509 GCF_004010375.2 Mesorhizobium sp. M2E.F.Ca.ET.209.01.1.1 | reverse complement strand
GTAAAGCGTGCGCTGGAGCCGGCAATGGCGACGGAAGGCGTTGGCGGCACGGCAAGGACAAAGGCGGTCATGGCGATCTCTGAGTTTGATGACGGCACATTCGGCCGATTTCGGGGGTCGGGCAAGGCGTCGTTTTTCATAAAGCACGGGCTTTGCCGCGGCTGGATAAAGAACTAAGGCTTCCCATCATTTTTTGCAGCGATGAATCCCGTCAACAGGCGATAGACTATTTGCCAATAATCCGGCCACAGTCAGGAGACTATGGTGTGCCCGGTAAACCGGAACGAGCCCTATGACAGCCCCTACCGATCGTGCCCGGTTCCTCATCATCGACGACCATCCGCTGTTTCGCGAGGCGCTGCACAGTGCCGTGCAGATGGCTTATCCCGAGGTCGATACGGTCGAGGCACGGTCGATTGCCGAGGCGCTGGATCTGTTGGCCGACGCCAAGCCTTTCGACCTTGCGCTTCTCGACCTCAGCATGCCCGACGTGCACGGCTTCGAGGGGC
>NZ_SADP02001073.1:0-296 GCF_004010375.2 Mesorhizobium sp. M2E.F.Ca.ET.209.01.1.1 | reverse complement strand
GGAGAAACCGACGACGGTTGGATTGGGCATGTTGTGGCTCTCTCTCAGGATGTCGAGGCGGGCGTCCAATGTCTATAATTTTTATAGACTCTGGCTTGCCTTAGAAGGAACGATCCGCCCTTGCAGGGCTTCTCACCGAACAATTTTTCCATGGAATGGGCCGATGACAGTTGTCTGGCTCCGCGCATGAGCCATCAGCCGCTCAGGGCCGACGTCCATGCTCGACCAGGCGATATCTGAAACGATCGCGCACGAATTCGTTGAAGAACTGCCCCCTTGAGGAAGCTGCCTTGAAA
>NZ_SADP02001072.1:0-296 GCF_004010375.2 Mesorhizobium sp. M2E.F.Ca.ET.209.01.1.1 | reverse complement strand
ACGTCCTTGTTGGCCGGGAAGGTCGAGCGCCACCAATATGTCGAGCGCAATTGCCAGAACGGCGTGTAGGCGGTTTGCATGCCCGAACCGTCGTCGGCGGTATCCTCGATGATGATGCCGCGGTTTTCCCAATCCTCGGCGACATCTTTGGGCAGTTTCGCCAGCGCCGCCTTGGCGGCATCGCCGAACGGGTTGAACGGCACATCCTGCGCCTTCAGGTCGGCGCTGATGTCGATGCCGAGAGCAAAAACCTTCTGTTCGAGCTGTGGTTTGGCCGCGACGCCGTCGATGGTCAC
>NZ_SADP02001071.1:0-296 GCF_004010375.2 Mesorhizobium sp. M2E.F.Ca.ET.209.01.1.1 | reverse complement strand
CCGTCGCGGCCATCGCTCGCGGCGAGGCGGTTCAGCCGCAGATCGATGTTGGCGTGCGCATGTTCGACGCGAGCGACTACAAGGCGTATCTCGCCAAGGGATGGCAGTGATGGCAATCGCCCAGCCGGACATTCCGGCACCCGCGCTGGAGATGCGCGGGGTGGGCAAGTCGTTCGGCAACGTCAAGGCGTTGTCGAATGTCGATATCACCGCCGGGGTGGCCGAAATCCATGCCATTGTCGGCGACAATGGCGCGGGCAAGTCGACCACGCTCAAGATCATGTGCGGGATTTTCC
>NZ_SADP02001070.1:0-296 GCF_004010375.2 Mesorhizobium sp. M2E.F.Ca.ET.209.01.1.1 | reverse complement strand
GGGCCGGCCGGACGCTTCCATTTTTTGCGACGCGGCGCCTATGCTGCCGTCAGTTCGCCCGGCCGGCCGCCTTGCTCCCTAGGCGACCGGCGCGGCGAAGCAACCGATACGGGCTGATAGATGACTTCGGCGACGATGCACAGAGCCAAGCCTTCAGGCTTCAGGATCAGCAAGAGGGTGCTGCCCTATCTTCTCAGCCTGCCGGCCTTGCTGGTCTGCATCGGCATCCTGATTCCCTTCCTGACCTCGGTGGTCTATTCCTTCCAGCGCTACAGGCTGAGCCAGCCCTGGGCGCG
>NZ_SADP02001069.1:0-296 GCF_004010375.2 Mesorhizobium sp. M2E.F.Ca.ET.209.01.1.1 | reverse complement strand
GCTTATTGAATGCAGCCGACGTTTCAGCCCCAATATCGCTTCCCGTTTCGCCAAGGCAATCGCAGAACTGCGGCCTTATTGGATCGAAGAGCCTGTGCCCGCGTTCGATCTGGAGGGACTGCATGAAGTGCGACAGGTGTCGGACGCTCCGATCGTGGCAGGCGAGACCCTATACACCAAGGACGACTTTCGCTCACTTTTCGCAGCCCGCGCAGTGGACATAATTAATCCCGACATCTCGGCCTGCGGAGGCCTTCTGGAGTTAGCATGCCCGTTCGCTTTCGGTGTCCTCGACC
>NZ_SADP02001068.1:0-297 GCF_004010375.2 Mesorhizobium sp. M2E.F.Ca.ET.209.01.1.1 | reverse complement strand
TTCCGGGCATGGCCGCGGTGCGCACCGGCATAGTGTTGTCGCCCCAGCGCAGCAGGATCGTTCCCCGGCCAAGACCGCATTGTTCGTAGAAGGCCAGCGCGGGCTCGCAGTTGGTGGTGAAGAACAGCGAAGGGGAGAGCCGCATGTTCGTCAATGCGCGGCGGCAGCGGCCGCGATCAGCGCGTCGCCTGTATATTGCCGGTCACCGATGCCCCAGCCGCCGTCGGGCGCGTTGACGATGTTGATCCAGGTGTTTTCCGGCCTGTGCCCCGGTACGCAGAGTTCGGCGACAATTTG
>NZ_SADP02001067.1:0-297 GCF_004010375.2 Mesorhizobium sp. M2E.F.Ca.ET.209.01.1.1 | reverse complement strand
GTCACCTCCAGGCCGGACACTTCGGGCAACTGGATGTCCATCAGGATGAGGTCCGGTCTGTGCTGGCGCGCGAGATCCAGCGCCTCCAGCCCATTGCGCGTGCGAACCGTCTCGTAAACGCTGGCTTCGATGAGGTCACGAAAGAGCTTCATGTTGAGCTCATTGTCCTCGACGATCATGACCTTCTTAGCCATCAATTTCCCGTCTCGATCGCCCTCCAAGGCGAGGACCATCGCAATGCGTCCCCTTCGGACCGCACCCAACCCTTTTCCACTCTCGACCAATATCATTGACGAA
>NZ_SADP02001066.1:0-297 GCF_004010375.2 Mesorhizobium sp. M2E.F.Ca.ET.209.01.1.1 | reverse complement strand
GAGAGCCGGCGTCATCTCGTTATAGATGGGCGCTCGACACGATGTCGATTGCTGGCTTGCATAGGCCTCCTGCTTGCTTTTCCCCACCTCAATCTTATCGACTTCGGCAAGGTCATTGCTGTCGAGGTCGAGATCCTCGACGTCGTCTTCGTGAGCCATGGTATTCTCCTTTTTGATCGGCTCGCGGCGTTATAGCGTCGACGCGGCGGCGGGTTCGTCGGTGTTGTAAAAAAACTTGGCGACCCCCCGTCGCGCCAAATTTCAAGACGTTTGGATATTTGAGCAGTCGGGCGTCCG
>NZ_SADP02001065.1:0-297 GCF_004010375.2 Mesorhizobium sp. M2E.F.Ca.ET.209.01.1.1 | reverse complement strand
CCGGTCTGCCTTGCTCGCCATACCTCGTTCCCGGCCGATCGACGCCCCAATGCAGGATATCGGATCGGCTGTAGTGACCCGTTACGTCGAGATCGTGCTTGAACGCTATGGTCTGCGCAAGGTCAAGGTCACAGATGACGGGCGCGTCGCCGAAGACCGGACCGACCAGGTATTCGCCGTCGGGCCCGATGACCCCCGATCCTCCGGGAAACGAAGCGTCTCCCCCCGTCCCCTTTTCATAGGCCGGCAGCAGGTCCGGCTGCAAGGCCTCCACAGGAAGGTACGTCGCGGCGCTTG
>NZ_SADP02001064.1:0-297 GCF_004010375.2 Mesorhizobium sp. M2E.F.Ca.ET.209.01.1.1 | reverse complement strand
CCGGGGTTTCCGCAGATCAAGCTTGCCGCCGATGCCGCAGCGGCAATCTCGCTTGGGCAGGCGCAAGTGCGGCCGCAAGTGGATCCCGCGATCGTGAAGATGCAGCATCGCCTGCACGGCGCCTTCTCCGGCAACAGGGTGCCGGCGGCCAGGATCTACATACTCGAGCGTGGCGAAAGGGCTGGGATCACCCCCTTGCCTTCCATTGCCGCCTTGCCGGCCATCATCAAATTCTCCTACGTGACGCGTTTCGGCCGCGCGGCGCTCTCCGGCGATTTCGCCGCGATGCACCTTCGT
>NZ_SADP02000104.1:0-551 GCF_004010375.2 Mesorhizobium sp. M2E.F.Ca.ET.209.01.1.1 | reverse complement strand
ATTGGTTTTCCCGCTATTGGAGGATGCGCGCTTCACGCGCGGCGTCGATCATCGCCCGCATCGCCTTTTCCGGCGGCGTCCAGCCATCCAGGGCATCGCGGCAGCTGCGCAGTGCCGCCCGGTACCGCCGGCCCCGGCCGGCCGGCCAGTCACCAAGGCATTCCAGACCTTCCCAGGCGCTGCGCCCCAAGCGCTCCCGTTCGGGCGCGAATTTCAGGCGGATCGGTCGGGGAAACATCTTGTCGTTCAACGGTCGTCTCCATGAATCGCATGGCGGTCAAAACCGGGGGCGA
This sequence comes from Mesorhizobium sp. M2E.F.Ca.ET.209.01.1.1, assembly GCF_004010375.2. NCBI lineage: Bacteria > Pseudomonadati > Pseudomonadota > Alphaproteobacteria > Hyphomicrobiales > Phyllobacteriaceae > Mesorhizobium > Mesorhizobium sp. M2E.F.Ca.ET.209.01.1.1. The sequence goes on along the minus strand of NZ_SADP02000104.1, from coordinate 258 downwards.
GCCGACATGCACAGAGGAAGCGCCGGATAACGTGGCCGACAGGGCAGGGTTCCAGGTCCGGACGATCAATTTTCAAGCTTGCGCTCAATCGCTCGCGACGGCGTCCGACAAGGCTCTCGGCGCTGGCAGATCCGCGCCCTCTGCCAGCGGCCGGTCATGCTCGAACTGCTCGGCGTCGGGCAAGGCATGCAGCCAGGTTTCGCGCCGGCCGGTCCACAATTCATATTGCGGTTCAAGGTCCGTCGGCGCGACGTCGAG
>NZ_SADP02001063.1:0-297 GCF_004010375.2 Mesorhizobium sp. M2E.F.Ca.ET.209.01.1.1 | reverse complement strand
GCTTTCGCTCATCACGGTCGTCTGCTCCGTCGCCACCTGCGACGACGAATCGGTGGCGGCTGGGGGCTTGCCCGTGGAGGCGGCGTGGATGTCCGATGCGGAAGCATTATAGCCCGGCATTCCAACCGACATCGTCGGGTCGCCAGCCGATGTGCAGGAGGCCAGAAGCACGGAGCAGAGCGCTGCCACAATGGCGCGGCGTTCTCCCTTCGCGAGGCTCCATCCTGCTGATTTCAAAGTCAAATTCCCCCTCGACGTCCGGTCGGTACATCCGTGTCGCTGACTGGCATGTCCGCG
>NZ_SADP02001062.1:0-297 GCF_004010375.2 Mesorhizobium sp. M2E.F.Ca.ET.209.01.1.1 | reverse complement strand
TGTGCTCTTCCGATCTATCGCCGGGTCGAAATCCAGCTCCTTCGGCAGCGGCTGGCTGGAACATTGCAGATGCATCTGGCGGGCGAGAAGCCTTCGCTGCTGCCGTTCATGCTCCTTCACCGCCGCCACCATCCCCATGCTGTAGGGCCCGAGCAGCACGCCAAAACTCCAGCCGGGGTGGTCCTTTTCGCGTTGGGCATAGTCGGCAGCCGCCGTGCGTGCCTGCCGGCATTCCGGGGAGGTCCATTTCGGGTCCTGCTGCGAAAGCTTCGCTCCGTAGTCGACCGGAGAGCTCAC
>NZ_SADP02001061.1:0-297 GCF_004010375.2 Mesorhizobium sp. M2E.F.Ca.ET.209.01.1.1 | reverse complement strand
CCAAGGGCGTGCCGAACCGCTTTGCTTACGGCGTGACCAAGGCCGCCGTTATCGGCCTGACCAAGTCGATTGCCGGCGACTATGTCGCCAAGGGCGTCCGCTGCAACGCCATCTGCCCGGGCACGGTGGAGAGCCCCTCGCTTCAGGGCCGCATGCAGGCGCAGGGCGACTACGAGGCGGCGCACGCGGCCTTCATCGCCCGCCAGCCGATGGGCAGGATCGGCACGCCGGAAGAGATCGCCGACCTCGCCGTCTACCTGGCCGGCGCCACCTACACGACCGGGCAGGCCTACAACA
>NZ_SADP02001060.1:0-297 GCF_004010375.2 Mesorhizobium sp. M2E.F.Ca.ET.209.01.1.1 | reverse complement strand
GACCTTGCGGCAAACAAGTCCGGCGTGAAGGTTTCAATCGTCAGGTCTACGAAACGACGATACTGGCCGATGTCGAATTTGTAACCTTCCGCTTGCTTCGCATTCATGAAGTGGCCGAAGGCTTCCGCATAGCGCTTGAGGTCGTTCTCCACTTTACCGGCGGCGTAGTTGAGACTCGCTTTGGCTTCCGGCTTAAGTCCCGGACTCTTCAGCTCGCGAAGGATCGACTGCAATTCGGGAGGCTCTTCAGCGAACTTTCGGGTTTGCACAAGGTCGTAGTAGGCGGTCGCCGCGTCG
>NZ_SADP02001059.1:0-297 GCF_004010375.2 Mesorhizobium sp. M2E.F.Ca.ET.209.01.1.1 | reverse complement strand
CTCTTGAAAACCTTCGTCGCCGTCGTCGAAACCGGCAGCCTGTCCAATGCCGCACCTCGTGTCGGTCGCAGCCAGTCGGCGGTCAGCATGCAGATGCAAAGGCTGGAGGACATGGTGGGCAACCAGCTTCTGGTGCGCGGGCCGAGAACGGTTACGCCCAATGCGATCGGCGAGGACTTCCTCATTTATGCGCGCCGGCTGCTGAAGCTGTCGGACGAAGCGTGGGCCAGCGTCACCCGGCCGATGGAAACAGGCAGCGTCCGCCTTGGCGTGCCGGACGACTACGCGGCCTTCCTG
>NZ_SADP02001058.1:0-297 GCF_004010375.2 Mesorhizobium sp. M2E.F.Ca.ET.209.01.1.1 | reverse complement strand
CGCTGATGGACCGGCTCGCCGGTAAGATCGAGATCGACTTCGACACGGCGCGGCGGCTGTTCACGCTGGTCTGCGTGCTGCACTGGCGCGGTTAGATCAGGATGACGTTTCGTTGAAACACCATCCTGATCCAGCTCTTTGTTGGAGCATGATCTTTTCCGAAAACCGGTTCCCACTTTTCGGGATCATGCTCTTTTGTTGGAGCATGATCTGGTCCGAAAACCGGTTCCCACTTTTCGGGATCATGCTCTAGTGCCCGCCCTGCCCCACTCGATCCTGTTTTTGTGCGGCATGAAC
>NZ_SADP02001057.1:0-298 GCF_004010375.2 Mesorhizobium sp. M2E.F.Ca.ET.209.01.1.1 | reverse complement strand
CGGCTTGTCGTAACCGGCGTCGCGCAACAGCCGCATCACCCGTTGTGCCTTGCCGAGCGCATAGGCTCCGACCAGATGCGAGCGCTCCGGGAATTGCGCTGCCGATTTCAGCAGCCGGGCGATCTCTTCCGTATCGGGCGGATGGCGAAACACCGGCAGGCCGAAAGTCGCCTCGGTGATGAAGACGTCGCAGCGGATCGGCTCGAACGGCGCGCAGTTCGCATCCTTCTGTCACCTCGAAGGACAGCTAGCGCACCGCTATCGCCTGGTCGGCCTTGTCGCCCTTCTGCATTTCGAG
>NZ_SADP02001056.1:0-298 GCF_004010375.2 Mesorhizobium sp. M2E.F.Ca.ET.209.01.1.1 | reverse complement strand
GTTTCTCGACATCGGCATAGGCGCCTGATGCAACGATCCTGCCATCGCTTATCAGCAGGCCGCCATCCTCCTCGTAGCGCCAGGCTGAGTGGTCGTCGATGGTTTGCGGCCAGCGCACGAAGGACAGGGTGCGGCCGCGCAGAAGTGTCGAGGTCATGCTTATTTCCCCGCGCCTTCTAACCAGGCGACCAGCAGCGCCCGTTCCTTGTCGGTGATCTGGCTAACATTAGCCGGCGGCATGGCGTGGCTGCGGCCGGCCTGCAGATAGATCTCGCGGGCATGGTCGGCGATGCCGGCG
>NZ_SADP02001055.1:0-298 GCF_004010375.2 Mesorhizobium sp. M2E.F.Ca.ET.209.01.1.1 | reverse complement strand
GCAGCACAGCTGCCGACCCTCGATTTCCCGCGCTACTTTCTGGTCAGTGCAACATTGCTGTTGCTTTGCGCGGGCGAGTTGCTTGCGCTCGGGTTCGCCGCCGCTGGCATATATCGGCTTGTTGCCGTCGGGGGGCTGGTGGCAATCCTAGCCGGCACGATGACGTTTCTGTTGCCATTCTACGAAAAGGAACGCGGATCCTATGCCGTCATCGTTGAGGAGATGACACGCAATGGCGCAACGAGCTACGCCAGCAATCAAGATTTTCGGATCGCGGTGATTGTCAACTATTTTGCCA
>NZ_SADP02001054.1:0-298 GCF_004010375.2 Mesorhizobium sp. M2E.F.Ca.ET.209.01.1.1 | reverse complement strand
TGACAACAAGGAATATGAGCGGGTCTCGGCCCTCGCGCGCAGCTTCGCCGGGCGGCCGGAGCTCGACCCCGACCGTCAGTTCGTCACCTTCTTCTCGATATTGGACAGGGCGGCACAGCAGAGCGCGCGCCAGGCCGCTTAGTCAAACAGCGACCCGATCGCGCCGCGTCAGGCTGGGCGCTTGACCCGGTTCTTCAGCGTTTCATAGCCGCGCGCGCCAAGCAGGGCGCGGGCGATGGTCTTGGCGGCGCTCTTGCGGCCTTCTTGCGAGTTGACCTGACGCAGCCTTGCCGGCAGG
>NZ_SADP02000103.1:0-552 GCF_004010375.2 Mesorhizobium sp. M2E.F.Ca.ET.209.01.1.1 | reverse complement strand
TCGCCACCGGAGGTGACACACGCCCAAAAATGTATCGTTCTACGCAATCGCCAATTGGTGGACTCGCCCGAAATATCGGCAGTTAATTCCCCCATCAGCACAAAAAGGGACGGAGGGCCTCGAACACCGGGAGGAACGACATTGCCTGCGCAAAAAGAGGACTATCGGACCAACAGAGCCGACTATGTGATTGCCGCCATGCAAGGCCGGGCGGCCACTGATAGCGGTGGCAACGAGAAACTGAAAACATTTTGGCTGAGAGACAGACGATCCGCCAGATTGGTCGCAAATCCGTGTGAAAGCTTGCCAGGACCGAGGAGGCCAACCCGCACCGTCAGGTAATTTCGCGCGTGGTCCGAAAAAGGCCTGCGGTCAAAGGCGGTGGCAGCGGGCCAATGGAGAGCGCCATCAGAATCGCTTGGCCTCAGGCAGGTACGCCTTCATGGATGGCTCATCTCGGAGCGGAACTGTGCTGTAGTGTTCCCCATGAGCGGACATCCCGTCTTCTGACGTCCGGTAAATCGGCTCATCCTCGCGATCTGCCGAGCACGC
>NZ_SADP02001053.1:0-298 GCF_004010375.2 Mesorhizobium sp. M2E.F.Ca.ET.209.01.1.1 | reverse complement strand
GTTCGGGATGACTCCGGCGCTTCCGCGACACCTATTCGCACGCGTTGGTCGGAGTGGGGCCGGACGCCTGGGTCCATCGCTGCCCCGAAGCTGCCAGTCGTTGGCGTTTTGGTTTCGTTTCGTTCCGCGAATAACGGACCGATAAATTATACAATCCGCCCGGGGAAAGCCTTCCGAACGGCTGACGCCAAACTCGGGAGCGGATGGGCCACAGGCCATTAACCATAACGATTTCAATGGGCCTGCCGATGGCGGAAAAGGTCGGCTTCTGCCCGCCGTAGCGGACAAAAAACATCCG
>NZ_SADP02001052.1:0-298 GCF_004010375.2 Mesorhizobium sp. M2E.F.Ca.ET.209.01.1.1 | reverse complement strand
GCGGGCGAACATGCGCGCCAGGGCGCGGTCTTTGGAGTCAGGCGGCAGCAGTGCCGGTTCCGGAAACCGCTCCTCGAGATATTCCGCGATGACCACCGATTCGACGATGGTTTCGCCCGAGCCGGTGATCAGCACCGGAATGCGGTTCATCGGCGAGATGGCCCGAAACTCTTCGGGGATCGGAAAACCCGGCGGCGGCGCGATGATCTTGAGCGGCACGTCCTTGATATAGGCCAGTGCGCGCACGATCGACGAGTAGGGCGACAACGGCCGCGAATAGAGTTTCAAGATCGGAAGA
>NZ_SADP02001051.1:0-298 GCF_004010375.2 Mesorhizobium sp. M2E.F.Ca.ET.209.01.1.1 | reverse complement strand
GTGCTCTTCCGATCTCGACGGGTGGCGCTGCGATCCGTTGACGGTGATGGATGCCTCGAGCCGCTACCTTCTGGCGCTCGAAGCGACGGGTTCGACGGCGGACGCCGAGGCCTGGCCGGTGTTCGAGCGACTGTTTGAGGAGCATGGCCTGCCGGATCGCTTCAGAAGCGACAATGGCTCGCCCTTCGCGTCGGCCGGCGTCACCGGGCTGACGCCGCTTGCGGTGCGCTTCATCAAGCTCGGCATCACGTTGGAACGGATCGCACCCGGCAAGCCGCAGCAGAACGGTCGCCACGAG
>NZ_SADP02001050.1:0-298 GCF_004010375.2 Mesorhizobium sp. M2E.F.Ca.ET.209.01.1.1 | reverse complement strand
TCTCCGAGAACAATCCGAAGACCACGCCACCAATAATGATGACGAGACCCTCGCTCCATAGGAAGGCATCCAGTTGCGGCGGTCTGGCGCCTATGGCGTCGAGGATTGCGAAGGCCCGGCGCCGCTCGGCGAATCCCAGAGCCAGCATCAGCCCGGCGGCAGCGGCGGCCATCAGCACGGAAAATCCAAGCTCGATCCGCGTCAACCCGCGAAGGTCAACCGCGGTAAGGCTCGATCCGATGAGATGTGCGGCCTGACCGATATCGGAGACTTTCAACGCGGGGTAGGGAGCAAGCAC
>NZ_SADP02001049.1:0-298 GCF_004010375.2 Mesorhizobium sp. M2E.F.Ca.ET.209.01.1.1 | reverse complement strand
AATAAGCATAGACGCTGATATACTGATCGCCGAATTCCAGGCAGTAGGCTTGCTCGGAGGAGAAGATGAACGGGATGAGCCTGGTCTTCTTCGCGGACGCCTTGACCTCGCCGACGAAGTAGGTGCCGCCCCGCTTGCGGATGCCGCCATGCGGCAGCGTGAGGAAGTTCTCGCATTTCGCCAGTGACCCGCGATAGAGGTCGAGCGAAGCGCGCGAATGGAGCCTGGGCGAAATCTCGCCGCGGGTGAAGACGTCCTGAACCGGATAGAGCGCTGTCATTAACGAAGACTCCGGAAA
>NZ_SADP02001048.1:0-298 GCF_004010375.2 Mesorhizobium sp. M2E.F.Ca.ET.209.01.1.1 | reverse complement strand
CCTCAACACCATCCAGGGCGCGGTCGTCGATCATTCGCAGAAGATCACCGACCACCGCGCCGAGCTCTCGCGTGCGCTCGAAGCCGATATGGCCAATGCCAGCGGCCTCATGCAGACCCATGCCGACCAGCTGTCGCAGAACCGCGCGACGCTGTCCAAGGCGCTGGAAGACGATCTCGCGAAGCTGGCCGAAAGCCGTTCCAGCATTGACGGGCTGGTTGCGGGCCAGGTCGAAAAGCTCGCTGAAGGCCGCGACATCCTCCAGCGCGCGCTGGAAGCCGACCTTGCCAAGCTCGCC
>NZ_SADP02001047.1:0-298 GCF_004010375.2 Mesorhizobium sp. M2E.F.Ca.ET.209.01.1.1 | reverse complement strand
CTCACCATGACGATGCAGGCAGAGGGCGTTGCCACGAGCAGCGGCAGGAACGCCTGGGTAACCCGCACCGGCCCGAACACGTTGACGTCATAGGTGGCCTTCATATCCGCGATGTCCTCCTGGCTTGGCGACCGTTGGTAGCGGCCGTCCGCGTCGAGCGCGTCGACATAGCCGAGGGCGACGCCGGCATTGTTGACCAGTGCATCGAGACCGGACACACGCGCCGTCAGGACCTTGGCCGCGGCCGCCACGCTGTCGTCGCTGGCGACGTCGAGCGCGAGCCACTCGATGTCCAGCC
>NZ_SADP02001046.1:0-299 GCF_004010375.2 Mesorhizobium sp. M2E.F.Ca.ET.209.01.1.1 | reverse complement strand
GGGATCCGGTTCGATCCGTCGGGCAGCGGGCTCTTCGGGAAGGTCGAGACCGTTGCGCACCACATAGGCGTCGGCCTCGTCCAGCAGCGACATCAGATTGGCATCACCGCGGGCAATGTTCTTCGCAAGATCAGGCGCGAAGCTCATCAGCCCGTCCTGATAGGTCCTTGTCATGCCGACCAAGGTGAGCCCTTGCTTCGCCAGACGGCGGAAATCGATCGTTTCGCCGCCGCGCGCGCCGCTCACCGCGATCGTCACATGTGTCGTGCCGGGTCCAGGGGTTTCGAGGTCCCGTTTGC
>NZ_SADP02001045.1:0-299 GCF_004010375.2 Mesorhizobium sp. M2E.F.Ca.ET.209.01.1.1 | reverse complement strand
AGCTGCGCGACACGATGGCGGCCGACCTGGCCGACCTCGACGCCGGCGAGGAGCGGCTGCACGGGCTGCAGAAACAGGCAGCCGCCGCGCGCGAGGCTTACGACATTTCCGCGGCGCAGCTCTCATCGCTGCGTCACGCGGCTGCAGCCGGGCTGACCAAGGCGGTGATGGCCGAATTGCCGGCGCTGAAGCTCGAACGCGCGGCCTTCATCGTCGAGATGAAGAGCGAGGCCGAGAGCCGCATGGAGGAGGGCATCGACCAGATCGAGTTCTGGGTGCGCACCAATCCTGGCACGCGG
>NZ_SADP02001044.1:0-299 GCF_004010375.2 Mesorhizobium sp. M2E.F.Ca.ET.209.01.1.1 | reverse complement strand
GCGCCGGGCACGATGATGATCCACCTGGCGCTGGACGATCTGCCTGACTGGCGCGCCGGGGCAGAGTTGCGCCAGTTCGCCTATGTGCATCTGTCCCCCTCGCTCGACCAGATGTCGCGCACCTATCAGCAGGCGATGGCAGGCATGCTGCCGGACGAACCGGTGCTGGTCGTCGGCCAGCCGACCGCCATCGACCCATCGCGGGCGCCGCAGGGCACGCCTGTTCTGTGGATACAGGTGCGCATGCTGCCCGCCGAAATCGCGGGCGACGCCGCGGCCAAGATCGCGCCAGCACACTG
>NZ_SADP02000102.1:0-553 GCF_004010375.2 Mesorhizobium sp. M2E.F.Ca.ET.209.01.1.1 | reverse complement strand
TTGTCTTTCAATGAGGAGGATAGACTTTCCAATCCGCCTGCCGCATCCCGCATAAAACCCGCCGCCGGGCTCTGGTCGCTGTTGGCCAAATGGTCGCTTGCGGCGCGCAGAGCACTCCCAAATGCCGCCAAGCTGGATCCAATGTCGCGCTGCGTTTGCTGGGCTTTCTCGGATACAGCCTCCTGTACTTCCGCCGTGTAATCGGCTGCCTTACGGCCGAGCTCGTCGCGGGCAGTCTGGAGCGCCTCTCCAGCGCTTTGGCTTTCTTTTTTAACACGGTCGGTAATGTCGTTTTTAGCCTTGGTGAACTCGGCCGGTCCACGGCCTTGATCATTTCCGCTCCGCATGACGTCCTCCTAATGAAAGCCGAGGAAGGAGAGCACCGCGAGCACGACGACGATGAGACCTATGAGATAGATGACACTGTTCATGGCAGTGGTTCCTTGCTTCCGGTTGAACGGTTCGTGGAACCCTATGTTCCTTTCGATAAGAGATTTGGTATGGGAATCTCTTGCAGCACTGGAAGCGAGGAGAGATGGGCTCGGCGCTCGCT
>NZ_SADP02001043.1:0-299 GCF_004010375.2 Mesorhizobium sp. M2E.F.Ca.ET.209.01.1.1 | reverse complement strand
CCTGGGCCTGGCTGCGCAGCGCCTGGCTTGACGTCTATCGCGAGCGGCCCGATGCGGCCAGTGAGAAGTTCGAGCATTTCGAACGGCTGAGCCCGCGCGACCCGATGGGCTACATGGCCGAGATCGGCATCGGCGCGGCGCATTTCGTCGCCGCGCGCTATGACGAGGCGGTGGCGCTGACGCAGCGCGGCCTTAGCCAGCAGCCGGGCGCCTGTGGGGACTGCGCCTGCTGGTCACGGCGCTGGTTCATGCCGGTCGCAAGGACGAAGCACGGCACGCTTGCCGCAGGCTCATGGAAA
>NZ_SADP02001042.1:0-297 GCF_004010375.2 Mesorhizobium sp. M2E.F.Ca.ET.209.01.1.1 | reverse complement strand
GTCGGCATGAGAATCTCCAGCGCGCCGGCGCGGTTCTGCTCCTCGCGGATGATCATGCAGACCTTGTCCAGCACCCGCTTGCCCAGCGGCAGCCAGGAAAAACTGCCCTGCCCCTGCTGGCGGATCATGCCGGCGCGTAGCATCAACCGATGCGAGACGATTTCGGCCTCGCGCGGATTTTCTTTGAGGATAGGCAGGAAATAGCGCGACAAACGCATGGACAGGTCCGTGAGAGAGAAGCCGCACCGGAATCGGCGCGACGCAGGCTTGCTTGCCCCGGCTTCATAGCCATTTCAT
>NZ_SADP02001041.1:0-299 GCF_004010375.2 Mesorhizobium sp. M2E.F.Ca.ET.209.01.1.1 | reverse complement strand
GCCCGGCCAGCGCCCTGTGTCCGCGTAGCGCTGCATCCACCGTGTTAGTCGGGCCAGGCGCGCCTTGTCGAAGCCAAGGTCCGCAGGATCGCGAATTGGTTCGCCTCCAAACTGACTCATCGCGCGAATGTCCTGTCGAAAACAAAGGGCCTTTGGCACGCTCTCCGCATGCCTATATACGCCCGTGCTAATATAAATGAAACGGACGAGCGGGGGGGCAGGCTATTCCTCGCGAAAGTCCTGCAATGTGCGTGCCGCAGAACCTCCTCGCCACGTAGGTGCGTCACACGACCAACCAG
>NZ_SADP02001040.1:0-299 GCF_004010375.2 Mesorhizobium sp. M2E.F.Ca.ET.209.01.1.1 | reverse complement strand
CCGATCAGCAGGAACGCCGAGGTGGCGATGCCGAGCAGGCGCCCGGGCATGTCGATATAGGCGTCATAGATGAAAATATCGCCAACCACGAACACCAGGCTGATCGCCCATGTCAGCAGGAACTTTTCCGAGCGGGCGGTCAGCCACATGCCGAACAGCGTCAGGCTGAGGCAAGCGGCGGAGAAACCGACAGCGAGCAGAAGTGAAGTGTAGTCGAGCGACATGCCCCTCTTTCCCTGCCGGCGACGGCTCCAGCTCTGCAGCTTGGCGTCGGAGTATTCATGCGGCAAGGAAGTGTG
>NZ_SADP02001039.1:0-299 GCF_004010375.2 Mesorhizobium sp. M2E.F.Ca.ET.209.01.1.1 | reverse complement strand
GTCCCGACCAGAAGCATTCCTGCCGGAGGACTGGATGTCGCCGCCCGCCTCGATGAAGAAGTCGCTGACGCCGGCCTGACGGACGATTTCGGCCGCGTTGCGGATGGCCCAGCCCTTGACGATGCCGGAGGGATCGAGGGAGCCGTCCGGCCTGTGAATGTCGAAATACCCGTCCGTCTCTCTTCTTGTTTGTTCCGCAAGCGCCATCACGTCACGCATCTGGCCGCTCCAGTCGCGCACCGGAACGTCGCCCCGGTTTATGGCCGAGATTTCGCTGTCTTTCCGGTAGGTGCTGAAGC
>NZ_SADP02001038.1:0-274 GCF_004010375.2 Mesorhizobium sp. M2E.F.Ca.ET.209.01.1.1 | reverse complement strand
GTTGCGGTCGAGCAGCGTCTGCAAGGTCTCCGACGGCACCTCGATGTCCTTCAGGTGCGGCGCGAACTTGTTGAAGTTGGCGTCCGCCTCGCCCCAGGCGTTCTTGCCCGACATCAGATTGGTGTCGGTCACCGAGGAGCAGCCGATGAACTCGATCGGCAGCGTGCCGGATTCGAGGGCCGCGGCATCGAAGGTATGGACGGTGATAGTGCCCTTGGTTTTGGTCACCGCCACCGGCTCGATGACGAAGCGCGTCGTATCCGGATAATTGGCC
>NZ_SADP02001037.1:0-299 GCF_004010375.2 Mesorhizobium sp. M2E.F.Ca.ET.209.01.1.1 | reverse complement strand
GTCGCGATCGGGGTCTCCTTCGATCTGTCGACCGACGATTTTGAAGGCGGCAGCGGGCTGCCGATCGTCACGTTGAGCCTTGTCGGGCTCTATGCCGTTCTCACCATCCTGCCATGGATTTCGCTGCTGGTGCGCCGGCTGCACGATGTCGGCCTGACCGGCTGGCTGGCGATCCTGTGCTTCCTGCCCTATGTCGGCCTGCTTGCCATCGTGGTGTTCGGCCTGATCCCGAGCCAGGTCGGCGACAACAAATACGGGCCGGTGCCGGCGGGCGTCAGGTTTTAGTGGCCCCCCTCAGC
>NZ_SADP02001036.1:0-299 GCF_004010375.2 Mesorhizobium sp. M2E.F.Ca.ET.209.01.1.1 | reverse complement strand
GCGAGGCCGAGGCCGGTCCGAAGGCGTGGTTTGGATCATGGCAGGACGAGCAGGCCTGCTTGCCCGAGCCCGAAAGGGCAGGGTCGAAGAACATTTTTCGCCCGAGCACGGTCAATGCCTCGGCGCGCGCATAGGCCTCCTGGCGTGTCATCGGGCCGGGATGGAGACCGGAAGGCTCCGTGGTGTTTGCGGGCGCGGTGAAGCCGACCAACGAGGTCGCTGCAAGGACGAGCGTCTGGCTTTTCCATCTTCCCATCGTCATCGGTGCCATCCTGAATTCTGCCGGGAAGTAAGGAGGC
>NZ_SADP02001035.1:0-299 GCF_004010375.2 Mesorhizobium sp. M2E.F.Ca.ET.209.01.1.1 | reverse complement strand
CGAAAAGCCGACCGGCAGCAAGGACCCGTTCGCTCTGCGCCGGGCTGCGCTTGGCGTGGTCAGGATTCTCATTGAGAACCGCATCCGTTTGGCGCTGACGTCTGTTTTCGCCAAGGCCTTCGTCAGCTTCAAAGGCGGAGTGGATCAGTCGTCCGATCTCCTCGCCTTCTTCCACGACCGCCTGAAAGTCTACCTCCGCGACCAGGGCGCGCGGTACGATTTGATCGATGCCGTCATCACGCCGCAGTCCGACGACCTCTTGCAGATCGTGCGCCGCGTCGAGGCGCTGGGCTCCTTCC
>NZ_SADP02001034.1:0-300 GCF_004010375.2 Mesorhizobium sp. M2E.F.Ca.ET.209.01.1.1 | reverse complement strand
GCACGATCTGGTGCTGGTCGATCGTGTAGTGCTTGGCGACTTCGTAGTGCTTGGCGGATTCGAAGCTCGGCCAGTTGTTCTCGGCGCCGTCGATGACGCCGGTCTCCAGCGCCGAATAGACCTCGCCATAGGCCATCGGCGTGGCATTGGCGCCAAGCGCGTTGACCATGTCGACGAACACGTCGGACTGGATAACGCGGAACTTCATGCCCTTGAGGTCGGCGATCGAGGTGATGTCCTTCTTGGTGTTGTAGAAGGAGCGCGCGCCGGAATCGTAGAAGGCGAGGCCGACGAGATCAT
>NZ_SADP02000101.1:0-554 GCF_004010375.2 Mesorhizobium sp. M2E.F.Ca.ET.209.01.1.1 | reverse complement strand
CCGACGCCTTCAGGCCGAACATCACTTCGAGCTTCGAAAAGCCGAAGATGAAGGGTTCGCTCTTGTCGATGAGCGTGACGTCGAGGGCGTCGCCCATCGCCTCGGACAGCAGCGTCGTCAGTTCCAGGCCGCCAAAGCCCGCACCTAAAACGACGATGGATGGTTTCTTTGCGGTGCTCATCTTGGTTCCCCACGTCTTGGCGCCATGCCGAGGCGCCGGGTTGAACTCGTTCGTTGCCTTCCCGGTGGCGGCGAGCGCGTGTCTCCCACGCTCCCTCGCCGCCGATGCCCTGCCCTCCTGGGCCCTGGTCAGACCTGTCAGGTCAGCACAGGCTGCGGCACGATGCGGATGTAGGGCTTCGGTTCCTTCCAGCCCTGCGGATAAAGCTGCCTAGCCTCATCATTCGACACCGAACCCGCGATGATGACGTCGTCACCCGGCTTCCAATTGACCGGCGTCGCCAAGCGATGCTTCGCCGTCAGCTGCAGGGAGTCCACCACGCGCAGCACCTCGTCGCAGTTGCGGGCGTGCGTCATCGGGTAGGAAATAGCGG
>NZ_SADP02001033.1:0-300 GCF_004010375.2 Mesorhizobium sp. M2E.F.Ca.ET.209.01.1.1 | reverse complement strand
CTTGGTTGGCACAGAACCCACAGCGCCGACCAAGGTCGGCATCTACCAGCAACGGTTGCCCGCCAGCGGCCGGCACTACCCCTTCTGCTGCCACGCCGCCAACAGCGCGCGGCAATCGGCGCAATGCCAGTCGGCCCGGCCCGGCCATGGGTTCTCCGGCAGATTGACCAGCACGGTGTGCGTGCCTGCGGCACGGCCGCACTCCAGGTCGTAGGCGTGGTCGCCAACCATCACCGCCTCCGCCGCTGCAATGCCCCAGCGCCGCAGGTGCTGCTGCAGGCCATCCGGCGAGGGCTTGGG
>NZ_SADP02001032.1:0-300 GCF_004010375.2 Mesorhizobium sp. M2E.F.Ca.ET.209.01.1.1 | reverse complement strand
GGCCGACGCGCACGGTGACCGCCTGGTTGAGGCCGAGCGGCACCATGAAGGAGATCGAGGCGATCTGGATGGCGATGGCGTGGGCGGCCAACGAATCCGCGTCGATCAGGCCCATCAGGAGCGCTGCCGCGTTGAAGATCGTCACCTCGAAGGCGAGGATGCCGGCGATCGGCAGGCCGAGCCTGAGCAACCCGCGGAAACGCGGCCAGTCGGCGCGCCAGAAGCGGCCGAACAGGCGGTAGCGGCGGAATTTCTTCTCGAGCATCACCACGGCCGCCAGGCCGGTGAACATCAGCGTGC
>NZ_SADP02001031.1:0-300 GCF_004010375.2 Mesorhizobium sp. M2E.F.Ca.ET.209.01.1.1 | reverse complement strand
AAGAAATTCAAAGGTGACCGCCTGATGCCCTGGGGCAAAGGCACGGTAGTCAGCGACGCAAAAGGTTATGTTTTTCTCTGCGGCAACACCGCCACCGTCGACGATTACGACCCGTCGAAACACCAGGGCGGCGCGATCGGCGATCCGGCCACGCAATGGCGCGCTATCCTTGCCAATATCAAAGCGGATCTGGAGGAGCTTGGCAGCTCGCTCGACTATCTGGTCAAGGTGACGTTCTACGTCAAAGGACCATTTCCGGCGCGCGGCGGCCTCAGTTCACCCCAGCGCCGTCTGGACGTG
>NZ_SADP02001030.1:0-300 GCF_004010375.2 Mesorhizobium sp. M2E.F.Ca.ET.209.01.1.1 | reverse complement strand
GCCTCGTCATAGTGGGCAAGCGCACGCTCGACCTTTTCCGCGACCGACTCCGCGAAGTCGTCCTGGTTTATGCCGGTCGCCTGGATTGGAAATCTGTTCATGCATCTGTCTTCTGGCCGCGCTCCTCCCCGACTGCGGCCGTTTGTCAACGGCTAAGGGAAAAGCGGGACTCCGAACGGCAACAGATGCAGCGAACCCGACAGGTTGCTGTCTTGCATTTACGACACCCCAACTGACTGCGAGCATCCCGAAATGCCAGTCACGGGACGCTCGCAATTTCCTGTAGGAGCGGTGTGTGAC
>NZ_SADP02001029.1:0-300 GCF_004010375.2 Mesorhizobium sp. M2E.F.Ca.ET.209.01.1.1 | reverse complement strand
CAGATCCTGCCGACGTTGATCCAGGGGGTGAAGATCACCATCCTGGCGACGTTGCTCGGTTCGGTGCTGGCGGCGATCGTCGGGTTGGGCATCGCGCTGGCGCGCCGCTCGCCCAACAAGGCGGTGTCGCGCACTGTCGGTTGGGTGGCCGAATTCATCCGCGGCACACCGCTCCTGGTGCAGCTCTATTTCATCTTCTATGTGCTGCCCGACATCGGCATCCTGCTGCCGCCGCTGGTCGCCGGCGTCATCGGGCTCGGGCTGCATTACGGCACCTACACGGCGGAGGTGTGCCGCGGC
>NZ_SADP02001028.1:0-300 GCF_004010375.2 Mesorhizobium sp. M2E.F.Ca.ET.209.01.1.1 | reverse complement strand
GATCTCGGTATGACCATCGCATCTAGCCTTATTGACGTGCCGCACCCCGGCGAGTTCATCCGCGAGGAGCTTGATGCGCGCGGCTGGTCTCAGCGCGACCTCGCTTACATTCTTGGAGTGCAGGAGCAGGCTATCAACCCGATCATTTCGGGAAAGCGAGGCATCAGCCCCGAGATGGCCAAGGCACTTGGTGACGCGTTCGACGTGTCGGCTGAGTACGTCGCGAATTTGCAGCAAGCATACGAAATGGCGCACGGGCACGCGCCGGACAACGGTGTGGCACGGCGCGCTCATGTAGAT
>NZ_SADP02001027.1:0-300 GCF_004010375.2 Mesorhizobium sp. M2E.F.Ca.ET.209.01.1.1 | reverse complement strand
TCGACGCGGTGAGGCGGTAATGATTGAGAAGCGTTTCGACAGCGCCGTCGGCGTCCCCGTCCAGCATGCGCTCGGCAATGATGCGGTGCTCGCCGATTTCATCGCGCCCTGTGCCCGGAGCATTTTGCGAGATCAGGCGGTAGCGCGACGCCTGGTCGGAAAGCTGATCGCAGAAGCCGATAAGCCAGTGCGACCCGCACGCCGCGATCAGCGCCCGGTGGAAGGCGCGGTGCAGCTTCTCCCATTCCGGATTGTTGGTTGTCGGGTCTTCGGGCAGGCGCCGCTCGGCGCGCGCCAGGC
>NZ_SADP02001026.1:0-300 GCF_004010375.2 Mesorhizobium sp. M2E.F.Ca.ET.209.01.1.1 | reverse complement strand
GCCGATTTGAAGGCCCAGAACGTGCCGTTCAACCCGTTCGGCGATGCCGCCAAGGCGGCACTGGCGAAGCTTCCGCAAGCGGTGGCCGACGACTGGGTCAACCGCGGCATCATCATCGAGGACACTGTTGACGACAGTGGCGGCCAAAAACCCGGCTATGCGCCGTTCTGGCAATTGCGCTCGACCTATTGGTGGCGCTCGACCTTTCCGGCCAACAAGGACGTTCACGTCTCGCACCGCTACAAGCCTAGCGTCGGCGGCACGTCGTCGGTCAGCTTTTTCAATGAGGGCCAGTTCCAG
>NZ_SADP02001025.1:0-300 GCF_004010375.2 Mesorhizobium sp. M2E.F.Ca.ET.209.01.1.1 | reverse complement strand
CCGCCGCCGCGCTTTTCGGCCTGCCGCGCGATGTGGTCGTGGTTGCCGGCACCACGGACGGCTGTGCCTCGTTCCTGGCGACAGGCGCCACGGCGGCGGGCGACGGCGTCACCGCGCTGGGGTCCTCGCTGACCATCAAGATCCTGTCCGACCGGCCGATCTCGGCGCCGCGCTTTGGCATCTACAGCCATCGTCTTGGCGACACCTGGCTGGCAGGCGGCGCCTCGAACTCCGGCGGCAAGGTGCTGGCGCAGCATTTTCCGCTCGCGCGGATCATCGAACTCAGCGCGATGATCGACC
>NZ_SADP02000100.1:0-564 GCF_004010375.2 Mesorhizobium sp. M2E.F.Ca.ET.209.01.1.1 | reverse complement strand
AGCGTCCTCCGATTTCGCTTCGGCGTTTCCAGCCGAAACGCCAGCCCGCGTTGTCATGGATCAAGGGAAAGGGCCGGAAGAAATGATTGTACGACACCCACTTGGGGATGTCCTGCGCCCTTTATCGGCCGATCAGATTTGGGAGAAATTCAAGGGCCTCAGCAGAGAGAACGTTCACCCGCGGTGGCAGGACGAGATCCTCTCGGCAATAGGCAACCTCGAAGCAGCAGGCCTTGGGCCTCTTCTGGCTGCTCTCTCTCGACGGGGCAGGCGATATGCCGAAGATGACGCCGCGATTCTCCTGAGCTAGGAAGGGGCAGGTACTTGCTGTGCGGGCGAAATTTCATGGGCATGGCTTGCAGGTTTCCAGCTTCAATTTCCGCAACGGATCTGCCGATGAGTTGGTGCTGTCACTCTTCGTGAGCGGGCCGGATACCACCACCTTACCGATAAAGATGTGGTCGGGAATTCGGGAAGAGATCACGCCTACAATCGCTGCCGTTTCAAGTCTGCTGATCGCGTTGACAGTCGTTATGTATGCCGGCGTAGAGGTGGTCCGCCAGA
>NZ_SADP02001024.1:0-300 GCF_004010375.2 Mesorhizobium sp. M2E.F.Ca.ET.209.01.1.1 | reverse complement strand
CATGCCGAGGCTTTCGGCGATGTCGTCCGTCACCGGCTGGATACGCACGCCAAGCCAGCCGCGCCGCGTCTCGCCATACTGGCGAAGCTGGTCGACGACGCCCGCGGCAAGCTGCGAGGGGATGGAGAAACCGATACCGATCGAGCCGCCCGACGGCGAGATGATCGCGGTGTTGATGCCGATGACCTCGCCTTGGGCGTTGAACAGCGGGCCGCCGGAATTGCCGCGATTGATCGCGGCGTCGGTCTGGATGAAGTCGTCATACGGGCCGGAATTGATGTCGCGGTTGCGTGCCGACAC
>NZ_SADP02001023.1:0-300 GCF_004010375.2 Mesorhizobium sp. M2E.F.Ca.ET.209.01.1.1 | reverse complement strand
GGCGCCGCCGGAAACCAAGCCAACCAGGTCCAGCTGTTCCGACAAGGTCTGGTAAACGCTGCCGCGCCCGGTCACCTTCACCCACTTGGCATCGCCACCGAGGCCGGCAAATTCGGTAGTACCGGTGACATAAAGACCCTCATGCGGGTTCTTCATGTCGTCGATAGTGTTGTAGACTACCCCCAGGCTGACGGAAGACTTGAGCCATGGGCTTTCGGCAATGCCATTAAGAATTGCCGTGGAAATGGTGCACTTGGTTGGATCATAGGCCCCGGTGGAATCCACACATCCATCCGCGAG
>NZ_SADP02001022.1:0-300 GCF_004010375.2 Mesorhizobium sp. M2E.F.Ca.ET.209.01.1.1 | reverse complement strand
CGACATGGCCGGGCGTGGTCAGCGCCAGGCAGATGTCGGGGTAGGTCGGCAAGGGCAGGGTGCGGAAGATGTTCGGGGTCAGGAACTCGACCGCGACGTCGAAGGACTTCAGAGTCTCGGTGAGCCGCTCCAGCGTGTGGACGACGCCGTTGACTTGCGGGCGCCAGGCGTCGGTGACCATCAATATGCGCATGGCGGCCCTTTGCTTCGGAGGTCTGCGGTTGCCTTGAAACGATACCGGAACGGCGACCATGCGGCCGCCCTCGCTTCGCTCCAGCGCACCCTGGCGGGCACGGGGTC
>NZ_SADP02001021.1:0-300 GCF_004010375.2 Mesorhizobium sp. M2E.F.Ca.ET.209.01.1.1 | reverse complement strand
CGCGCGAGGCGAAAAGCGTCGCCAGCAACGCGCACTGGTCATTGAAACGCGCCTCTCCGATCGCGGTTTCGTCCGTTTCGCCTTCGGCGCCGTTGTTCCAGGACAGATTGTCGTTATGGCCGTCGCGGTTCTGCTCGCCATTGGCTTCGTTGTGCTTGCGCTCATAGGCAACGATGTCGGCCAGCGCCATGCCGTCATGCGCGGCGATGAAATTGACCGTGCGGCTTGCTGGTTGGCCGTCCCTGCCGAACACATCGGAGGACCTCGCAAGCCGGGTGGCGAGCGAGCCGAGCGCACCGG
>NZ_SADP02001020.1:0-301 GCF_004010375.2 Mesorhizobium sp. M2E.F.Ca.ET.209.01.1.1 | reverse complement strand
CGGCAAGACCCTGCAGGTCCGCATCACCGATGCCGCTCAGCTCGATGCCGCCAAGAAAGCGTTGAAGAGCTTGACCGATCCTGTCGCAGCCGGCTTGTTCACAGGCGGCTCCATCCAGGAAATGTCGCTCGACGATTCCGAGCCGGGGCTGCTCAAGTTCACCGTCACCGACGCCGGTATCAAGTACCGCACATCGACCGCATTGGCGCAGTCGATCGAAGTGGTCGAGCGCCGCGTCAACGAACTCGGCACGACCGAGCCCATCGTGCAGCGGCAGGGAGACGACCGCATCCTTGTCCAG
>NZ_SADP02001019.1:0-301 GCF_004010375.2 Mesorhizobium sp. M2E.F.Ca.ET.209.01.1.1 | reverse complement strand
CCGAGATCACCCGCGCGCTGTCCGACCTGTCGCTCGATATCGCCTCGGCGCACATCACCACATTCGGCGAGAAGGTCATCGACACCTTCTACGTCACCGACCTCACCGGGCAGAAGATCGACAGCCCGACGCGCACGGCCACCATCCACAAGCGGCTGATCGACACGCTGGAAGGCAATGCGCCCGAACGCAACGGCAAGGCCAAGGCGGCGGCCGAATGACATCCATTTGACGCAATTCCGCAGGCAGTCATCCAGCGCATGAGCCTTGTCAAGAAATTCGCCACCGTCGCTTCCGGCAC
>NZ_SADP02001018.1:0-301 GCF_004010375.2 Mesorhizobium sp. M2E.F.Ca.ET.209.01.1.1 | reverse complement strand
CACCGTGTCCAGCGGTCCGCGCTGAGCAGCTCCATGGCCGAGCGCGCCGTGATCGGGCCTTCGGCATCGGATTCGACCATCGACGCGCCGACCATGAAAAGGTTTTCCGAGCGCGGCACGACATAAATCGGGATGCGTGGATGAAGCAGGCGGACCGTCCTGGCAAGCGAGATGTCGGCGGTTCGCAGCATAAGCATCTCGCCGCGCACGCCGCGCAGTTCCGGTCGCCTGGCGGCGATGCCGGTGCAGTCCACCTCGATATCCGGGATAGCCGACGCGGTGCTGCCGTGGAACTCGAGAC
>NZ_SADP02001017.1:0-301 GCF_004010375.2 Mesorhizobium sp. M2E.F.Ca.ET.209.01.1.1 | reverse complement strand
GCCAAGGAGATGATCGATCCAGGCCGCCAGCAGAAGTGGCTCCGTCGCGAAAGGAAGGATCTAACGGCGATCATACCGGAGGTCCGGGACGAGATGGAGTTCTATCGCTACGAAATCCCCTCGCTTCTTCGATAGGTAAGGCGCGCTGGGCGCGGGCGGACGGCACCGCGGCGGAGGACCCTTCATGACCCATGCGATCATAACTTCGTGCAGGCGCGGGCGCGTGGCTGCGCATCATCCAACGTAATCGTGTCACTCGGCGGATCCGGCAAGGACGCAGTGGCCGCCTGTTTGGGTCGGC
>NZ_SADP02001016.1:0-301 GCF_004010375.2 Mesorhizobium sp. M2E.F.Ca.ET.209.01.1.1 | reverse complement strand
GGTCAGCCCTGTGCGATTGTCGCGGTAGAGGCCGTGTTCATCCGGACCGCGATGCACGAGCGACCCCGCAATGCGCAGGAGCGCCTCGCGTGAAGGCCGCGCCGCGGTAGCGTCCAGTGCCACGATTCCGGCTATGCCGCACACGCTGAGCCCTCGTCCATCTGGACGGCGGGCAGGGGTCTCGCGTGAAGATAACGCGCTGCGCGCCGCTTGCTTTCAATGTCCTTGAAGACTTTCTGCACCTCGTCCTGGGTGAGGCCAGCGAGGTCGCAGCGGTTGCCGGCCTCACCCAGGACGAGGT
>NZ_SADP02001015.1:0-301 GCF_004010375.2 Mesorhizobium sp. M2E.F.Ca.ET.209.01.1.1 | reverse complement strand
CAACGGCGCGCCCGACCCTTCCTGCCAGGCCGCCGAAAACGGCAATGTCGCGCTGGCCGGCGAGATTGGCTTTTCGGCCGGCAAGACCACCACCTTGCTGGCGCTCGGCTTCGGCGCTTCGCCGGAAGAAGCCGCCGACCTTGCCCTTGCAAGCCTGAAACAGGGTTTCGAGCCGGCAGCGGAAACCTATGTCGAAAACTGGCGGAAATTCCAGGCGGGTCTCGAAAAACTCGATCGTCCGGCCGCCTCCGGGCTGAACACATACCGCGTCAGCACCGCGGTGCTGGCAACGCATCTGTCG
>NZ_SADP02000099.1:0-566 GCF_004010375.2 Mesorhizobium sp. M2E.F.Ca.ET.209.01.1.1 | reverse complement strand
GCGGAGCGCAGGCTGTCGGCGCCTTCGGCTGCCTCGGCCAATCCTTCCATACCGCGAATAACACCTGGAACGCTTATGTCGGCGCCAAGTTTCTCGACATCCTGGCAAGGGACGGATGTCGTGAACACGGTTGTGACGAGGCCGTCACCATCGGCTGCGCACCAATCACCTGAGCTGTTGTGACCGGTGGCGTAAGATGCAACGTCGCGATAGTGAAGGTCTGAAATGCGCTCGTCGGGGTCTTCGGCATCATAGGACGCTCGATCGTCATTCGGCTCAAAGCCAAGCGGGGATTTGAGCTCCAGCCGTGCCTGAAAACAGAACGCTAGATCGCCATATCGCCTTAGCGCTTCAGAGCGCCGGTTGACGAGGAAGACCGAGACGGCAAGCAGGTCGCGCCGGCGACCGTCGATACCGGCGGTATGCGTTGGCCGCACAGAAACAGCAAGTTCGAGCCCGCCTCCAGGGTAGGCCGGCGCTGCGCTCTCCGGAACAAGATATCGGTTGAAACCATGCTTGATGGGGATCGAGACCTGGCGCTCTTTTGGAAGCCGGCGCCATTGCAG
>NZ_SADP02001014.1:0-301 GCF_004010375.2 Mesorhizobium sp. M2E.F.Ca.ET.209.01.1.1 | reverse complement strand
CTGCATTTTGCCTTGGCGTGAGGTCGAATCTACGGAACCATATGAGCCTTTGTTCGTTGAGGCGCTGTTTAAGCGGAGCTTTGACATGTCGACGGGCGATCAGGAAGAACGGCTTTCTGCAATCGAGGTCGGACAGGCCGCGGGCAATCCGCACGCATGAAAGGCGTGGCGATACTTACCGAAGCCCGTAGCGGTTCCGAATGGCTTGGCAGTCTCACAAACAGCACGGGATTGTTCGGCAACTCCGCCGAGTGGCTCGACACGACCAATCTCGGGTGCAAGCCGAAATCCTTCGATGACC
>NZ_SADP02001013.1:0-301 GCF_004010375.2 Mesorhizobium sp. M2E.F.Ca.ET.209.01.1.1 | reverse complement strand
GCGCAAGTCCGGCCGCGGCAGCGGACCGTGGCGCCACCTGGTTGCGGCTGGCCGCGGATGCCGCCGCTTCAGACAATCCCTGGGATCACGCCCACGACATCGTCGCGCAGACCCCCGCGCTGGCGGCCGCGGGCGCCGAAGTGCTCGCGATCGAGCCCGATATCCTGCAGCAGTGGGATTACAAGGATAGCGGTGGCGATCGCGGCATGGCGGCAAGCGCGGCTCCGGCATGCACTTTTGACGAACAGGATCCGAGCGGTGGGCAGGCGACGATATCGGGTCGGGTCGCATGGAATGCCGC
>NZ_SADP02001012.1:0-301 GCF_004010375.2 Mesorhizobium sp. M2E.F.Ca.ET.209.01.1.1 | reverse complement strand
TCGGGCTGATGGCCGGCGTCGATCTGCCGGTGACGCCGATGGAGCACCATTATTTCGTCACCGAGGACATTCCGGAGGTCGCCGCCCTCGACAAGGAGCTCGGCCTCGCCGTCGACCTCGACGGCTTCTCGTATCTCAGGCAGGAGCGAAAGGGTGTGCTGCTCGGTGTCTACGAGCAGAACCCGAAACACTGGAACATGGACGGCGCGCCCTGGGACTACGGGATCGAGCTGATCCCGGAGGATATCGACCGCATCAGCCCCGAGCTTTCCAAGGCCTATCAGCGCTTTCCCTGCCTGGC
>NZ_SADP02001011.1:0-301 GCF_004010375.2 Mesorhizobium sp. M2E.F.Ca.ET.209.01.1.1 | reverse complement strand
CTTCCGACGGCCCTACGCGGTCTCAACGGAACAGGAAATGCGACGATGTCGATGCTCGGAAATCTCGGCCGCTCCATCATGCGCCAACATAGAAACGCCAAGACCAGAAACCTGATGAACAGCCTGTCGCCTGAGCTTCAGAAGGATGTCGGTTGGGAGGTCACGCCGAACGACCGCGAAAAGTCGCGGCTCGCGCAGATCGCTTTTGCCGGCAAACGTTGAGTTGCTCCAGCCCCTCGCCCGATTCGACGGGGGGCTCCAACTCTTTGTTTTTTAAGCAATTAAGGACGGAGGTCTGCGA
>NZ_SADP02001010.1:0-301 GCF_004010375.2 Mesorhizobium sp. M2E.F.Ca.ET.209.01.1.1 | reverse complement strand
ACGGCTTTCGCGGAAGTGAATTAAGCGAAACTGTGGTCGTCTTCACCCAATTCAGTGCCGATATGGCGGCATATGTCAAGAAACTGACCGAACGTGTCAATACAAGCCTAATCGCGCAAGCTAGTCTCACCTGAATGGAGTTCGCGTAAATTTGCTTCGCGAGCGCCGCCTTTGGCAGGTCGCTTTTTAGGAACATCGGCCAATGAAACAGTACAAAGAGCCCAACAGAGAACAGGTTCAAATGAGCAGCATTAAGGCCTTCCGGGAACTGCAGAATGAAGTAACCGAGTGGCGTCGTTAC
>NZ_SADP02001009.1:0-301 GCF_004010375.2 Mesorhizobium sp. M2E.F.Ca.ET.209.01.1.1 | reverse complement strand
GGGGTTTTCCGACAGGAAGCCATGGCCGGGATGGATGGCTTCGGCGCCGGTGGCGAGCGCTGCCGCGACGATCCTTTCGCCGCGCAGATAGCTTTCGCCGACAGGCGAGGCGCCGATATGCACCGCCTCGTCCGCCATTTCGACATGCAGGGCGCGGGCATCCGCATCCGAATAGACGGCCACGGTGCGCACGCCGAGCTTGCGGGCGGTGCGGATGACGCGGCAGGCGATCTCGCCGCGATTGGCGATCAGGATCTTGCCGAACATGGAGCCTCCCGGATGTGATGCGGGCGGCCCGGAC
>NZ_SADP02001008.1:0-301 GCF_004010375.2 Mesorhizobium sp. M2E.F.Ca.ET.209.01.1.1 | reverse complement strand
GAACAGACTTGTTTGACAAAGCCCATCGGATCATTCGAGAGCAGTCCGTCGAGATTGGCGACGATATGCGCGCGGAACGTGGCGTTGGCGGCCAAGGACGGCTCGAAGATGGCATCGATTGCCAGGATCGCGTCGGCGAGCAGTTTGCTGTTCGAACCGATGCGGTCGGCGATTGCCGCAATTTTTTCGGCAAAGGGGTCCGACACCTGCCAGGCGCGGCCGAACCGCGTCGAAGCCTTGATCAGATACGCCATCCAGCCGCCCACGGGGACCGCAAGGAGCTCGATGCTCCCGCCCTTCG
>NZ_SADP02001007.1:0-301 GCF_004010375.2 Mesorhizobium sp. M2E.F.Ca.ET.209.01.1.1 | reverse complement strand
ATGTTCGTTCAGCTGCCATCGAGGAGATTCAGCCGGCCCTCCCGAAGCGGAAACGCCCCGTTAACGTCGTTGGCAGTCGCCGGCAGCCGACTGCAGCTCGAAAGTGTAGGGTTCAGCCGGCTCCCAACGGTGGAGGCGCGAATGAACCTGCTTCGAACAGCGCTCCTGTGCGGGGCAATGACCGGCCTCGTGGGGTTGCAGCCCGTCCGCGCCGAGGATCAGCCTGCCCAGCCGAATGAGCCGGCAACTCAACAGCGCCCGGCCATTCACTGCCAGGGGCAGAATTGTTTGCCGCCGAAGG
>NZ_SADP02001006.1:0-301 GCF_004010375.2 Mesorhizobium sp. M2E.F.Ca.ET.209.01.1.1 | reverse complement strand
GCTACATCGTCGGCAACCCGCTCTTCCTGTGGCGCGTCGTGAGGCAGAAGCTGTCGCTTGGGCCGCGACCGGCGGAGGCACGCCGGTGAACAGCCATTTCGTGCCGGACACTGCTACCAAAATCGAACCGCTGCCGCGCGCGCCCCTGGCCGCGATCGTCACCGCGAGCTATGCGCCCGATTTCGAGCGCTGCCGGCTTCTGTGCGAAACCATCGACCGCCACGTCGCCGGCATGGCGCATCATTACATCCTTACCGAACATCGCGACGTAGCGCTGTTTCGCCAGTTGGAATCCGGCCGC
>NZ_SADP02001005.1:0-302 GCF_004010375.2 Mesorhizobium sp. M2E.F.Ca.ET.209.01.1.1 | reverse complement strand
AGCCCGGCGACATCGTCATCATGGACAATCTTGGCTCCCACAAGTCGGCCGCCGTCCGGCAGATGATCCGAGCCGCCGGCGCAAGGCTCTGGTATCTGCCGCCATACTCGCCCGACCTCAACCCGATCGAGCAGGCCTTCGCCAAGATCAAGCACTGGATGCGAGCTGCCCAGAAGCGAACCATCGACGACACCTGGCGACACATCGGACACCTCGTCGCCACCATAGAACCCGACGAATGCTCAAACTACTTCAACAACGCCGGATACGCTTCCGTCAAAACATGAAACGCTCTAGGTGTG
>NZ_SADP02000098.1:0-569 GCF_004010375.2 Mesorhizobium sp. M2E.F.Ca.ET.209.01.1.1 | reverse complement strand
CTCGACCAGGAACGGGTTCGACAGCGCCTTGCCGTACCATTGCACGGAGAAGCCAGTGAACTCGCTGGCGTGCTGGCCGGCATTGAAGGAGAACAGCACGACCAGCGCGATCGGCAGATAGAGGAAGGCGAAGACGGCGACGACGAAGGCGCGCATCAGATCAGGTCCACCCGGCGCGCACCCGAAAGCCGGGTCGAGATGCGGTTGGCGACGATCAGCACCACCACCGAGACCAGCACCAGCGTGATGGCGATGGCCGATCCGAACGGCCAGTTGCGCGACTGCAGGAAAAGGTCGACCAGCGCGTTGCCGATGAAGAACACCTTGCCGCCGCCGAGCAGCGTCGGGATCAGGTATTCGCCGAGCAAAAGTATCATCACCAGCGAGAAGCCGGTCATGACGCCTGGCAGCGACAGCCTGAGCGTCACGCCGAGGAAGGTGGACACGGGCGTCGCGCCGAGATCGGCGGAGGCTTCCAGCAGGCGCCGGTCGAGCCGTTCCAGGCTGACATAGATCGGCAGGATCATCAGCGGCAGGTAGCCGTAGACAATGCCGAGCAGCACCGCGCC
>NZ_SADP02001004.1:0-302 GCF_004010375.2 Mesorhizobium sp. M2E.F.Ca.ET.209.01.1.1 | reverse complement strand
CCGCCGTTCAGCCGGACCCGGCATTCCTGACCCGAAACGCGGTCGACCACGCCTTCCAGCGTGTTGTTCTCGCCGATGAAGCTCGCCACCAAGGAGCTTTGCGGCGTGTTGTAGAGATCGTCCGGCGAACCGAGCTGGGCGATGGCGCCATTGTTGACGACCGCGACCCGGTCCGACATCGTCAGCGCCTCGCTCTGGTCGTGTGTGACATAGACGATGGTGACGCCGAGCATCGTGTGGATCTGCTTGATCTCAAGCTGCATGTGCTCGCGCAATTTCTTGTCGAGCGCGCCGAGCGGCTC
>NZ_SADP02001003.1:0-302 GCF_004010375.2 Mesorhizobium sp. M2E.F.Ca.ET.209.01.1.1 | reverse complement strand
CAGGCCAGTTTTTCCCCGGCCTGCACGTGAATCCTTCCCAAAGACATTCAGAAAGCGCGACGCTGCCGGTGGCGATCCTGTGCATGCTTACCACCTATGTCTTCTTCACCTTCCTCGACACCTCAAGCAAATATCTCGTCCTGGCCGGCGTCTCCGTCCTGATCGTCGCCTGGGTGCGCTTTGCCGTGCATGTCGTGCTGGTTGGGGCGCTGCTGCGGGGCTGGCGCGAGCCGGCGCGGTTTCGCCCGGTCAACCTGCCGGCGCATGTGATGCGCGGCGCCTTCCTGTTCGGCTCGACCATG
>NZ_SADP02001002.1:0-302 GCF_004010375.2 Mesorhizobium sp. M2E.F.Ca.ET.209.01.1.1 | reverse complement strand
GCCGATTTGGGAGAACTCTGCTGAAGGCCGAACTTGCCAGGCGAGCCCGCACCGACACCGAGGCGTTCCGCTAGAGCGGTTCTCCGTTTCACGGAAGCAGAGTACCGCTCTATCTCTTTGTTTCGACGCAACTCCGGGCGGAAAACCGCTCACACTTTTTCAGTAATTGCTCCTAGATCAGGTCACGCCGCCTTCCTAAACCGCCCGCGATCATGCGGCGCGGCATAATCGAGCTCCGGCCCTACCGGAACAATTCCCGTCGGATTGATCGACCTGTGGCTGCCGTAATAATGCGCCTTGAT
>NZ_SADP02001001.1:0-302 GCF_004010375.2 Mesorhizobium sp. M2E.F.Ca.ET.209.01.1.1 | reverse complement strand
CATGTGGCGAGGATTGCCGGTGTGCGCGAGCGCGCCCAAGAGTTCGACGTCATCCATTTCCATCTCAGCCACTGCCTGCATTTCCCGTTCTTCGAGGCCATTGCGGGGCGAACGGTGACGACGCCGCATGGCCGGCTCGACTATGTCGACCTGGCGCCGGCCTATAAACGCTTTCCGCGCTTCCCGATGATCTCGATCTCGCACAGCCAGAAACGGGGATTGCCCGACGCGAACTGGCTGGCCACGATCCATCACGGACTGCCGCTCGACGCCTACCGGCCGACCTATGAGCCGCAGGCGGA
>NZ_SADP02001000.1:0-302 GCF_004010375.2 Mesorhizobium sp. M2E.F.Ca.ET.209.01.1.1 | reverse complement strand
GCGCCGCCTTGTACTCGTCGAGCGGATGCGCCGAGAGATAGAAGCCGACGACCTGGAATTCGCGGTGCAGCCGGTCGGCGGCGAGCCACGGATCGGTCGGCGGCAGGTTGAGCGCCTGCGACTGGGCGCCGAGCGAGGCGCCGAAAATATCGGCCTGGCCGGAAACGGCGTTCTGCTGGGCGAGTGACGCCAGCCCCATCATCCGCTCGACGCCAGCCAACATCTGGGCGCGATCGTGGCCGAAGCAGTCGAGCGCGCCGGCCATGATCAGGCTCTCGAAAACCCGCTTGCCGACGATCTTC
>NZ_SADP02000999.1:0-302 GCF_004010375.2 Mesorhizobium sp. M2E.F.Ca.ET.209.01.1.1 | reverse complement strand
GCGCATGACGATAAGAAGATGACTGGCCTAATCTAACGATTTTGTGATCTGCTTGACGATCCCGGTTTCTTTCCGCAGGCTGACACCAAGTAATTGGCATGACTTAAACTTAACTGATTTTGTCATGATTTTGCGCGCCCCTTTCGGCGCGCCTCTATTGTTGTCGGGGTGCCTTCGATGGATCGTCACAATACTGTCCAACTGAGCCGCCGTCTTTTTCTGTCTTCGGTTGCGATGTTTACGGTAACGGCAACATCGGCAAGCTTTGCCCGATCCTTGTCGGGCTCGCTGCCTTGGGCGCC
>NZ_SADP02000998.1:0-302 GCF_004010375.2 Mesorhizobium sp. M2E.F.Ca.ET.209.01.1.1 | reverse complement strand
GTCCGGCCAGGCCTTGTGCTCGCCGAAAACAGCGGCGAGGTCAGGCGCGCCGGCCAGGATCCCACCCAATACCAACGCGGTGGCGATGCCGACACCATTGCCGCCTGCAATATCGTGTTCGACGCTGTCGCCGACGCAGACCACCCTGTGGCGGTCCGGCTCGCCGGCCAGTGCAAGTGCGGCATCGAAGATCGCCGGATAGGGCTTGCCGATGCGGGTGACGCCGCCGCCCAGCTTCTCGTAGAGATCGGCGATCTCGCAGGCGACGAAGCGGGGTCCGAACGCCGTAAGCATGATCCTAT
>NZ_SADP02000997.1:0-302 GCF_004010375.2 Mesorhizobium sp. M2E.F.Ca.ET.209.01.1.1 | reverse complement strand
CCCGTCGATGGTGATCGCCTGTGCCGGCGTACTGCTGCTGGCCTGGTACCTGGGCCTGAAGGAACGTCGTCGCCTCGGCGTGGTGACCCTGCCCAAGGGCGGCAGCTGGATGGACAACAGCGTGTCCGATGACAGCAATCCGCTGCCGACCGTGGAAGACGCCGAAGACATCAAGCGCCCGAAGCTGCTGTGGGTCAACCTGGCGCTGACCGTGGCGCTGATGACCGCGCTGATCATCGGCGTGCTGCCGATGCCGGTGCTGTTCATGGTCGGCTTTGCCATCGCACTGGTGATCAACTACC
>NZ_SADP02000996.1:0-302 GCF_004010375.2 Mesorhizobium sp. M2E.F.Ca.ET.209.01.1.1 | reverse complement strand
CAGCATTTCCCATGTTTCGCCGATGGCTGTCGCGCTGTTCGGCAAGAAGGTCGGCGATGTGGCTGCCGTAAACGGCAAGGAATGGGAAATCGTCAAGCTCTCCGACAAGGCTGAGAATTAGCGGTCGGCCTACTTTGCAAGCCTTCGCAGTTCAGCCTCGTATTTGTCCATGACAACCCGAGCGGCGTTCATTTGCCGCTCATGATTGTCGTGGCGGACCGGCCTTGGAATGAGGCCGTCGTCGGTTTCGGTGATCTGGAACTCATCCCCAACCGAAGGTCCAAGCTGTCAAGCAATTCGCG
>NZ_SADP02000995.1:0-302 GCF_004010375.2 Mesorhizobium sp. M2E.F.Ca.ET.209.01.1.1 | reverse complement strand
CGGTGATCTTCTCGTCGCCGCCGAACGGCGACGGCTGTTCCCTCAGCATATGGAAGGTGGCGTATCCGGCGATCGGCAGGGCGACGAGCCCGGCAAGGGCCGGCGAGGCAATGAGTTTCTTTTGCATGATCTTGCTCCAGAGCTTTTGTGCTCGCTCTGTGAGACGAAGGCCGCCGACCGATCCTTGGGTGACGGCGGAAATATTTTCCTGATCGTAGGCGCGCAGGGCGGCCTCGAAGGCACGCGCCTTCGCGCTCTCGCCGGGTGCGGGTATTGCTGCGTCGCGCAGCTTTCTGAGTTCG